>JARDZU010000277.1 GCA_029240695.1 Acidimicrobiia bacterium | reverse complement strand
ACTCCGAGGTATTGGGCAAGACTCGAGGGCTTGACCATGTCTCCGATCGCCTGGAAGGTGAATCCGATCCCCTCCCACACCTGGGACCCGGCCACACCGATGGCGCCGATGATCCCCGGGTCATGCGTCGCGATAACCGGGGCGACCCCGAGGAATCCGGAACCTGCATCACGCTCGACCAAAGTCACCTCGAGACTGCGGGGCTGGCCGTCGCGCTCGACCACCACCGTGGTAGGCCCTTCGCCGAGTGCGGTCAGGGCCTCAGGGACATCAGACCATTCGTCGATGCTGTGGTCGCCGATGGACACGATCACATCATCAGATTCCAGCCCGCCGGCGGCGGCCGGCGTGGGGACTGTGTCCTCGCCCACCAGGACTGTGGGCACGACCTCGTCGATGATCGGCTGTGGCTCTGAGACGCCGTTGGCGAGCACGATCCCGTAGAACAGAAGGAAGGCGATGAGGAAGTTCATGGCTACCCCGGCCAGCACGACGACACTCTTCTCCCAGAACTTCTTCTCCCGGTAGGTGCGGCCGATGTCGGCCGGGGAGATCTCCTCGAGGGGATTCATGCCGATGATGCGCACATATCCCCCGAGGGGGATCGCCTTGAGCCCGTACTCGGTCTCGCCACGGCGCCAGGAGAAAATACGGGGCCCGAACCCGAAGAAAAACTCGGTCACCTTCATCCCGGTTGCCTTGGCCGCAAAGAAATGTCCGGCCTCGTGGGCGGTGACAAAGAGAATGATGGCTGCGGCCGCAGCAAAGCCTCCGAGCATGCGGACACGCTACCCGCGAATCGCCGTTAGTCAGCAGGCTCCTGCGATGAATGAGGCCGCGATCTCCCGGCCCTCCCGGTCGGCGGTGATCACATCCTCCACGGTCTCCAGCGTCCGCCAATCCGATGTCTCGAGGGTGGCCGAGACCACCTCGGCGATCCCGAGAAATCCCAGGCGGCCATCGAGGAAGGCGGCGACCGCTACCTCGTCAGCCGCGTTGAGCACGGCGGGAGAGGATCCACCTTCACGGCCTGCCTCGAAAGCCAGGTCCAAGGCAGGGAACGACACTGGATCCGGAGCTTCGAACGTCAGGTCCATACCGGCCAGGTCGAAGGGGCGCGCCAGCGAAGTTGTTCGCTCCGGTGAAGTCAGGGCGTACTGGATCGGGATCCGCATGTCAGGCTGGCCCAGGTGGCCCTTCCACGACCCATCGACGAACTCGACCGCCGAATGGAGGATCGACTGCGGGTGGATCAGGACGGCGATCCGGTCGTATTCGATGTCGAACAGATGATGGGCCTCGATCACTTCCAGCCCTTTGTTGAAGAGGGTGGCTGAGTCGATGGTTATCCGCGGCCCCATGTCCCAGGTCGGGTGGGCCAGGGCCTCGTTGGGCGTCACCCCGACGAGTGAGTCCGCTGATCGTCCCCGGAACGGGCCACCAGAGGCGGTCAGGATCAGACGAGCCACCGATTCCGGCTCCTCGCCGGCGAGGCACTGAAGCAGGGCAGAATGCTCGCTGTCGACCGGGATCAGCTCACCGCCGTGCTCGGCCAGCGCCCCCTTCACCACCGGCCCGCCGGCCACCAGACTCTCCTTGTTGGCCAGCGCGACGCGATTCCCGCTCTCAAGACCGGCCATCGTCGCTCTCAGCCCGGCCGCCCCGACGATTCCGTTGACAACGACGGTGCCCGGGATGCGGGCTGCGTCGATGACCGCATCGGCGCCGAATTCGACGGACCGCCCTACGAGGCGCGTGAAATCCTCGCGCTCCTCGGAGGATCCACCCGCCACCAGAACCCGGGCGTTCGGGTGGGCCGACGCCAATTCCGCCAGCTTCGGCGAAGGCGACCTTGCGGCGAGGGCGGCCATCTCCAACCCCAGGGAAGTGGCCACCTCGATTGTCTGGGACCCGATGGACCCGGTCGCCCCCAGAACGACCACCGGGCGGGTCACAGCAAACCGAACCCGCGGAACAGGAAGTAGATGGCCGGGACCACGAACAGAAAGCCGTCGATCCGGTCGAGCATCCCGCCATGGCCGGGGAGCACCGATCCCATATCCTTGACATCAAGGGAGCGCTTGACCATCGACTCGACGGCGTCGCCCAGGGGCGCGATCACGCCCACGACGGCACCAGCAACCAGCGCTTTGGCGATGCCGATTGTCTCCCAGGCGGGGAATGTGGCGAGGATCGATGCAACGACCAGCCCGGCGACAAAGCCTCCGATCAGGCCCTCGACGGTCTTGTGAGGAGAGATCACAGGCGACAGCTTCCGACGGCCGAGGGATCGACCCACGAAATAGGCACCGGTGTCGTTGGCGGCCACCAGGAGCACTACGAACAGGATGTAAGCAACCGGATGCGATCCCTGGGCGATGAGGATGGCGAAGGAGAGGAGGCCGACCCAGACCATGCCGCCGATCGTGACTGAGGCGTCAGCCAGGGGCTGGCGTCGGGGCGAAAGGGTCAGGAACAGGATCGTGAGCACGGCGAAAGCGGCGGCCCAGCCGGCTATGGCAGCGGCACCGGTCAACTGGGCGCCCACTCCCATGAAGATGACGCCGAGCAGGCCGAACAGGGCAAGTGGGCGGGT
>JARDZU010000130.1 GCA_029240695.1 Acidimicrobiia bacterium | reverse complement strand
TCAGTGCGGCATTCAGGTGCTCGATGACCCTGATCAGACCCACGGCGGCGGCGGCGATGATCAGCGTCGCCAGGACCAAGGTGACGATTGCTACAGCAGGCATTGGCTACACCTCCCTCAACCCAGCAACTTCGCCACGGACCCGGCGTAGCGGACCGCGCCGGTGGATACGTCTTCGATCGTCTGATCGGTGACAGCCAAGAGCTCTGGCACCCTGTCTACCTCGCCGATCAGGGCTACCCCACCGGCGAGGATGTTGTCGGAAGCGCCTCTGATTCGCTCTACGGCCGCCAACACCCGGTTGAGCAGGGCGACCAGCACAGGCACCACCACCAGGAGGAGCACCGCATTTGCAATCCACCACCAAGTCATCAGCGCCTCCTCAGATCCGGTTGGGCTCGTAGGGGAGAAAGAACCGGCGCCCCACCCGTTTGAGCGCTATCCATGCTGCCGCGATCGCGATTCCGAAGCCACCGGCGGATTTCGTCTGGATCTGGTCGGGTGAGACGCCGCGGTCGTAGGCATCGATCCGCGTCTGCATGTTGGTAGCGAAGTCCCGCATCATCACCGCGCTGACGTCACTGATCATGCCCCGTCCGTACTGCGCCGCCGCTCCGGAGAGCTGCAGGTCCTGCTCTACCTCGACCCGGGTCCCGGTGGCGGTCGGCACCAGACGGGCCGTGAGCCCGAGTGCGGCCTGACCCCGGCCCTTCTCGTCGGCACCCGAGGCGTCGACGACGATGGTCCGGTTGGCGTGATCGCGCTCCGTGACGGCGGCTTGCCCGGCGAACTGCATCTGGACCGGTCCCAGCCGGATGCCGACATTCCCTGTGTACTGATCGGGGGCGATCTCGTCGGTCAGCGAGGCTCCCGGGAGGCAGGCGGCCACCTGGGGGATGTTCTGGCAGAACTCCCAGACCTTGTCGACGTCGACCGGTACTTCGAAGTCGTGTTTGATCAGCATGTCATCCTCTGACTGTCAGGTAGGCGGTGGGCTCCTTCTCGAATGCCGTCCGACAGCCTGGACAGCAGAAGTAGTAAGTCTGTCCCTCGTATTCGAGGGGGCGGCTGGTCTCGTCGGCCGGCACGGTCATCCCGCAAACCAGATCGACGGCTGTGACTGCCTCCGAGTGATCGTGTTCATGATCGGCATGGTGGTGCTCCACTGGCGCCGCGTGCGATTCCCCCCGTGGCTGCGGGTCGAGGGCACCTTTGGCCCGGAGCTCGACCAGTTCGGCCAGCACGGATACAGCTATCTCGGGGTGTGAGGTGTGGCCGAGGTCGATGCCGACCGGGACCCGCACCTGGTCCAAGAGCTCTTGGGGGACGCCGCGGTCAGCGAGGTATCCGAGGATCGCCTCGCCCCGCTTGCGAGAGGCGACCAGTCCGACGAAGGCGGTTCGGGCGGTGACCGCCTGCTCCACCGCCTCTTCGTCACCGTGCCCCTGGGTGGCGACGACCACAACGGATCTGTTGCCGACGTGGGCGGTCTTGAAGTCGGGGACATCGACCAGGTCGGCCCGCCATCCGACACCCGCTGCCAGCTCCGCCAGGGTGGCTGCCATGGGCGACCGGCCGAGCACGACCAGGTGCGGACTGGGGAGCACCGGCTCGACGTAGAGCTGGAGGGCCCCTTCGGATTGGCACGACATCTGGACGAAGGTCATTCCGTCAGGGATCTCACCGAATTGATCCGGGTTGCCCAGGAGGATGAGCCGTGGGACGCGGTCCTCCATGGCCCGCTGCGCCTCCCGTATCACGACCGGCTCGGCGCATGCACCTCCGATCCAACCGTGCATCTGGCCGTCAGCCGTGATGATGGCCCTTGCACCCTGATGCCCTGAGGACGGCGCCTGGCGCCAGACGACGGTGGCAAGAGCGAACTCGACGCCTTGTCGGGCGAGATCACTCGCCATCTCGATCATCCTCCACCCGTCGGCCGGCTGGGAGTTCATGTCTCGTCGGTCCTCACCGGCGGAGCTCCGCTCACGTCCTGGCCAGTCTGCAGCGCCTCATAGACCCGATCGGGAAAGACCGGCATGTCGATGTTGCGCACCCCGGTGCCTTTGAGGGCGTCCATCACTGCATTGACGAACGCGGCGGGCCCGCCGACGGCGGCGCACTCGCCGATGCCCTTGGCGCCGATCGGGTGGTGGGGGCAAGGGGTCTCCACTTCGTGTAGCTCGATCCCGGGCGTCTCCCACGCGGTCGGAAGCAGGTAGTCGGTAAAATTGGATCCGATGCAGTTGCCGTGTTCGTCGAAGGTGATGAATTGCATGTTGGCCATGGCGTAGGCCTCGGTGAGCCCACCCATGATCTGCCCTTCTACGATCATCGGGTTGATGCGGACGCCGCAATCGTCGACAGCAACGAGCCTCAAGACGTCCCACACCCCGGTTTCGGGGTCGACTTCCACGGTGACGATGTAGCAGGCGAACGGCCAGGTGAGATTGGGCGGGTCGTAATACGCCACATTCTCCAACCCGGGTTCCATCCCGTCGGGCATGTTGGAATACGCCGCCATGGCACATTCCTGGATCGTGACCCCGCGGTCGGGCTGGCTGCGGACGTAGAAACGGCCCAACTCCCACTCGACGTCTTCCTCGGATATCTCGAGGAGGTGCGCCGCGATCTTCCGGGCCTTGGCGCGGATCTTGCGTGAGACCATGGCCACCGCTGCTCCCGCCACCGGCGTGCTCCTGGAGGCGTAGGTGCCCATCCCGAACGGCGCGGTGTCCGTGTCGCCTTCCTCGACGAGGATGTCCTCGGCGGGGAGGCCGAGCTCATGGGCGACGATCTGCGCCCAGGTCGTCTCGTGGCCCTGACCTTGGGTCTTGGCCCCGGTGCGCAGAAGCGCCTTGCCCGTCATATGGATCTTGAGCTCGGCCGAGTCGAACATCTTGATGCCCAGGATGTCGTACTCACGGCTGTTGCCGGCACCGAGAGGCTCGGTCATCGTGGAGATGCCGATGCCGAGCAGCCGGCCGCGCTTGGCCGCCTCTTCCTTTTCCTTCAGGAACTCCTCGTAGCCGATGGCCTCCAGGCCGACGTCCAGGCACTTGCCGTACTGGCCCGAGTCGGTGAGAAAGCCCCACGGGGTCCGATGGGGGAAGTCGTCGTCGCGCACGAAGTTGATACGGCGGAACTCGGCCTGGTCCATCCCCAGGTCGTCGGCAGCGGCCTGCACCATCCGCTCCTGGAAGAACATCGCCTCGGTCACCCGGAACGAGCAGCGGTAGGCCACGCCGCCGGGCGCCTTGTTGGTGTACACCCCCCTCGCCTCGAGATGGGCGTTGGGGATGTCGTAACAGGCGAAAGCGGAGTGCATCAGCCCGATCTTGAACTTCGACGGTTGGGCATCGGAGAAGAAGGCGCCGTGGTCTGCAGTCGCCTTCATCCGAACTCCGAGGATCCGGCCGTCCTTGCGCAATGCCAGTTCCCCGTGGAGATAGATGTCGCGGGCGAAACCGGTCGAGATCAGGTTGCCGGTCCGGTCCTCGATCCATTTCACCGGCCGTTCCAAGAGGATCGAGGCCAGGATCGACGCCACGTACCCGGGGTACACGGGCACCTTGTTGCCGAACCCACCGCCGATGTCGGGTGAGATGATCCTGATCATCTGCTCGGGGAGTTCGGCCACGAGAGCAACCGCTGCCCGGATGATGTGCGGCGCCTGGGTGGTCATGTAGACGGTCAACTTGGACGTCGCCCGGTTGAAATCGGCGATGGACCCGCAGCACTCGATCGGCGCCGGATGTGACCTCGGATAGTGGAGGTCGATCTTGGAGATGACATCGGCCTGGTCGAAGACCCGGTCGGTTCCGTCCTTGTCACCTACCTCCCAGTCGTAGACGACGTTGTTCGACTGGTTCTCCTTGTCGTCCCGGATCAGAGGCGCTCCCTCGGCGAGAGACTGGGTGGGGTTGACGATCACGGGGAGCGGCTCGTAATCGACGACGATCGCCTCGCAAGCATCTTTGGCGATGTAGGGGTCGTCGGCGATCACGCAGGCAACCTCCTGGCCCTGGAATCGAACCTTGTCGGTTGCCAGCACAGCCTGGGTGTCGTATGACAACGTCGGCATCCAGGCGAGGTTGCGGGCAGCCATCGTCTCGCCGGTCAGGACGAGACGGACGCCGGGCATGGCCCAGGCCTTCGATGCGTCGATCGACTTGATCCGGGCGTGGGCCAGAGGACTGCGCAGGATCTCCATGTGCAGCATCCCGGGCAGGACGATGTCGTCGACGTAGTTGCCCTTGCCCCGGATGAAGCGGTTGTCCTCGACACGGCGCCTGCTGGCGCCCATGCCGCCGATCTTGATCTCGTCGACCGCCGTCATCCCTGATCCTCCAGCTTCCGGGCCGCCCACATGACCGCCTTGACGATGTTCTGATACCCGGTGCACCGGCAGAGGTTGCCGCTCAACGCCCACCGGATCTCGTCCTCGCTCGGGCTGGGGTTCTCATCGAGCAGTGCCTTGGACGCCATCATCATGCCGGGGGTGCAGAACCCGCATTGGAGCCCGTGCTCCTCCTTGAACCCTTCCTGTATGGCGTGCAGCTCACTGGGGCCAGCCAGTCCCTCGACGGTCATCACCTCGTGACCGTCGGCCTGGACGGCGAACATGGTGCAGCTCTTGACCGGCTTGCCGTCGAAGAGAACGGTGCAGGCTCCGCAGTTGGACGTGTCGCACCCGGTATGGGTGCCGGTCATGTTGAGCCCATTACGGAGCAGATGGGCCAGGACCAGTCGCGGCTCGACTACGGCGGTCCGGCTCTCGCCGTTGACCGTCACCGTGATCTGTCTGGTCGGGGTCTCCTCGGCCGCCCCCGGGCTGACCTCCTGGAACAAGCTGGTCATCTCAGGCAGCCTCCTCTTGCGATCGAATCAACCCGGTCAGGATCCTGCTGGTGAAGACGCTCACCAGGTGCCGCTTGTAGGAGGCGCTCCCCCTGTGATCGGTGCGGGGCTGGGCTGCCTGGGCCGCCAGGGCGGCGGCTTCGCCGATCGCATCGGAGGTGAGTGGGCCACCCACCAGCAACTGGGCGGCATCGTCCGCGGAGATGGTGGAGCCACCCACGCCGGTGAGACCGATCCCTGCTCGGGTGACTTCGTCACCGGTTCGGTCGACGGACACTGCGACGCCGACAGTGGCGAAATCGCCGACACGCCGCTCCAGCTTCAGATATCCGCCCGCCGGGGCACCCTTCGGCGCCGGCGCGATAGCCTCCACCACGACCTCGTCATAGGCAAGGGTCGTCTGGAACGGGCCGTGCACCAGCTCCTTGACCGCGATCGTGCGCCGGCCGCGGGGGCCCTGTGCCACCACCAGACCGTCCAGGGAGACCATCACCGAGGCCCAATCACCCTGAGGGTCGGCGTGACACAACGAGCCGACCAGTGTGCCTCGATTGCGCACGATCGGATCGGCCACCAGGGGAGCGGCCGCAGCCATCGTCGGCTGGCGAGTCGCAAGCAGAGAGGAGCGCTCCAGGTCGGCGTGACGGCACAATGCACCGACGTGTACGGAGCCGTCTGCGTCTATACGGTGATAGCCCAGGTCGGGGATCTCGTTGATGTCGACCAGCATCTCCGGCGAGGCGAAACGGAGCTTGATCATTGGGACCAGGCTCTGGCCCCCGGCCAGGACCTTGGCTTCGCCACCGCCGTCGGCCAGGAGCGCGGAGGCTTCCTCGACCGACCTCGGAGCCTCGTAGCGGAATCGAGACGGGTAGATGTCTGCCTCCTTGCTTTGCTTCAGGCTTGCGGCCCGAGTTCGTCCTGAGGCTCGGGCTGACGAGTGACTGATTGGGGATCGGGAACTGCGACGGGTAAGGATTCGGCCGATGGGTCGGGTCTTGGCTGCTGATGGGGAGGCCAGGGGCCCTGGACCGGTTGACCTGCGACCTTGAAGTAGTCGACGATCTCCGGCCACGCCCAGATCGTTGGGCTCTCGCCCTCCTTAGGGGCGTGCTCGATCAACTCGTACAGACGGGGATTACCCCGGCTGTGACCGGACGTCTCAACTGCCAAGGTTCACCTCCCGGTCTCGTGGGCCAACCGTTTGCAAGCCAACGGCCGGACCTCCCATTGCACAAAGGATTCCGGTGCCACCGGAATCCTGCCCGCCGGAACCTTACGCAATCGGCGACCGTCGCGTCGGCCTTCTCGGCCATTACGTTGTGGGCTCGGATCCGGTTCACGTCGGGCACCGGCCAGCCCTCCCAGCTTCGGCAGTGGTGGCTCGAACCTACGATCAGGTTGTCATGACCAATGCAATCTCTGTCTCCGGCCTCGTCAAGAACTTCGGGAATGTCCGGGCCCTCGACGGGCTCGACCTGGAGGTGGCACCCGGCGAGGTTCACGGCTTCCTCGGTCCTAACGGGGCTGGCAAGACCACGACCATCCGCGTCCTGCTCGGTCTGATCCGCCACGATGCCGGCACTGCAATCTTGCTGGGAGGTGACCCCTGGGCCGGGGCGACCGAGTTGCATCGACGGCTGGCCTATGTCCCCGGGGACGTGACGCTCTGGCCCAAGCTCACCGGTGGTGAGGTGATCGATCTCCTCGGGCGGCTTCGGGGAGGCCTCGATGAGTCGAGGAAGGCGATGCTGCTGGAGCGATTCGACCTCGACCCCACCAAGAAGGGCCGCACCTACTCCAAGGGCAATCGTCAGAAGGTGGCGCTGATCGCTGCATTGGCCTCGGATGTCGAGCTCTTGATTCTCGACGAACCGACTGCGGGCCTGGATCCGCTCATGGAGGAACAGTTCCGCAAATGCATCGAGGAAGACCGAGTTACCGGGCGCACAGTGCTGTTGGCTAGTCACATCCTCGCCGAGGTCGAGGCCCTCTGTGACCGGGTCAGCATCATCCGTAAGGGAAAGACCGTGGAGAGCGGCACGCTTTCGGACCTGCGCCATCTGACCCGGACGACCATCAGCGCCGAGTTGAGCTCTGACCCTTCTCCTATGGCTGGATTGTCCGGTGTTCACGACCTCCGTCTCCACGATCACAAGGTGGAGTTCGAAGTGGACTCCGATCGCCTCGATGAAGTTATCCGGACCCTCGCTCCGCTCGGCGTTCGAAGCCTTGTGAGCCATCCGCCGACCCTGGAGGAGTTGTTCCTCCGGCACTACGAGGACGAAGAGGTCCCGGCGTGACCACCCTGGCAGGGACGGGGAAGCTCATCCGGCTCATCCTTCGCCGGGAGCGACTCCGCCTCGGTATCTGGGTGGTAGTCCTCGTCATCGTCCCCGTCTTCACTGCAACTGCATTCATCGACCTTTACCCCGACCAGGCCTCACGCGAGGCGCTGGCGGCGACAGTCGCCTCCAGCCCAGCGCTGACGGCCCTTCTCGGACCGCTGTACGACTCGAGCATCGGCGGCCTCACCGCCTGGCGCGCCGGCACCCTGGGTGCGTTCTTCGTGGCACTGATGGCGATCCTGACCATGATCCGGCACACCCGGGAGGAGGAGGAGACCGGCAGGCGTGAGTTGCTGGGGGCCACTGTGGTCGGACGTCACGCCCCGTTGGTAGCTGCCTTGGCCGTGACTACTGGGGCGGGTCTCCTCGTGGCCGGGCTGCTCACTGCAGGATTGGCCGGAGTCGGGCTTCCACTGGCGGGCTCGTTCGCCTTCGGCCTGGGCTACGCAGGTGTCGCCGTGGTCTTTGCCGGCGTCGGCGCCGTCGCCGCGCAGCTAACCGAGGCGTCCTCGACCGCGCGTGGGATCGGCGTCGGTATCGCTGGCGTCACCTTTCTCCTCCGAATGGCAGGCGACTCGGGTGGGGAAGCGACGGAATGGATGGCGTGGCTCTCTCCGATCGGATGGTTCAGCCGTTTGCGGCCCTTCGCCGGCGAGGAGTGGTGGGTCCTACTGCTCTGGCTGGGCCTTTCCGCTCTCCTCATCACGGCAGCCGCGCTGGTCGCCTCCAGACGGGACGTGGGGGCCGGTGCCCTCCCACCCCGGCCCGGGCCCGCCAATGCGGCACGGGGATTGAGCAGCCCGCTCGGGTTGGCGTGGCGTCTGCACCGCGGCTCTGTGATGGGCTGGACTATCGGGCTGGCCGTGCTCGGGGCGGTCTATGGGACCGCCGGAGACAGCATCCAGGGCATGCTCGAAGGCAATCCTCAATTGCAGGAGATCTTCGAGCAAATGGGTGGTGCACAGGGGCTGACCGACATCTTCTTCTCCACGGTGGTCGGGATCATCGCCCTCATCACTTCCGCCTACGCCATTCGAGCCGTTCTCCGTCTCGAAGTCGAAGAGGAAGCCGTGCGCGCCGAATGGGTGCTCGCAACGGCGACACCACGTACTCGATTTGCCTGGAGCCATTTGA
>JARDZU010000129.1 GCA_029240695.1 Acidimicrobiia bacterium | reverse complement strand
ACGATGGACGATCTCCGGTCCGGGTCCGGTACCAGGACCTCGAGTCTTCCTGCTTCTGCTGACGGAATTGCGGCTACGGGCCGTCTGTCGGTCACGCCCGACAGCGTATGCCGGGGCGTATCGTGGAGGCATGCCACTTCGAGTCGCCGGGGCTCAACTGAATCTCTGTGTCGGCGACATACCTGGCAACGAGAGACGCATTGCCGGCGCCATGGGTTGGGCCGAAGCTGAGGGTGCCGAAGTGCTGCTCCTGCCTGAGTTGGCGATCAACGGGTATCCGCCCGAGGATCTGGTGCTTCGCGACGATTTCGTGTCGGCGGGCATCGAGGCCCTTCATCGTCTCGCTTCACGAGCGGGGTCAACGGTGGTGGTTGTTGGCTTCGTCGACCGATCGGATGGCCCGTCACGGGGTGCCGTCGACGCCGAGGATCGCCGCGTGGCCAATGCTGCAGCCGTTCTTCACCAAGGCGGGATCGTCGGCTTATATCACAAGGTACTGCTCCCCAACTACGGCGTCTTCGACGAGGACCGCTACTTCGCCGTAGGGGACGATCCGGCTCGGGTCTGGGAAATGGGAGGGACCCGCGTCGGGGTGTCGATCTGCGAGGACATCTGGCTCCCGGATGGCCCTCCACGTGATCAGGCCGCTGCTGGTGCCAAGGTCTTGCTCAACATCAACGCCTCCCCGTTCCACAAAGGCAAGGCCAGAGAACGCGAGGGCATGATCGTCGACCGCGCCCGTGCATCCGGGGCGGCCGTGTTCTACCTCAACCTGATCGGGGGCCAGGACGAGCTCGTGTTCGATGGGTGCTCTTTGGTCGTCGCTGCCGACGGCACGATTGTCCACCGCTCTCCGCAGTTCGAAGAGGACATGTTCGTCGTCGACGTGCCGCTGCCCGGGGAGGCAGTGGCGGTCGGTTCGGTGACGGACCATCTGGAGCCTGTCGAAGAGGTCTATCGGGCCTTGGAGACCGGTCTGGGGGATTACGTCAGGAAGAACGGGTTCGGGCAGGTCGTCATCGGCCTGTCCGGCGGCATCGATTCGGCTCTGACCGCGGTCATTGCCTCCGACGCCCTGGGACCTGACTCGGTTTGGGGTGTCGCCATGCCGTCGCGCTTCTCCTCGCAACACTCGATCGACGATGCCAGGCAACTGGCCGAGAACCTGGGGCTGCGCTTCGACCTCCTCCCCATCGACGACGTATACGGCGCGTATCTCGAGGCCCTCACCCCCGTTTTCGCCGGCACCGAGTTCGGGACGAGCGAGGAGAACCTCCAGGCCCGCACCAGGGGGGCGATGCTGATGGCGATCTCCAACAAGCACGGCCCGATGGTGGTGGCCACCGGAAACAAGTCTGAGATGGCTGCGGGATACGCCACCCTTTACGGAGACATGGTTGGGGGCTACGCGGTTCTGAAGGACGTATTCAAAACCCTGGTCTACGACCTGGCCCGTTGGCGGAACAAGGATGGGGACGTGATACCCCAGAACACAATCGACAAGCCGCCATCAGCCGAATTGCGCCCGAATCAGAAGGATTCGGACAGTCTTCCACCGTACGAGACCTTCGATGAGATCCTCTCGCTCTACGTGGAGGCCGACCTCGGCGTCACCGCGATCGTGGAGCGTGGCTTCGACCCGGGCCTGGTGGCACGGGTGGCGGGCATGGTCGATCGCAACGAGTACAAGCGTCGGCAGGCCGCCCCCGGGGTGAAGATCACCGTCAAGGCGTTCGGCAAGGACCGTCGACTGCCCATCACCAACAGACACAAGCCGTCATCCCCGTGACGGGTTGCCGATGACGCTGAAGGTGCTGATAAACGGAGTCGAGGCGGACGGTGTCGTTCCCGTCACCGACTCTTCGGTCCTCAGGGGCGATGGTTGCTTCGAAGTGATCAGGTCCTACGCGGGCCGGCCATTCGCCATGGAGGATCATCTCGACCGCCTCGATCGGAGCGCGAAGGCTCTCGAGATTCCCTTGCCCGACCGTCGAGATCTGGAGCGATGGGTTGAGCAGGCTGCCGCCTCATGTGATGACTGCCTGGTCCGGGTGGTTGTCACGAGAGGCCCGGCGATGTCCGGGATCACGGGCGACCCGATCGTGATCGTGTTCGCCCATGCGCTGGGCAAAGGCGAAAACCCGGCCACCCTGCTTCCCCTCCCTGCCCCATGGCATGCGGCAGGCGCAGAGTGGGAACTCGCCGGCGCCAAGGTCCTGTCGTATGCCCCCAACATGGCTGCCACGCGGCGCGCCATCGCCGAGGGATTCGGTGATGCTCTGCTGACCACCATCGAGGGGGTGATGCTCGAAGGCCCGACATTCTCGGTGGCCTGGGTGGTCGACGGTGTCATCGAGACGCCCGGGCTCGAACTGGGAATCCTCGACTCGATCACCCGTCGGGTGATGCTCCAACTGGCCTCCGAGCTCGAGATCGAGGTCGTGGAAGGAACATGGGATCTGGACCGCCTCGATCGGGCGCAGGAGGCGATGGCTCTCTCCACGGTTCGCGAGATCCAACCTGTATCCGCGATAGGTAGGCATGGTTTCCAGGAAGGGCCGGTCACGGCCGACCTGGGGCGTCTCTTCTACCAGCGCCTCTACTGAACGGGTGGTGGGCAGGACTCGGGATTCCGGCCCTGGATCCACGAGACGAGCCGAACGACGGTCTCCGCCCTGGTCAGGACCCGGTCGTCGTCGAGGCTCGGGTTGCATGCGGCACGAGCGCCCATCTCCCGCAGCTTGGCCTCGGCCTCCTCGGCGGTGGGAACGAAGACTTCAGGGACACCCTCGGTCTCTGACCGCGGTCGCAGTGTCGACACCAGCGAATCGATCCTGACCCAGACGGCGAGACGGGCGACATCGGCTTCCGTCAGCCCAAGGAAGAGGCAGGGGTCGAGTGGAGGGCATGCCGAGGTGTCGGTCAACGGCAGATACCGGCCCTCGAGCTGAGGAGGCACCTTGCCGGCCAGGTGTCTGGCGAGGACAGTGGCCAGTTGTGGCTCCGCGATTCGGTCCGGGCAGAAGTCGACGCCCGTCTCGTCGCAATCGAGCAGGAGTCCTTGAGTCAGCAGCAGCGCGATCATGGCCTCGGCAGGACTGCCGTCGTCATCGGCGTATGGCCAGGACGGCTGGGGATCGGCCCGCACCGTCGCCCCTTGTGCGGCGAGAAGGCTCGGACGTGGATCGACGGCGAGGCCTTCAGGGTTGCGCAGCTCGAAATGGAGGTGGGGCACCGTGCCCTCGGCATTCCCCGAATCGCCCACCCAGCCAATCACCTCGCCGCGAGCAACCGGCGAGCCCTGGACGAGATCGGTGCGCAGCCCGATGCCCAGGCCGTCGTCGGTGTCGTATTGATCGTTGTTGAGATGGATGTAGTAGGACTGCCAGCCGTCGGTGTGCCGGACGATGGCCCAGCAGCAGTTGCTCGTCCCACGGTCCTGGGCGACACGGCTGACCACTCCGTCGGCGACAGCGACAACCGGAGTGAGTCGAGGCGCCGCGATGTCGTTGCCCATGTGCTTGCGGGCGCCACCGTCACGGTCGGCGCCGAAGGGTGAGCCGATTTGACCGACCCCGCCCAGCGGCCAGGCCATGTCGTAGACGAAGGGCTCGCAAGGGGGCTGGGGCGGGATCGTGGTGGTGGTCGTGCTCTCTGGGGGGGCCGTGGTGGGTGGCGCCGTGGTCGAGCCAGGTGCAGTCGTCGTGGTCGATGCAGGCGCCGTCGTGCTGGTCTCGTCAGGGGCGGACGTGCTGGTCGTCTCCTCGGGAACCGTTGTCGTAGTCGTCGACGTTGTTGTGGTTGATGCAGGCGCAGTCGTTGTGGTATCCGATGGGACCGTCGTGCCCGGCCCCGTAGTCGTCGTTTCCGGGGCGACTGTCGTGCCCGGTGCCGTAGTCGTGGTCTCCGGTGCGAGGGTCGTCGGTGGCGGCAGAGTGGTCGGTGGGAACAGGATGTCCATGGTCACCGGAGGGCACATCTCGGCGGCGGCAACCGGGCTTGGCGGCGTGCTCACGAAGTAGAGCCCTGCCATCAGGGCGGACGCGAGCAATAGAGCGGCCATCCGTCTGCCGTACATGAAGATGACCTTACCGACTGAGACGTGGTTTGGAACCAGGGGCGGCTCGGGTACGTTTGTACGCCATGATCTCCTCCAAGACGCTCCGTCTCGGCCTGTTCGGCTTACTGGTCCTGGCCCTTGCGGCCTGTGACGATGGCGAGACCACGGATCTAAGCACGACGTCCTCTCTCATTTCCAGCCCGACCACCGGTGATGGGGGGGAGGCGACCACCACCACAGAAGCGACCGGAGGCAACACCACCTCGACCACCCTCGTCGGTCAACAAGTCGCTGAATACGAGGTTGTGGCCCGGGTGTCGGACCCGGCCGGGGAGACGCTCTTCATCGTGATTCCACCCGGCGCATACACCGATGTCGACCTCGAGAACTTCGTCGTCGGCCTCGTCGACAGTGGCGAGATCACCTATGGCGCCGAGATCTTCGACGACAACGGCGCGGTCGATGCCTACCGCAAGCCCGAAGCGGAGCGCACCGAGGGCGAGACCCAGCTCATCCAACAGCACCATTTCGCCAGCGTCCAGAACGGGACAACCGTTGTCTACCGCGGACCGTTCGCTGATTCGGGCGAGTTCGTCATCGGCAGCTAGCGGAGGCGCGCCCCCGGAAACCAGGTCCCGTTCAGAGCAGCGCAGCGGCCACCAGGAGGAACCCGCCGAAGCCGACCGCGTCGGTGATCATCGTGAGCAGTATGGATGAAGCAAGCGCGGGGTCGAGCCCGAGACGACGCAGGATCAGGGGAATCGCCGATCCCGCCAGGGTTGCGATCAGCAGGTTGGCCAGGCACGCGATCCCGATGACTTCGGCGACAGTCACCGGGTCCGATGAGCTCACGAAGACGCCGGAGTCGACCAGGACGTAGGTGAGGGAAGCAGCTGCCACGGCGAGAAGTACTCCGTTGAGCATCCCCACCCCCGTCTGTCGAAGCAGGATCGAGGTCACCTGGGCCCGGGGCACGTCGTCGGAGGCCAGTGAGCGGATCATCACTGCCAGGCTTTGATTCCCCCCGTTGCCGCCCAGGGTGGCCACGATCGGCATGAGCGCGGCGAGCACGGGCTCGGTCGAGATGATGCTGGTCTGCTGCTCGATGACCCAAGCGACGAAGGTTGCGAGGACCAGGTTGAGGAGGAGCCACGGCGCTCGGGAACGGAACGACTTGGTCACGTCGGTGTAGACGGTTTCACCGAGACCGGCACCGACTGCGGCGGCGAAGTCCTCGGTGGCCTCGTCCTGGACCGCTTCGATGACTGCGTCGGTGGTGACCACCCCGATCAGGCGTCCTTGCTCGTCGACCACCGGGATCCCGAACAGGCGATACCTCTGTGCCAGCTCGGCCACCTCTTCCCGGTCGGTCATCCCCTCGACGGCGACAGGGTCGGGGACCATCACCTCCTCGAGGCTCGCACCGGGACGGGCAAACACCAGATCGCGGAAGTAGATGACGCCTCTCAGCTTTTGGTCATCGTCGACCACGTAGACGTAGGCGAAGTCCTCGTACTGTTCGTGGAGCTGCCTGATCCTCTCGATCGCCTCGCCGGCGGTCAGGCCGAGGGGCAGAGCGGCGATCTCGGTGGTCATGAGACCGCCCGCGGTGTCGGACGGGTACTCGAGCAGGCGGCGGATCTCTTGCTCCGACTCGGCGTCGAGCATGGCGAGGACGCTCTCCGTGACGTCGTCGTCAAGCTCGTACAGAAGGTCGGCTGCGGCCTCGCCGGTCATCTCGCTGACGGCGGCCGTCAGGTCCGCGATTGGGACGTCTTCGAGAAGCTCGGCGGCGAGCTCCGGGGCGATCTGCTCCAGGATGTCGGCGACGTCTTCCGGCTCCAGCTCGGCGAGCAGGCCCGCCGCGTCCTCTTCTCTGAGCTGCTCCAGGACGTCGGCGGCGTCACCGGGCGCGGCCTCGGCGAGAGCCTCCCACTCCTCACCATGTGTCTCGAGATAATCGGCGACTTCTTCGTGGTCGCGGCGCGCGGCAGCCAGGAGATCCCTGGCAAGCTGGCGCGGCCTTCTGAGTCTGAGTCTCACCGGTACCCCTCAAACGGCGATCCGGCCAGAGAGTAACTACCCCTCGTAGGGGCGAACCGCTTTGATCGTCACACGGAAGGTCCCGGCGGGAGCCTCATAGGGGACCTCGTCTCCGATCGATGCCCCGAGCAGGGCGCTACCCAGAGGGCTGGTTGGTGACGCCAACAGCAGACCAGATACCTTGTTCTCCTGGGGAGCGACGAAGTACTCGAGCTCGTCCCCGTCGGAATCGATCACGGTAACGACGCTGCCGACTTCGACCCGGCCGGTGTCGGTTACCTCCCTCACCTCTGATGTGTGCAGCAAGAACTCCAGCTTTCGAATGCGTGCTTCCATCAAGCCCTGGTCGTTCTTGGCCGCGTCGTAGTCGGCGTTCTCCCGCAGGTCGCCATGGGATCGCGCCTCGGCAATCCGCTCTTCGATCTCACGCCGCCCGGCGGTCTTCAATTCCTCCAGCTCATCCTGCATCCTCTTGTAGGCAGCAGGAGTGAGAAAGGTCCGTTCATCGGTCATGAGGCCGGGAAGGCTAACCAGAGACCCAGCCCTATCCGAAGGTGGCCGCCCCTGCCCCCGGAGGGCAATCGAGAGCCCAGGGCTATCTTCTCCCGGGTGACTGGCGTGCGCATGACCGAGTATTCCCACGGGGCCGGTTGCGCCTGCAAGCTCGGGCCCGACGACCTGGCAAGGGTCATGGGCACGGTCAATAGGCATGCCGCTAGCTCACACCCAGACCTCCTGGTCGGAACGGAAACCTCGGATGACGCGGGCGTATACGACATCGGCGCCGGTCGTGCCCTGGTGCAGACCGTCGACATCTTCACCCCGGTCGTCGACTCGCCTTCGGACTGGGGTCGCATCGCAGCGGCCAACGCTCTCAGCGATGTCTATGCCATGGGTGGGGCGCCCCTGACCGCCTTGCAATATCTGGCTTGGCCCCGGGACCGACTCGACCTGGATCTGGCGGCCGATGTGGTCTCCGGTGGCATGGAGGTCATGTCGAAGGCAGGGTGCACCGTGGTCGGGGGGCACTCGATCGACAGCCCAGAGCCGACCTATGGTTTTGCAGTCACCGGCATGGTCGGGTCGGACTCGTATTTCCCGAACTCGGGCGCGAAGCCTGGCGACACGTTGATCCTGACCAAGCCTTTGGGGATCGGCATCGTCACCACCGCCATCAAGCGCGGGAAGTGCCCACCCGACCTGGCTACCAAAGCGATCGAGTCGATGGCCACGTTGAACGATGTCGCAGGCAACGCACTGACCCGGAGCTCGGCGCACGCTGCCACCGATGTCACCGGTTTCGGACTGCTCGGCCATCTCCGGGAGATGTGCCTCGCTTCCGGCGTTTCGGCGACGATCGCCCTCCATCGTGTCCCGGTATTCGACGGGGTGAGAGAGTTGCTGGACGAGGGGATGTGGGCCGGTGGATCGGCGCGCAACCTGAAGTCCATCCTCGAGTTCGTCGAGTCAGAGATAAACGAGGACGATCTGAAGTTGTTGGCGGATGCTCAGACTTCCGGTGGTCTCCTCGTGGCCGTCCCGCCGGAGTCGGCCGGCGAGTACGTCCAATCGGTGCCTGGTTCGGCCCTCATCGGCCGCGTCGAGTCCGGCACCGGGATCACGGTCACGGCGTGAACAGTCAGGAGCGACTCGAAGCGATCGCAGAGGCTCTGGCCATACCCCGGGCGGAGCGACACATCTTCCTCTGCGCCGATCAGACCAACCCCAAATGCGCACCCCGCGAAGTCACTCACGCCCTGTGGAGCCATCTCAAGTCGAGGATGAAGGATCTGGGTTTGGCTTCGGCGCCGCCACCCTGGTCGGGCAAGCCGGAGGCCGAAGCCACGGAGGTGGAGCGAGGCAATGGGTCAGTCCTGAGAAGCAAGGTCGACTGTCTCCGCATCTGCGAGCAAGGGGCGATCTGTGTCGTCTATCCCGAAGGCACCTGGTACGCCGGGCTCACCGAGGAGTCCTTGGATCGGATCATCGATGAACACCTGACGTCAGGCCACCCGGTCGAGGATCTCGTCTTCACTGTCAGCGGAGGTGCTCGATGAAGAAGCTCTGGGGCTGGTTGGTGGCTTTGATCGTGTTGAGGGCCTTCGCTCCCACCATCAGCCCTCGTTTCCCACCACCTCAAGAGCATCCCTGGCGAACCGCGGGACGGACGGTGTTCGTGGGGGATCAGGAGTTCGTGGTGCGAGAAGCGGGACCCGAGGGCGCACCGATGCTGCTGCTGATCCACGGGCTGGCCGGCTCCTCACTCGC
>JARDZU010000128.1 GCA_029240695.1 Acidimicrobiia bacterium | reverse complement strand
GTGTGGATGAGTCGAAGCTCGGTGATCTCCGCTTCCAGGGGCGTGGGGCAGACGATGTGGTCGACGGAGTCGAGCTCACGCATGAGGCTGCCGATGGTCTGGCGCTGGTCTCCATAGAAGTACTGGCGGACTCTCGCCCTGAGATTGGTCGCTTTGCCCACGTAGATCGGCGTGCCATGCCGGTCGCGGAACAAATAGACTCCCGGTTGACGGGGGAGTGCGTCGGTCAAGGCGATCTTGGAGTAGTGGGCAGAGCCGCGGGCACGAGGGAGTTGGAGCAGGTCGTCGAGGTTGGTCACACCGAGGCTGCCGGCCCGCTCCAAGAGCCCGTGTAGGACATGAGCGGTGGCACGGGCATCATCGAGGGCGCGGTGGATGGGCGTCACCGGGCTGCGGAAATGGGCAGCGAGCGTCTGCAGCCGCATATTCCGCACCTCCTCTCTGACCAGCCGCCGTCCCAGCCCGGCCGTGTCGACGGTGTCATTGCTCAACGGCGGATAGCCGTGTAGAGCCGAGGCCGCATTGAGAAACGAGATATCGAAGCGAATGTTGTGACCCACGATTACCGCGTTGCCAATGAATTCGAGGAAGGTGGGGAGAGCAGTGCCAATATCGGGTGCCTCGACCACCATCGCCTCGGTGATGCCGGTAAGAATCGTGATCAACGGCGGGATGGGAAGCCCGGGATCGACCAGGGTCTGAAAGGTCCCCAGCAACTCACCACCCCGGTATTTGACCGCCCCGATCTCGGTGATGGCGCAATCCCGAGGCGATCCACCGGTTGTCTCCAGGTCCAGGACGCAGAAGGTCACGTCGAACAGCGGCGTAGAGAGGTCGTCGAAGCTGGGCTGGAGCAGGGCTGACACGCCCTTCCGAGCCTAATCGAACATATGTTCGGTACAAGGACTAAGCAGACCGTTGCCGCAAGGCCTCGTAAGCCAACACCGCCATGGAGACCGACACGTTGAGGGAGTCCGTAGATCCGCGCATCGGAACGGAGACGGTCGTATTGGAGGCGGTGAGCGCCGATTCGGTGAGACCGGCGTGCTCGGCGCCGACGAGAAGGGCAGTGGGTCCGGTCAGGTCGGCATCCCAAAGTAGAACGGGGGCGTCAGGGTCGGCAGCCACGATCCGAGCCAGGTGATTCCGGACCCAGGCGACGGCGTCATCGAGGCCGGCGACGGCCAGCGGTACCGAGAAGATGGCTCCGGTCGACGCTCGCACCACGTTCGGGTTGAAAGGATCGGTTTGAGGATCCGCTGCGATCAATGCGTCGGCCCCCACGGCGTCGGCAGTGCGGAGCAGGGCACCGAGGTTCCCTGGCTTCTCGATCGCCTCCGCGATCAGGAACAGGGGGTCGAGTCCTGGTGTCAAGTGGTCGAGGGCGACATCCAACTGCCTGAAGACACCGATGACACCTTGCGACCTGCCCCGATAGGAGGCGCGGTCCAGGGCCTCGGTTGCCACCGACACCTCGGTGTCGGCGCGATGCGGGGCACCTGAGTAGAGGGCCGCGTCGAAGTAGATCTCGAGTGGCTGGTGACCATGGGCGACAGCTCGATCGACGTCTCTAGAGCCCTCGACGAGGAACACCGACTCCCGATCGCGTTCCTTTCGCTCACGAAGCGCGACCAGGCGCTTTATTTGTGGATTCGCCGCCGAGGTGATGTCCATCAGACCGCCCAACGCTCACGGTGAACGACAGCGGCGCGGGGTCGTCTGCCCCGGGCCAGGCTTCTTGACCGGCGATCAGGCATTGGATGGCCCACGGTCACCACGCCTATCGGGTTCTGGTGCTCGGGGATGGCGAGCAAGGCGGCGAGGTCCCGCATCGAATGGACCCCGAGGAAGCCGGCGGCCAGCCCCTCGTTCACTGCAGCCAGAAGGACAGCCATCAACGCCGCCCCGGCGTCGACCCACCAATAGGGGACCGGCCAGTCGATCTCTGTCCCGTCGGGGCCGAGTTTGTCTGGCTCCCGATAGCGCTCCCGGTAGATCGCCTCGCTGACGGTGATCACGATGTGGGCCGGGGCTGCCGAGATCCACGGATCAAACCCGCTGGCGACATACTCCTCTTCCTCTGCGAGGTGGGCGATCGATTTGCGGGTGGCCGGATCGGTCACGACCACGAATCCCATTCCCTGGCTGTATCCCGCCGAGGGAGCCCGGACCCCGGCATCGACGATCCTGTCGAGAGCGTCGGGCGGGACCGGATCAGACGTGTAATTGCGCACCATGCGGCGTTTGCGGATGACTTCGTCGAATTCCATAGGGGCAATCTTGTCACTTGCGCGCCCCCACCGAGCGCCGAAACTGATCGGTGACATCGGTCGTTGAATGGCTTATGGTGTCGGCGGCGGTTCAGGGTCGCCCAAGCCAGGACCGCGATTGATCACGGAGGGAGTGGGCGAGTGACCGCATCGGCGGGGACCGAGATGACGGTGGTTTGGACACGGGGTAACGGATGCTCCGAACTGGCGTCTCTTCTTTCCGAAGGCGTGCCGGACCGCATCACAGGGGATCTCGTAGGGCAATGCATCCACCACCGGGCGGATCTTCTCGTATCGCGCAGATTCCCGGGATCGTTCGATCTGGTGAGTGTCGCCGTTCCCCTCGACTTCATCCCCGAGAACGTGAAGCGGGTGGTTTCGGCCGTGGCCGGCGGACCCCATTCGTTCCTTGCTGCAGACACGGCGTCGCGGCTGGGACGTGGTCTCGGAGTCGAGTCCGAGATGCTGTCGGCAATCCGTCCGGGCGATGATCCGAGGGAATCCGAGGATCTGCTGGACCACATCGGGCTGTCGGTTCCGGAGATGGGTGGCCGCGTCGTGGAAGTCGAGGGCATATCCGAGCTGGTCGAGACTCTCGACGAGGGGACACTCGTGGTGTTCGGAGCCCCTGGTGGGTCCTGGCTGCAACGGTCGATGTTCGGCCCGGGGGCCAGGCTCCGGAGCAAGGCTCCGGCCG
Organism: Acidimicrobiia bacterium; assembly: GCA_029240695.1. Taxonomy (GTDB): domain Bacteria; phylum Actinomycetota; class Acidimicrobiia; order Spongiisociales; family ZC4RG35; genus JARDZU01. Next base: position 5,466 of record JARDZU010000128.1, on the reverse strand, counting down.
GGGCGATCATGGTGCGCAGTGCCCCGGACCGGGTCTTTCGCTGGATGGGGGAACCGGTGTTCGTCAGTCCTCTGCGGCTGGCCGACGACACACTCCGCCTTCACGAGGAAAACGTTCTGGCGGTTGCCGACGAGGGCATGCTCATCGGTCTGGTGCGTCGAGATCGTCTCGAGGGGGCCGGCGATTCCCCGGTGGGCTCACTGATGGAGGAAGCTCTGTCGGCAAAAGTCGACGAGACCATCGCGGAGGCCATGGTGCTCGAGCCGAAATTCGGGCGTGATCCGATCCCGGTCACCGACCACGAAGAGCACCTCGTCGGCGGATTGTCATTGCCAGTGGCCTGAATCCGTGCAGAATCTCCGCCGGTGAAATCGAGGGTTTCTTTCTGGAACTTTTTCTGGGTCGTGATAGGCCTGGCCGTGGTGTTCCATATCGCCGGCGGCTGGTATTTCTCTAGCGAGCTGATCCAGGATGGATTCGTGCCTGAGCCGGAGCCAATCACCCCGGCACAGGGCTCATATGAGTTGGCAGAGGTGACCTACAGAACGCCATTGGGGGAGATGGATGCGTGGTATCTCCCCGCCGACGGTCCGACCTGGGTCATCCACATCCACGGACTGGGGGACACTCCCGCAGAGGCTGAGCCTCTGTTCGCCCCCCTTCAGGACGCCGGCTATCCCCAACTGTCGATCACCTATCGCAACGACGACGGGCAGCCGATTGATCCGTCGGGCTATTACCAATACGGCGCCACTGAATGGGAGGACGTCGCGGGCGCGGTCGATTATGCCGTGGCCAACGGGGCGCAGAGTGTCGTCTTGAGCGGGTTCTCGACCGGTAGCGCCCATGCGATGTCCTTTCTATCCCGCCAGCCGCAAGAGATCGTCAGCGGGGTCCTTCTGGACGCGCCCAACGTCGACTTCGGCCGGACGGTCGACTACGCAGCCAGTCAGAGAGATCTCCCGATCTTGCCGCTCCCGGTCCCGGCAACAGTGTCGGCAACGGCCAAGTTCATCACCTCACTGCGCATCGGGATCAACTGGAAGGTCCTCGACTACATATCCGATGCCGACGAGACCATCCGCCAACCGGTCTTGATCCATCATGGGACCGAAGACCTCACGGTCCCGCTCGATGTGAGCCTGGATCTCGAGGCCACGAACCCCGATCTGATCCATTTGATCACAGTTGAGGGCGCCGGTCATATCGAGTCATACGACGTCGACCACCAGGGCTATGTGGACTCCGCGGTGGCATTTCTCGCCGAGCTGGGATGACCTGAGCTCACCTACTGTGCGCCTGGCGCCTAGGAGGTGCTGGTGGCCGGCGACCCGATGATCCGTCTCGAGAACGTGAAGAAGGTCTTTCCCGGGAGTTCTCGCGCCGCCGTGACCGACCTGAGTCTCGACATCGGACGTGGGGAGTGCGTGACGCTCATCGGCCCATCGGGCTGTGGAAAGACGACAACGCTCAAGATGATCAACCGGATCATCGAGCCCACATCCGGACGGATCGAGATCGATGGCCGCGATGCCATGGCCATCCCTGCTCACGAGTTGCGCCGATCAATCGGCTACGTGATCCAGCAGATCGGATTGTTCCCCCATCGCACCATCGCCCAGAACATCGGCACCGTCCCGGCCCTTGTCGGATGGGATCAGGCGAGGATCGATGAGCGCGTCGCCGAACTGGTCGAGATCGTCGGGCTGGATGCCGAGATGATGGCGCGCTACCCGTCCGAGCTCTCCGGGGGCCAACAGCAGCGCGCCGGCGTTGCCCGCGCTCTTGCCGCCGATCCACCCGTCCTGCTCATGGACGAGCCCTTCGGGGCGGTCGATCCGATTGTCAGGAAGCGGCTCCAGCATGAGTTTCACGACTTGCAAGGTCGTTTGGGCAAGACGGTCGTTTTCGTCACCCACGACGTCGACGAGGCGATCCTGTTGGGGGATCGGATGGCAATCCTCAACATCGGGGGAATCATCGAGCAATACGACATTCCCGAGAAGATCCTGGCCGAGCCGGCGAGCGATTTCGTGGAGAGATTCCTCGGCGGAGAGCGTGGCCTGAAGCGCCTCGCACTGCTTCCGATCAACGAGGCGGACCTGGAGCACGGGCCATTCGTGGACGTGTCGACGACCCCGGCCGAGGCTCATCGGGTCATGGAGCAGCACGGAGTCGATTGGCTCGGCCTCCTCGATGACGAACGGCTATTGGGATGGGTCGACGGCGACCTCGTCGATTCCAAACCGCTGCGAGATCTCGATCCGAGACCCTTCCTGGTCACCCTGGACACTGAATCGACGTTGCGATCCGCCCTCGACGCGGTCGTCACCAGCCACGCTCGAGTGGCGGTGGTGGTCGATGATGGGATCTATCGAGGGATGCTCGATCTGGAGTCGATTGCCGAGGGGATCACCGAATGATGGTCCTGGGGCAAACCTCCCAATTGGTCGACTGGGATTGGATCGGTCGCAACATCGACCAGATCGCCGACCGCACCTGGCAGCACCTGAGTTTGACCGCCGTCTCCGTCGGGATCGGTCTGGTGATATCCCTCGCCCTGGCGATCGTTGCTCTCCGCTGGCGGTGGTCTTACACACCCATCACCTGGGTCACCGGGCTTCTCTACACGATCCCGTCGCTTGCCCTCTTCGCCCTCTTGGTACCCGTCGTCGGGCTCAACGCCACCAACGCCGTGATCGCCCTCACCTCGTACACGCTGCTGATCATCATTCGCAACCTGGTGGCGGGTATCGACAGTGTCCCCGATGCGGTGCTGGAGGCTGCGGATGGCATGGGTTACACGAGACGGGCCAGGTTCTGGAGGATGGAGGTGCCTCTGGCCCTCCCCGTGATCATCGCCGGTCTTCGCATCGCCACGGTGACCACTGTCGGGCTCGTCACGGTGACCGCCGTTCTCGGCCTCGGTGGCTACGGGTATTTCATCCTGCGCGGGCTCAACACATTCTTCTGGACACAGATCCTGGTCGGGGTCGTCCTCTCGGTGGCGCTGGCGACGGTCTTGGACATCGGGTTTCTCGTTATGCAGAGAGCCCTCAGCCCTTGGGCGCGGAGAGCTCGATGACGACGTGGGAGTCCGTGCAGGAGTTTCTCTCGGAGCCAACCACGTGGTCGGGGCCCGATTCGATCTGGACCCGGCTCGGGGAGCACATCTGGGTGTCAGTGGCAGCGGTGATCATCGCCGGGCTCCTGGTGCTGCCGTTGGCGGTTTGGCTCGGCCACATCCGTCGCGGCTCGGCCGTCGCCACAGCCGTCGTCAACATCGGGCGGGCCGTCCCATCATTCGGCATCCTGGCAATAGCGTTCCTCGTCCTCGTGCAGATGGGCGCTGGAGTCGGTGAGCCGTGGGCTGTGTTGGTGGCCCTTATCGCCCTGGCCGCCCCGCCGATGTTCACCAACACCGTCGCCGGGATCCAGGCGGTCGAGCCCGCGACGATCGAGTCGGCTCGCGGCATGGGCTTGACGGAGCGCGAGGTGTTGACCGGGGTCGAACTACCTCTTTCCGCGCCGCTGATGATGGAAGGTGTGAGAATCGCCTTCGTGCAGGTCATCGCTACCGCCACGCTCGGCGCCCTCGTCGCCTGGGGAGGTCTGGGCAGATACATCGTGGACGGATTTGCCAGACAGGACATGGGACGGCTGATTGTCGGCGCGGTCCTGGTCGGCCTGCTGGCCATCGCAGCCGAGTTGGGACTGTCGGCAATGCAAAGAGCCGCCACTCCACACGGGATCAGGCCGGCCCGTTAACGGGAATCTGCAGAGACGCTCTACGGTTTGGCAGGTGGGCCTTGGTGGAAAGACGGGGCCTGTTTCCAACCTAGAAGGAGATACCCATGCGGAAACCATTCCGCGCTCGCGCCGTTGGGGCGATCCTGGGTCTGGCCCTCGTGGCTGCGGCTTGTGGATCGGGTGACGGCGCCGAAGAGGGCACCTCGCCCGAAGGCGACCCGATCAGGGTTGCCTCGTTCAACTTCAACGAATCGGTGATCGTGGCGGAGATCTACGCCCAGGGCCTCGAGGCGAACGGCTACACGGTGGAGCGGCAGCTCAATCTGGGCAATCGCGAGGTGGTCAAGCCGGCCCTGGAGGGCGGCGAGATCGATCTCGTTCCCGAGTACACCGGATCCTTGGGCGGCTTCCTCGAGGTCGAGCAGTCGTCCGATTCGGACACGATGTGGGAGTCCGCACGAGCTGCGTTCGAGGAGCTGGGAGTGACCCTGCTCGCCTACAGCCCCGCCCAGGACAAGAACGCCTATGTCGTGACGGGCGAGACTGCCGAGGAATTCAGCCTGGCGAATGTCTCCGACCTCAAGCCCGTTGCCGCCGAGATGATCTTCGGAGGACCGCCGGAGTGCCCGGAACGCCCGCTCTGCCTGCCGGGACTCGAGGAGGTCTACGGTCTGGAATTCGCGGAGTTCGTCCCGCTCGATGCTGGAGGTCCTATAACGGTTGCTGCCCTCGAAGGCGGGGAGATCGACGTCGGCCTGCTCTTCACGACCTCGGGCGTCATCGCCGCCAACGATTGGGTCTCACTCGAAGACGACATGGGCCTGAACCCGGCCGAGAACATCGTGCCGGCTATTCGCACCGAAGTTGTCGAGGCCTACGGCGACGACCTGGTCGCCCTGCTCGACTCCTATTCGGAGGCCCTGACTACCGAGGACCTCACTGAGATGAACGCACGCGCCGACCTCGATCAGGAGGACCCGGCGCTGATCGCCGAGGAGTGGCTCACCACCAACGGGTTCCTCGAGTAGATCTGTCACAGGCGTCTCGTACCTTCGTCAACAGGAGGTACGAGATGCTGATCGATTGCGAGCAATGCGCGATGCAGGGCACGAGCGCCTGCGACGACTGTGTCGTCACCTTTCTCCTGTCGGACGGCCCGGTGGATCTCGACGAGTCCGAGGTCAACGCACTGGCAAATCTGGCCGGGGAGGGATTGGTCCCCCGTCTTCGCCTGGTCCCCACGGAGAGACAGGCGGGGTGATCCCGTTCGAGTGGGAGGGCCAATTACCCTCGCCCCGCATGGTCAAGTTCTATTCGATCGCTCTCGCCCTGGGTGTGATCGGTCTCGTCGTAGTCATCCTCGGAGGGGCGTTCGCCGAGAACGTGAACCGAGAGGAGCGAGACCCGGGTCGGCAGATCGGACGAGGGGGCAGGGCGGCGATCGGAGCCCTGGTTGGATTCGGCATGGCCGGTCTCTCGGCCGAGTTCTCCACGCTGGACCTGACCTGGCAGATCGCCCTGCTCATCGCCGTCTTCGGGGCGGCGGCCGGGGCTCTTTGGGCGTGGTACGCCTCACGTAACGACCCTGGGTCCGATGCTGGTCCTGTCTGATATCCATTTCGCAACGGAGCCACTGCGGCGGGTCGTGGCCAAAGGGGAGACATTGCTCATCCTCGGCGACCTGGTGAATCTCACCGACTACCGGACCGGTGAGGG
>JARDZU010000014.1 GCA_029240695.1 Acidimicrobiia bacterium | reverse complement strand
CTCCCTGCACACGGCGTTCATGAATTCCTCTGGACATGCCGCCAACATCCTCGGCGATTACAACTACGTCGGTGTCGGGACCGACACCAGCGACGACGGATCCCTGTACGTCACCGTCGTATTCATGAAGAAGGGCGAAACGGCCCCACCGACGACCGAGGCACCTCCGACCACCGAAGCCCCGGCTCCCCCACCGCCGCCTTCCGACTCACCGGCGACCACGGCACCGCCGTCAGACGATGGGGGCGAGGCTGCTGCCCCGGCACCGACCACGACCACACCTCCGACCACCACAACGACGGCGCCGCCGACCACCACAACGATGGTCTTGCCACCGGACAAGGCCGTGATCCCCGGGCAGTCGTGCATCGAGGCGAGCCGATTCGCCCAGCTCTGTCACGATTGAGGGGGAGGGGACTCAAAAGCAAAACGCCCGAGTGACCTACCTGAGCCTCCTCCGCACTTCCCCGAACGGACGGTTCTCTGGTTTGCCTCTCGGGCGTTTGCAGCGCCGAATGTACGAGTTCTGCAGCCTGGAAGCAACGACCCCAGCCTGGGCGCCGTCTAACGCCGAGTAACGCTCAGCATCACCAAATAGAGCGCGGGCTCGGCTTCGGGGGGTGTTACCAACAGGAATCGCCACTTTCCACAGGGTTTGTCCACATGGGTTTGTTCACAAGTTTCTAACCGGAATTTTCGCGATCCGCGATGAGGGAGCGGAGCAATGGTCGGAAGCCGACCTCGATGGCGTCATAGATCTCGCCCAGGACAAGGTCGAGCTCGAGGTCGGTCACAAGAGGCTCGGAGAGTCGTCCGCGCAGCACCAGGCCGCCCTCGTGATCGAGGGCGAAGTACGACCGCCAACCTTTCATGTTCCTCTGCAACGCCTGTCTCAACAACTCGCTGCCGGCCTCGGCTGCCGGCAGGACGTACGCCTCGTACTCGAGACTTCGCTGCCCGATCGTGAACCAAGTCGTGGTGGCGTCGCGCGCCTCCTGCCGCATCCGCACCGCCCAGCGGCCCTCGACCTCTTCGGCGTACTCGACGCTCGAATCGGGGTCGGCGAGCCATCGCTCGATTCGGCGCTCGAGCACCTCTCTCATGCCCATTGCAAATCCACGGTGGGCTCGAGCTCGCCTACGGGTCGCCCACCGCCGAGGACCGTGGGCCGGGCAAGCGTCGCGAGACGATCGCTTGCGGTTGGCGGCAGCTCTCCCAACCCGGCCAGGGTGGCGATAGCCGCGGCGTCGGCGACCTCCTGGATCCCGTCCCAGGACTTGACCGCAACACCCAACCTTCCATCGAGCGCCACACCGATGCAGCCTGCCGCTCCTCGTTTGGCGGCTGCGTTCAGAGCACTCCCAATCGATGCATCACCATTGCCGGTGCCCGAAACCAGCGCCGGATAGCGATGCATCGTCTCGAAGACCTCCCTGAGGCGTGGGAGCGTTGCAAGTCGGGCGTAGAGAGTCGCCATGGCCCGGGTTGTCGTGCGGTGCACTGGCGCTCCGCACCCGTCCACCCCCACCGGTGAAACCGGGAAACCGCTCAGATCGGCAATCAGATCGGTGATCGCCACCTGAAGGGGGTGATCCGGGGCCAGATAGAAGTCGATTGGCCAGCTCTGCGCCCGGCAGGCCCGGAGCCATCCCGCATGTTTGCCGGAACAGTCGTGCCAGATCCGGCGTGGCTCGCCACTGCTTCCCAACTCCATCCGGAGTCGGGTCTCGGCTTCTGCCGACAGGGGCCAGCTCGGCGGGCATTGAAGATCGGACTCCCTGAGCCCGACCCGGGCGAGCATCGATCCGACCAGGGCGATGTGCACCGGATGACCGTCGTGGGACGCACAGGCGAGGGCGAGCTCGAGAGGCCCCAGTGCCGCCCCGTGCTCTTGCGAAGCGAGGGCCTGAAACGGCTTGGCGGCGGACCGGAGGAAGAAGGGTTGGTCGATGTCTCCTGAATGGGCCACCAGGGCGCCGTCGGCGGAGACAATCGCGACCGCGCCATCGTGCATCGTCTCGACCAGACCCGAACGTGTTCTGGCCGCGAGCAACCTTCAGCCCGCTGGCTGTGCTTCGCCCTGCTGGCTCCGGTAGCGGGCGATGATCTCGTCCTGGAGGGCGTCGATCACCACATGCAGCTGCCGCCGCTGTGCCGAGAGCTCGGCCTCGACCTCCTGGACGCGGTCGATCGCCTCGGTGAGCTCATCGTCGGTCAGCTCCGGAAGCTGCGTGAGGATACCGTCATCCATGATCCTGTCGATGAGTCGCCGGCCCGTGGTGGCCGGTATCGGAGGCATCGGGTCGAGATGCCGCAGGTTGGGCTCGTTGCCAAAGGTCATCCCTGAGGCCAGAATCTCGGGCAATGCCTCGATCAGGCTCCGCTCCTCCTGCCCGCTGCGTCGGCGCAGCTCGAAATTGAGCAGATCCACCCTTCCGTGCAGCAGACGGCGGTAATACGAGATCTGGGCTTCGACGTCCTCGGCGGACTCCCGGCGTCTCCGCAGCTCGTCGAGGTCGGCTCCGGAGATGTCGGCCAGATAATCTGGCTCGAGAACGGTGTCGATTCTGCGGCGGTGCTCGCTCACGGGAGGCAGGCTACCTGCATGCCCCAGCCAGCGTTGCATAGGGGTTGACGGCGGACGAGCCCCGTCCCCCGGGGTGGATCTCGAAGTGGAGGTGCGGTGAACCACCCCTCGCGTTTCCACTGTCGCCGTTGAAGCCGATGGTCTGGCCTTGGCCTACCGACGATCCGGAGGCAACGTTGAAACCGGAGAGGTGGGCGTAGTAGTAAGCGATCCCATTGTCGGCCAGCAACCAGATCGTGTTGCCGCCGAGCCCACTGCTGCCAAGCGAGACGCGGCCCGAAGCGACCGCGTACATCGGCTCGTTCCACGCGGCGAACATGTCTGTCCCTTTATGGGAGCGCCCCCCAGATCTCGACGCCCCCCAGGAGTCGATGAACGAGGTCCGGCCCGGCGTGAAGGGACAGATGAAGGATCCCACCTGCACCGAGCCGGTAGCTCGCTGTCGGGCCCGCGCCGCCAGCTCCGCCTGCTCGCGGTCGTACTCGGTGGCGAGCTCCTTGCAGCGGCCGGACAACTGGGCATACGCCGCCTGCTCGGCCTCCATCGCCGCTTCCTGATTGCTCCGGGCATCGAGTTTCTGGGTCTCCACAGCCTCCAGCTCGACACGGGTGTCGTCGAGAACGGCCTGGAACCGATTCAGCTCACCACGGGCGGCCACGAGCTCATCCAACGACTCCTGACCCCCGGTGGCGGCAGTGGTGAGGAATTCGGAGGTGGTCATGAATTCGTCGACCGACGAAGCGGAGAAGATGATCCCCGGGCTGGCCAGCCCGCCTCGCATGTAGAGCTCCACGGCCTGTTCCTCGATCCTGGTCTGGATCTGATCCAGATCCTCGGTGTGGCTGGACACCGAGCCCGCCACGGACTCCTGTTTCCTCTCCACACGATCGACTTCGATCACAGCGTCTTCGTACTCGTGGGCCGCCACCTCGAACGCTTCCTGGGCGGCCCGATACTCCTCGAGTTGGGCGCGAGAATCTGCGCAAGCCTCCTCGACCTGGGCCTTGGTCACCGCCTGGCCGGCGAGGGGGAAGAGGACGGCGGCCAGACCGGTGAGGGCGAGAAGGGTGACGACGCGGATCGGCGTCTGGGCACGCATCGGCGGGAAGGCTAACCCGTCATGCCGTTTTGCTCTACTCGGATCGGCCTAGATGCAAACGCTTGCGGCGTCGTCGATCGAGCTCACAAGACCAGGAGCAGCAACGGGTAATAGATGGCGGCAGCCAGAGCGACCCCATCGAGGCTGACCAGCGCCCCCGGTGGGCGCTCGGTCAGGGCTACCCGGCCCATTCGCAACATGGACGACAGACCTCTGCCCGCCAGCAGTGCCACCGCGATCCCAAGTCCGACGAGGAGATAGGAGACAACGGATAGATCCCAGATCACAGCGGCGGCTACCGCGGCCAGAACCGCACCGAGAGCGGTGACCGAGAAGGGGTCGAGGAGGGGTATGGGATTGATCCGCTCAACAATCGCACTGAGACCCACGGCGGCGATGACGGACACCAGGAAGACATCGACCGCATTCGCCTCAGGCGTGTGAGCGGACCGGGCGAGCACGAGAGACGCAGTGCCCAATCCGCCGAGGAGAGAGACCATCACAGTCGGGCTCAAGACGTCCACATGCCGGTATTGGGGGAAAACCACGGCCCAACCGAGGCTCACGACCGCGGCGATGACCAGAGCGAGGGCATACCCGCCGCCTCCGGCGACGTGGGCTGCCATGGCGGACCCGGCGGCAGTGACCACTACGGCAAGCGAGGCGAACTCCCGGCCCCGGGCCGCGAACGCCGTTCCGATGTCGAGCGCCCATAAGGCGACGATGAGAACGAGGACGGCAGCCCATACCTCCTGGCCCTGGGTGTTGGCGAGAATCGCCACGATGGCGACCGCTGCGGGCAGGAACGCCATTAGGTCCAAGGCGGAGAGAGTGGTGGCCGGCTGATCCCCACCTGAAACGGGGGGTATCAACACCACCTCGTCGTGCTCGGTGACGCTGTCGTCCATCGACGCCGCCTCACCGTTCACCCAAACCCTCGATGTCTCCACGCCTCGCCGGAAGTCAGGCCCGAACTTCTCCGATGCCGCCTCGATCACCCCCCCTACGGTTTCGGAGGGCACATCGAGTCGCGATGTGCCGGCCAGTTCCCGGAGGTTTGCGAAGAGGCGAAGCTTGGCCATAGGTCGAGCCTAAAGCGTACCGAGATCACCTCGCGACTCCCGGCTGCCTTCGCCTACCCTCGGCATATGGGCGACATGGTGATGGTGGCGGTCGACGTCCCCCTGGTTGGAGACGAACGTCACAAGAACTGGGCGAAGGTGGTGGAGTCGGTCGACGACACCAGATCGTCGGGTTGGGCCTTCGATGGGCCGTTCGTGGCAACCGGGGGTATACAGGACCTGCCCATGGGCGCCACGCTCCTGGTCTATGGCGAACGAGGCTCCCGTGCCAACCCACAGATAACGGCCCGGGTGTACACGGTCAATCCCGATTCCACACTCACGCTGGAGGCGGAGGCGAAGGGAAAGGCCTGGGCTCGAACCCTCCGGGACCCTGTGGAGCGATGCCTCGGCGCTGATGCCAGGGCGCCCGACCTCTCTTTCATCAGTGACGAGTTGCTGGCACTCGAGCTGAAGAGCCGAGGATGGAACGTGGAGCGACCGTGAAAGCAATAACAGTTCCCGCGCTCGGTGGACCCGAGAACCTGGTCCTCGACGATCTGGCCGAGCCCGAGGCGGGTCCGGGGGAACTGCTGGTCGACGTGACGGCAGCAGGGGTGAACTACGTCGACATCTACCACCGGCGCGGTCTCTACGACGCGACCCTTCCCTTCATCCCGGGCCAGGAAGGGGCCGGCACCGTGTCAAAGGTGGGCGAGGGCGTGGAAGGCTTCCGGATCGGGGACAGGGTCGGATGGACCGACGTGCGCGGTTCCTACGCAGAACGGCACGCGATACCTGCCGATCGGGCGGTGCCCATCCCGGATGGCCTCGACTCGAGGACGGTGGCCGCTGTCCTGCTGCAGGGTCTCACGGCCCACTATCTGGCCACAGACACCTTCCCGCTCCGCCAAGGCGACAAGTGCCTGATCCATGCCGGCGCAGGAGGCGTAGGTCTTCTCCTCACCCAGATCGCCAAGATGCTCGGCGCCGAGGTGTTCACCACGGTGGGAAGCGCGGAAAAGGCCGAACTGAGCCGGGAAGCGGGATCGGACCACGTCATCGTGTACACGCAGACCGACTTCAAGGACGAGGTCGAGGAGACGGCCGGGCCCAAGCCGCTCGATGTGGTCTACGACGGAGTCGGCAACGACACGTTCATGAGCGGCCTCGACCTGCTCCGGCCTCGGGGAATGATGGTGACCTTTGGCAACGCATCTGGCGCGGCGCCCGAGATCGCCCCTCTTCTCCTCTCGCAGAAGGGCTCGCTGTTCCTGACCCGACCCACGATGGCGCACTATCTCCAGACCAGGGATGAGCTGATGTCGCGGTGCTCCGACCTCTTCTCCTGGGTTCAATCTGGAGAGGTCGAGGTGCGCATCGGCCACGAGTATCCACTTGCCAACGCCGCCGATGCCCATCGGGCGCTGGAGGGAAGACAGACCACCGGCAAGGTGCTGCTGCTCCCTTGACCCTGCCCGACCCTTCGAAACCCAGGCATCGACTGTGGTGGTTGATCTCACTCCCTGCGATAAGGCTCGGAGCCAGGATGCTGTGGCGCCTGAGGGTCGACCGGGGGCCTGGGTTCCCCCCTCCTCCGTTCGTCCTGGCCGCCAACCACTATTCCTTTCTCGACCCTCCTCTGGTCGGAGCGATCTACGGGAAACGCGCCCGGTTCATCGCCCTCATCGACCTCTTCGGGAACCACAAGTCGCTCGACTGGGCCCTCCATGGCTGGGACGCCATCACCGTCCGCCGCGGCACTGTCCCGTTGGGGACGGTGCGTCAATGCCTGGCCCATCTCGAATCCGGGGGCGTGGTCGGTCTGTTTCCCGAGGGCATCCGCGTCGAGACATTTGGTGATGCCGGGTTCAAGCCCGGGGCGGCTTGGTTGGCGGCTCGCACCGGCGTGCCATTGGTGGCCGTTGCAGTCAACGGGACCGACCAGGTCCTCGGTGTCGACAACAAGTTCCGAAAAGGGCGTGTCGAGGTGATCATCGGCCCTGCGCTCCATGCAACCGGCACCAACCGAGCCGCCGTCGACGACCTGACCCGCCGTTGGGCGGAATGGGTGGGCAAAACGCTCACTGCCGGACGGGACAGAGAATCGACGCGATAGGTTCAGCCGAAGTGTCAGGTCTCGAATACATCACGACATCGCCCCCCAACGCCGGCGTGCCCATTACCGCGTTGGATGGGCGTCCCCTCCCTCAGGACCGGGCCTATCTCCGTAACAGCTTCCCCATCCCGGAGGACGTCGGAGACGTCGTCGATGTCCTGCTCCCGGGCATTCCGCCACGGACCCTGTCCGTAGAGACCCTGGCGGTCCTGGAACAGGTCGAGATCGAGATGGTCCTGGAATGCGCCGGCAACGGCAGGTCATTGGTCCGGCCGGCGGTGAGCGGTTTGGCATGGGGCCTCGGCGGCGCGTCCCCGATCAGGCTCGGCGGGGTCCGGCTCATCGATGCCCTGGGACAGGTGCCCGACGGTGTGGTCGAGCTCGTCCTAACCGGGTCCGATCGCGGCAGAGTGTGGCCGGAGGGGGACGTCAACTATCAGTTCTCTGTTCCCATCGACCGTGTGAAGGACGGATCTTCGCTCCTCGTAACCCGCTGGGCCGACGAACCGCTGGGGATGGAGCACGGAGGGCCGATCCGGTTCGCATTGCCGGGGCACTACGCGATGAGGTCGGTCAAGTGGCTGGCCAGCATCGAAGGGGTCGTCGAGCCTTTCGCCGGCCATTTCGTCAACCGCTACCGGTATCTCGGCGACGACAGGTTCGAGCAGGCATCACCGGTGGCGGAGATCCAGGTGAGGTCGGTGATCGCGTCACCCGGTCACGGGGAGTCGGTCCCGGCCGGGTCTGTCGTGATCATGGGCTCGGCCTGGTCAGGCAGCGGGCCCGTAGTGGGAGTCATGGTCTCGATGGATCGTGGGGAGACCTGGCACGCATCAGAAATGTCGACGGGCTCGAGTCCCCTGGCGGCCGTCGCCTGGCAGCACGAGGTGGTCGTTGCTCCCGGCAGGCACACGGTCATGGCCAGGGCGACGGACTCGGCCGGGAACAGCCAACCGATGAGCCCGCAGTGGAACGAGAACGGCTACGCCAACAACCTGGTCCACACCGTCGAGTTCGAGGCGCGCTAGGGCTGCTGCAGGAAGCCGGCGATGGTCGACGCCACCACTTCCGGGGTGTCCAGATGTGCCTTCCATGCCTCGGTCACCACTTCGACGGTTGCGGCAGGCATGGCTTCCTGGACCCGGTCGACCGATTCCCGAGGGACATCTCCAGCCTGGCTCCAGAGATAGCTGGTCGGCGTCGTGATCTCGCTCAGCTTCGATGGCACCTGTGAGGCGGCCGGGGTCCGGCGGAAGAAATGAATCGACTCGGATGTGTCCACGATGGTCTCGGCCCGATTCCGCGCCTGGACCTGGCTGGGGGTCGGGCACCATCCGCCACTCTCACAATTGGGTGCCCAGCGACCGGCGGCGAGTGGCCCACCGGTCTCGAGGGCGTAAGTGGCCGCGATACCAACCCAGGGCAGCCTCTCCACGAATTCGTCCCACGCCCGGGGTTTGAAGAAGTCGACATCGAGCATGACCAGACCGGCAACGATATCGGCGTGGGTCACAGCTATCTCGGCGGCAACTTCGCCCCCGAGCCCGATGCCGGCGACCACTGCGGGCTGGCCGAAGGACTGCTGGATGACGTCAGAGACCTCCTCGGCCATCGAGGCGACGGTGTGCGGGCTCCCCTCTTTGGGGATCCGGGTGCTGAGGCCGAAACCTGGGAGATCGACTCGCATCACCGAGAATCTGGGGTCGAGCTCGTCAACCACCCCGTCCCAGATCACCCCTCCGGCCACGTCGACATCGTGGAGCAGCACGAGAGGAACAGCCCCTTCTCCCTGTCTCACGACATTGAGAACCGTGCCATTGGCAGTCTCGACGGTGTCGTTCTCGAAATCCCCCAGCGAAACGTCTTCGATTAGCTCGATGCGATCGAGGGTGACTGTCGTCCAGATCGCCGCCCCGGCCGCGATCAAGAGAAGGACGAGCACAACGAACCGCAGGAAGACCCGGCTCGTGGTTTCTGCCTTGGGCGGCGGGCGAAGACCGGTCATGTAGTAATTGTCTCGGCTGTCAGACGCCGGGGTTTAGCCCAGATCCGAATTCCCGCCTTCCCGGCGCCTCAACCCATGCGTTTGGTGACCGTCTCGGTGATCCGATCAACGGACGGAATCGCCATGTCCTCCAAGGCCTCCGCCGCGGGCAGTGGGATATGAGGCGTCGTTATGCGGACCACCGGCCCGTCGAGGTCCCAAAACGCCTCATCGGCCACGATGGAGGCAATCTCAGCCCCCCAACCACACAGCCGGGGGTTCTCCTCGACGGTGAACAGCCGGCTGGTCTTGCTCACGGACCCGAGGATGGTCTGGGTATCGAGAGGCACCAGCGTGCGCACATCGATGACCTCGGCAGAGATCCCCTGATCCTCTAACCGATCGGCCGCTTCGAGGGCCCGTGGGACCATCAGGGCGAGCGCGGCAATCGTGCAGTCGGTGCCCTCGCGGACCACCCTGGCCGCCCCCAGTTTGTCGAGGATCTCGCCGTCCGGGACGTCCTGCTTGTCGGCCATCAACGACTTGTGCTCCAGGAAGACCACCGGGTCAGGATCCCGTATCGAAGCAGCCAGCAGGCCGACCACGTCCAATGGTGTCGATGGCGCCACGACCTTGAGGCCCGGGATCATCATCACCCAGTTCTCGACGCTCTGGGAATGCTGTGCCCCGAATCGCGATCCGCCTCCGTTGGCAGTGCGAACCACGATCGGAATCGTCACTTGCCCCCCGGTCATGTAGCGCGACTTGGCGATCTCGTTGGCCAGCAGATCGAAGCACACCGCGATGAAATCTGAGAACATGATCTCGGCAATCACCGGGATTCCAGTCATGGCGGCGCCCATCGCCGCGCCGAGGATCGCCTGCTCGGAGATCGGGGTGTCGCGGATTCGGTCCGGCCCGAACTCGTCGACAAGGCCAACAGTCGTCTTGAACACCCCGCCTGCGCCGGCGATGTCCTCCCCGAGCATGACGAGACTCGGGTCGCGTCGCATCTCCTGGGCGATGCCATAGGCAACGGCGTTTCGATAGGTCAGTTCCGCCATGCCGAGCCTCCGTCTGCCCAGACATCGGTCAACAGGTGCTGCTCGCCGGGGACCGCGCCGCCCTTGGCGAATTCGGTCGCCTCGTCGACCCGCCTCGCCACGTCTTGCTGGATCGTGCTCAGGTCGCCTTCCGGGACACCGAGGCGAAGCAATCTCTCGTGGTACATCGGGATCGGGTCCCGTTCCTTCCAGGCCTGCACCTCGGCGGGGGGACGGTATTTCGCCGGGTCCGCCCGACTGTGCCCTTGTTCCCGGTAGGTCTGTGCCTCGATCAAAGACGGTCCCTCGCCACGTCGCGCCCTCCCGATCGCCTGGGTCGCCACCTGATAGACCGCGTCGGCGTCGTTCCCGTCGACCACGATGCCCTCCAGCCCGTAGGCGGACGCCCGGTCCGCCGCCGGGTTGGCGACTGCTGTGATCAGGTCTATGGGCGTGTATTCCATCCAGAGGTTGTTCTCGCACACGAATACGACCGGGAGATCCCAGATGGCGGCCAGGTTCAACGCCTCGTGGAAGGCTCCGATGTTGGTCGTCCCATCCCCGAAGAAGCACACGGCCACCTGGTCGGTGCCTCGCATGCGGGCCGACCATGCCGCCCCGTTGGCGATCGTGAGATGGGCGCCGATGATGGCGTAGGAGCCCATCATCCCGTGCTCGACCGAAGTCAGGTGCATCGATCCGCCCTTGCCCTTGAGGATCCCGTTCTCCCTGCCGAGCAGTTCGGCGAGCACAGCGCCCGGATCGGCCCCCCGGGAGAGCGTGTGAGCGTGGCCGCGATATGTGGCAAACGTGAAGTCATCGGGTCTCATCACCCGCCCGAACCCGGTGGCCACGGCCTCCTGACCCAGGGAAAGATGCGATGTCCCTTTCACGAGGTTCTGGAGGAACATGTCGTAGGCCCGCTTCTCGAACTGGCGCAAAAGCTGCTGCATCTCGTACATCTCGAGACGCGCCTCGATAGGGATGCCTATGTTGTCGTTCTCCCGGTTCTCCGGGGCGGGGAGCCTGGGCTCTCTGAGCGCGTAGTCGTACAGCCCTTCATCTCTGGTTTGTGTGCTCATGGGCGCCAATCGTTTGCTCGCATCGCCACAAGGTAATGATTGGTGCGAGCACCCGGCACACCGATAGCCTGCCTCGATGGTTCAAAGCCGAGCATATGGCACCTGGGACTCACCCATCTCGGCCGCCGACACGGTCGGAGGCATCGTCGATTTCGGGCAGATCGCGGCAGACGGCGACAACCTCTATTGGTTGGAAGGGCGCCCATCTGAAGGCGGCCGCCAGGTCCTGGTGCGGCGGGATGATTCCGGCCAGATCGGCGACGTCACCCCCCCACCGATCTACGTGCGCACCCAGGTCCATGAGTATGGCGGCGGGGCGTTCATCGTCGACCACGGCAGAGTGGCCTATTCGGAGCTCACGGACCAACGGCTCTATCTCCTGGGCCATGGGCCGATCACACCCGAGCCATCGATGCCGGGTGCCCTGCGGTATGCAGACGGGCGGTTCCTCCCGGATGGGAGCATCGTCTGTGTACGGGAGAGTCACGGTGATGGCGAGGCGGTGAACGAGATCGTCAGGATCGATCCGGACACCCGCGAGGTCGAGGTCCTGGTCACCGGCCGGGATTTCTACGCCTCTCCTCGACCATCCTCGGATGACACGAAGCTCCTGTGGCTGGAATGGGATCACCCCAACATGCCCTGGGATGGGACTCTCCTCAAGACGGGGACCATCACCGAGAACGGACTGGTCGACATCGAGGAGGTCGCCGGCGGTCCCGATGAGGCCATCTTCCAACCGGAGTGGTCGCCGGGTGGTGGCATCGTGTTCGCGACCGACCGGAGCGGGTGGTGGAATCTGCATCGGTTTGACGGGGAGCACTCCACGGCGATCGTGGAAATGGAGGCCGATTTCGGGGTGCCGTTGTGGATTTTCGGCCCCACTACCTTCGGCTTTCTCTCCGAGGGAAGGATTCTCACCGCCTTCTGGGAGGGAGGCGTAAACCATCTCGGCGTCGTCGATCGGGATGGCAGGCTCCGACGCCTGCCCAACCACTTAACCGGTCTCGCTTTCTTGGTCACCGACGGTGAGTCCCGCGCCTGGTTCGTCGGTCACGGGCCGGCAACGCCCAGTGCCGTCTACGAGCTCGATGTCGACACGGGTGCCCTGAGCGTGGTGCGGGCGAACCCGATGCCTGCCGAGCCCGACTACATCCCGTCACCCCGCATCATCACGTTCCCCACCGCCGACGGCGAGGTGGCCCACGGGGTGTACTACCCGCCGACAAACCCCGACTTCGACGGGCCAGACGAAGAGAGGCCACCACTCATCGTGAAAGTGCATGGTGGACCTACATCGCATGTCTTTCCCAGCCTGAAACCATCGTTCCTGTACTGGACGACCAGGGGCTTCGGGTTGGTCGACGTCAACTACCGCGGCTCGACCGGCTACGGGCGCAAATTCAGGAATCTCCTGCGTGACTCATGGGGTATCGCAGATGTCGAGGATTGTCTCGCCGCCGCCCGCTATCTGGCTGCCGAAGGAGAGGTGGACGGCCACCGGCTCATCATCACCGGGGGCAGTGCCGGCGGTTACACCACCTTGGCCGCCCTCGCGTTCGGGGACGCCTTCAGCGCTGGTGGGTCCTACTTCGGAGTCGCCGACATCGGGCTTCTCGCCGACCACACCCACAAATTCGAGTCGCGCTATCTCGACGGCATGGTCGGCACCGATCCGGAGGAGATGCGACGCCGGTCGCCTCTCTACTCGGTCGACCAGATCACGGTCCCGGTGATCCTGTTCCAGGGCCTCGATGACAAGGTGGTGCCGCCGGAGCAGGCCGAGCTCATCTCCGCCGCGCTCGCAGAGAACGGGGTTCCCCACGCCCATATCACTTACGAAGGCGAGGATCACGGGTTCCGGAAAGCGGAGAACATCATCCACAGCCTGGAGTCGGAGCTCGCCTTCTATGGGAGAGTGTTCGGATTCGACCCGGCCGATGACCTGCCCGAGGTTCCCCTGGTCGTCCAACCGGGAACCCCATGACCGTGCGCCCATTCCGGCATTCGTTCAAGGTATGGGCCCAGGATCAGGACTGGCCCGAGCTGCGTGAGGTGTGGATCGAGGCCGACCGGGGCGGCTTCTGGGACGCCGTCTGGCTGAACGATCATCTCTACGCGCCTCGGGGCGAAGAGTCGCGGCCGATCATGGACGGCTGGACCCTCTTCGGTGGCCTGGCCGCGATCACCACCCGGATCAGGTTCGGAACGATGCTGACCGCCAACACATTTCGGCATCCCGTCCTCTTGGCCAAGCAGGCGGTGACCCTGGATCGCATGTCTCAGGGGAGACTCGAACTGGGAGTCGGCGCCGGTTGGCACGAGCGTGAGCATGAGGCCTTCGACATCGACCTCCCACCGGTCCGGGAGCGCTTCGACATGCTCGAAGAGACGTTCCAGATCCTGCACGGGCTGATGACCGAGGAGGTGTTCGACTTCGAGGGGAAGTATCGGACCATCTCCTCGGCGCGCTTTGAGCCAAAGCCGGTGCAGAAGCCCCGCCCGCCGTTCGTCATCGGTGGCTCGGGTCCCCGTCGGACCATTCCTTTGGCAGCTCGCTGGGCAGACCAGTGGAACTACCCGGATTTCACCTCGGAGCCGGATCTTTTCGTCGCCTCGCTGAGACGTCTCGACGAAGCGTGCGAGGAGTTCGGGCGGGAGCGCAGCGAGATCGAGGTGTCGGTCCAGTTCCGTTACCCCGGCGACCCCGCCGAGACGGCAGACCTCGCCGCGACTTACAGGGAGCTGGGGGCGAATCATGTGCTGGTCAGCTTCATGCCGCCGACAAGCACCGACCTCCCTCCGCGGATCGCCGAGGCGTTGGGCGGTTGAGGTCTTGAGGTACTTGATCCCGGTCGCCGGGGAGCGTCTCCCCCGCCGCATCACACAACTGTTGATCGGCCTGGTCCTGTTCGGCATCGGCATCGGGCTGATGCTGCAATCCGGGATGGGGGTGCCACCGTGGGATGTCCTCCACCAGGGGCTAGCCCGACGCTTCGGGCTCACGGTCGGAGCTTGGTCGATCATCGTCTCGGTGGCGGTGCTCCTCCTCTGGCTGCCGTTACGCCAGCCTTACGGGCTGGGCACGCTGCTCAACGCAATCATCATCGGCGTCGTCATCGACCTGACCGGCGTCGTCATCCCGGCGGCCGAGGTGACCGGTGTGGCCTGGTCGATGATGCTCGGCGGCGTCGTCTTGATCGGAATCGCCTCCGGTCTCTACATAGGAGCCAACCTGGGACCGGGCCCACGCGATGGGCTGATGACCGGGATTGCACGCAAGGGACCTTCGATCAGGCTCACCCGCGCCGTCATCGAGATAACGGTCCTCACTCTCGGCTGGATCCTCGGCGGCACCTTCGGCATCGGCACCATCGTCTTTGCCCTGGCCATCGGACCATTGGTCCAGTATTTCCTGCCCCGCTGGGATATCTCCCCCCACCCGAGCACCGACGCATGGGAGCACCTCGACCGCTGAACCACGGCCGATAGCGACAGCCAACTCACTACCGTCATGACTCGTGGATGCGACCAGGGAGGGGAGCGGCTTCGAGCCGACCAGTCACGACCCCAGATTGAGGGTCTTTGTCTCGTCGACCCTCGGCGAGCTCAAATCGGAGCGCGAAGCCGCCAAATCCGCCATCAAGACCCTGAGGCTCGAACCTATCGGAGTCGATCTCGGCAGCCGCAACGGGCACGCCGGGCTTTCGATCGCGGACGCCGACATATTCGTGGGCATCTACTGGCAGTCGTTCGGCTGGGAGTCGGACCTGGAGCGGGAACTCGAGGCCAGTTCTGGTCTTCCCGGACTCATCTATATCAAGGAGCCGGCCCCTGAACGTGAGGAAGGTCTGACCGATCTCCTCGAGCGCGCTCGCTCCGATTCGCGATCGAGGACCCGGACCTTCGAGTCACCCGGCGAACTGGCGGAGATGCTGGTCGAAGATCTGGCGGGCGTGATGGCAGAGAGGTTCGCCAGGACCGAACCAGACTACGACTCCCTGCCCGCGGGGACTCTCACCTTCATGTTCGGTGATCTCGCCGGGTCCACCACCCTCGTAGAGCAACTCGGTGACCAGTACGCCGACGTCCTGGCCGGATACCACCAGGTAGTTGCCGACGCCACCCTTCGACACGATGGGACCGTGGTCGATCTCGAAGGGGAGCGTCTCTTCAGCGTCTTTCAAGACGCGTTCCAAGCCGTCAGCGCGACTGTCGAGATCCAGAAGTCCCTCGGCGATCGCAGCTGGCCCGAATCTGTGTCGGTGCAGGCGCGACTCGGGCTCCACACCGGCACCGCCCGCATCGGGTCCGGTGGATACGTCGGGCTCGATGTCCACCGGGCATCACGGGTTGCCTCCTCCGCCCATGGAGGGCAGATCCTCGTGTCCGCCCCTGTCCGGGAGCTGGTCGAGGGCCAAACCGATAACGCGGGATGGGAGATCAAGGACCTTGGCTCCTTCGCCCTGAAGGGCCTGTCCCGCGTCGAGAAGCTCTTCCAGGTGCGGGCCCCAGGGCTTCGGGCCGACTTCCCCCCACCCCGAGCGCGATCCATCACAAGGGTACGGCTCCCGGCATCGCAGAACACCTTGGTCGGGCGGAGTAGGGAGTTGGCCGAGCTGGTAGAGATGCTGCAACGGCCCAACATTCGTCTCGCCACCATCGTCGGCCCGGGCGGTATCGGAAAAACACGTCTCGCCCTGTCGGTGGCCGAGGACATCTCGGCCGAGTTCCCCGACGGGGTCTACTTCGTCAATCTGGCCGCGATCACCGATCCGGACCATGTGCTGCTCGCCGTCGGCAGCGCCGCCGGGATACCCATCGAGGGCGATGCCATCGACGCCCTGTCGAGCGAGTTCCAGGATCAGCAGGTGCTGCTCGTAATCGACAACTTCGAGCACGTGGCAGAAGGAGGCCCCTCGGTCGCGGACCTTCTCGGCCGGAGCCCCGGGCTAAAGGTCCTCGCCACCAGTCGCGTCCCTCTCCGGATCATGAGCGAGTACGAATACACACTCGAGCCCCTCGGCCTGCCCGCCACCGGCTCGGACCGTCCAGACTCGGTCTCGGCCTCGGATGCGGTGCGCTTGTTCATCGATCGGGCCCTCGCCGTTATCCCGGGATTCTCGATCGATGAAGAGAACGCATCGCCGGTGGCCTCGATCGTCCGCATCGTGGACGGGCTACCCCTTGCCATCGAGTTGGCGGCGGCGCGTCTCCGCATGCTCAGCCCGGGGGCGCTGTCGGAAAGGCTCACCAAATCTCTCGACGCTCTCGGCTCCGGTGCGGCCGACGTCCCCAGCCGGCAACGGACTCTCGACGCTGCCATCGACTGGAGCTATCAGCTGCTGACTCGCGAGGAGCAGACCCTCTTCTGCAGGTTGTGCGTGTTCCAGGGTGGCTTCACGGTGGAATCAGCCCAGGAAGTGGCAGTCGAGGAAGGTGATGCCGTCGACCAGCTGATGGTGCTCGTCGAGAACAGCCTCATCCTTCCCGCCCAGGGTGGTGAGGGCCGTCTGAGGATGCTGGCGCCCATCAGGGAGTTCGGACTGCGTCATCTCCATGAGGCGGGCGAGTACGAGTGGATGAAGGACAGGCATGCGGATTACTACGTACGGGTCGCCGAGGGCTCTCTGGAGGATCTCCGCGGGACCAGGCAATCGGCCCTCGTGGAGAGCTTCACTGCCGATTGGAACAACATGGACGTCGCTGCCGAATGGCTCATTAAGAAGGGAGACGACGCCTCCCTGGTGAGGATGTCCTTCGGTATGTGGGTCTTTCTGTGGATAGGGAACCACCTCAAAGACGGCGCCCGGTATCTAGCTGCCGTTGGCTCGCCGGAGGACCTCGACGAGACCCTCGCCGGCCGCTATTGGTTCCTCCGCGGCGGGATTCAGTACGAAATGGGTCAATACGAGGCTTCGAAGGAGTCGATTGGGAGGGCGGTCGAGATCCTGGAGACCAACGGCGACATCGACTGTCACAACTGGACCGATTTCGTATCGGCTCTCCTGCTGCCGGTGGAAGCCGTGGATCCGGCCCGCGTGACCGAAAGGCTGGAGTTGTCGCTTGCCAGATTCCGCGGGTTCGGCGATCGGTGGGGTGAGGGATACGCCTTGATCGCCCTTGGCATCCTGGCCGCGTCCAACGGCGACGTCGAGGCGGCCGAGAAGTATCAGCTAGCGACCCGGGACCTGGGTTTCGAGCTCGGCAACAGTGCCCTGATCGGCCTGGCCGAGGCTCAGATCGGATTCACCTACATCTCCTCGGGCCGCCTCTCGGAGGCGAGGGATGCCCTCCGTCGCTCTTTCGAAGTGTTCCGGGGTATGAACTATCGGGAGGGCCTCTGTTACGCCCTCGAAGCGGCGGCCTCGCTCTCGTTCACCGAGGGGCAAACCGACCTCGGCATGATCGCCCTAGGCGCGGCGGAGGAGGTCAGGGAGAGGATCGGGCTCCATCCATGGCCCTTGATCATGTGGCTCTTCGACGCACTGTCCGCCATGGCCGACTCGCTCGACGACCCGGTGCTCCAGGCCGCCCGTCACAACGGCCGCCAACTCAATCCCTTCGATGCCGCCGCACTCGTGCTCGAGGCGGCGCCGACGCCCGTGTAGCTGACTTCACAGGGAAAGCGGTCGATCCCCGAGAGTTGGGTCTTTCGGCACTGTTCGAGTGCCCGTCGTCGAGTCATGGTGGGTCGGAAAGGAGGTTGCGCATGACGCAGCTAGACGCTGGCCCTCCCGCCGTGGCAGATTCCACACGGGCATACCTGCGCCGGAGCATCGACAATCGGATGCTCGGGGGTGTGTGCGGTGGCCTGGGCCAGTATTTCGACACGGACCCGGTCTGGTTCAGGCTGGCCTTCGTACTCGTCACACTGGCGGGTGGAGCCGGCATCCTGATCTACCTGATCGCGTGGCTCGTCATCCCCCAGGCGGAGCCCGGGGGAGCACAAACGGGGTATCCGGCGGACATCGGAGCACAGGGCCCGATGATGGTCGGCGTTGCCCTGGTTGGCATTGGCCTGATGCTCCTGGTCAACACACTCGTGCCCTGGTTCGATCAGGTGATCTGGCCGTTGGCCGTGATCGCCGCAGGCTCCGGCCTGCTGTATTTGGGGAGTCGCCATGAGCACGACTGAAACACTGGAACGTCGCGAACCCGAGACCATCCCCCAACGGGGATCTGGCGGCCCATACGGTGCGATCGTGATCGGGGCTCTTCTCGTGGTTGTCGGCGGCCTCTGGCTGCTGGACATCGCGGGTGTCATCGCTCTCGAGGCTGCCATCGTCCTGCCCGCTGTCCTTGCCGTCATCGGCCTCGGGCTGATCTTTGGCGCATGGAATGGGCCCCATCCGGGGCTCGTTGTGGCCGGGGTCTTCGTCACGATCGCCGTCCTGGTGGTGGCGGCAGCTCCCCCGGACGCCTTTCATGGTGGGATCGGAGAACGCAGCATCATCGTGACTGAGCAGGCCGACCTGGCGTCGACATACGACGTCGGCGTGGGTGGGCTCAGGCTGGACCTCAGTGAGCTCACAATGACCGAATCGGCAGATGTCGACGTGACGATAGGCGCCGGGGACATGACGATCGTGCTTCCGCCCGTGGTCCCCGTCGACGTGAGCGCTTCGGTTGGAGCCGGTCAGATCGACCTTCTCGACGAGGTCAGCGAGGGCCTCTCGGTCAGTCGCACATACACGAGCGAGGGGTTCGAGGACGCCGATGTGCAGCTGACGCTCGACCTCGACATCGCGGCCGGGAACATGGAAGTGGAGAGATGAGACTGCACAGAGGAACTTTGTTCGCCGGAGTCGTCTATTTGATGGTCGCCATCGTGTTCATGTTGGAGGCACTCGATGTTTGGACGCTCAGGATCGGAGACCTCCGATACATCGGGCCGATCGCGCTCGTACTGATCGGGTTGGCGGTAGGCATCGGCTCGTTGGGTCGAGGCAACACACAACACTGATCATGGGTGGGCGAGGCCCGGCCGGGCCTCTGCCTACCCGTCTACATCGTGGCGAGCGAAGCGTTGGGCAGGGACCGCCCGTAGGTTGCCCGGATCTCGACCTTTCTCTCCAGGGCATCGACAACGGCGGCGGCGAAGTCGACCTCGTGCAGCCCGCCGGCGCTTCCCAAGCCCCCAGGGCTGAAGACGTTGGCCTCCATCATCTTGGGACCGACGATGTCGAGCCCGACGAGAAACATGCCGTCTTCGATGAGCTTGGGCCGGGCCAGGTCGACCACATGCAGCATCTCGTCTGTGATCTTCACCTTCTGTGCCTTCCCCCCGACGTGCATATTGGAGCGGACATCATCGCCCTCGTTGACACGGCGGAAGGCGGCCACCTTGCCGTCCACCTCGAGCGGCTTCCCGTTCATGACGAAGAGACGCACGTCACCCCTCTCCGCATCCGCGAGGAATTCCTGGACCACCACATAGCCGTCCCGGGTGATGGTCTCGATGATCTGATTCACGTTCTGCCCCTTCTTGCCGGCGATGACGAACACGCTCTGGCCGCCGGAACCCTGGAGAGGCTTGAGCACAGCGCGTCCGCCGAGCTCGTCTACAAAGTCCTTGATGTCTCCGACGGTCCGGGAGATGAGGGTCCGGGGTCGAATCTCCTCCGGGAAGTGCTGGAAGTAGGTCTTGTTGATGGCGTCGGCCAGATGAACGGGGTCGTTCACCACCACCACTCCGGCCGCGGCGGCAAGCTGGCCGAAGAGCACCCCCGAGGCCTGCGCCCAGGGTCGATCGGTGGCATCTTCGGCCGGGTCATTGCGGAGCATGAGAACATCGAGCTCGTCGACTGTGATCAGTTCGGGCTCCAAGTCTTCTCTCTGGACATCTTCGAGGAAGCTCTTCAACGAGCGATACGTCTTGTCCAGAGGGCCGCGTGCTCGCGCCGTCACCTCACCTGATGAGGTGTGCGCCAGGTCGCCGACACCCATGAGCCAAACCTCGTGCCCCAGCTTCTGTGCAGCCAGAGCCAGCCGGGTGGTGCTGTACTCGGGCTTCTCGGTGATCACGTCGTTGACCACGAGACCGATCTTCATACGGCGACACCTCCCAGCTCCAGGACCCCGGCGCCATCCTGGATCCTGGCCAATCGATCGAGCGCCTCTCTCGACTCCAGGAATCGAGGTCTGAGCGGCGGCTCCACCAAGACACCCCTGTCGAGGAGATCGGCCACCAGCGGCTCGTCGGCCAAGGATATCTTCCCGACCAGCAGCGGATCGAGCAGGCCACCTTCCTGGAGGTAGGTGAGGAGCCTGGTCAGCCCGCCGAGGTAGAGAGCATCTTTCGTCATCCCGCCAGACCTATGTGCCCGCATCGCGGTGGTGAAGGCCCGATTCCGCCCCGCGCCGAGGTCGATCAACGTGTCGTATGTCTCCCTGAAGGTGGCTCGCCCGCTGACCGAGTCTGCGGCGACAACCCGAAGCGCAAATGCGCGGAGCCGTTTCGGGCGAAGACCCCCACCGAGGTGCTCGGCGAGGACACCTAGGGCCTCCTGAGTCTCCTCGTATCCGGCGAGACCGAGCGAAAGCATCCGAATCGGCTGTGCGCTCCCGTTGACATAGGTGACCACGTGAACCCCGATCTCGTGGTGAAGGAGTTGCTCCACCCGGTCTCCGGCGATCGAGGTGTCGATGCCGATGAACAGGTCGCCGTTCTCCACCATCACACCCGCAACCGCTTCGCTGACATGTACCAGGGTCGACAGCTCTGGGAAATGGTGGCGATAGTGATCGAGCTCGACGTTGGCCCTTCCCGCCAGTTCGTGGGCATCGACATAGATGTCGGCTCTCGGGCCCGGCGGGATCTCTTGGAGCACACGATGTGCCAGCTCCAACAAGGACTTCTCGACATGCCCGTATTGCTCGATTGCTGCCAGGAGGAATTGGTCCGTGTTCCTGGTTCTCAGCAGCTCGAGCCGGCGCTCCAACTCCCTATGCATGCCACGGATCATGTGAATCAACACCGGATCCGTCGCTTCCTCCGGGTTGATGGCGGCCAGCTCATCGGCGAGAGCGTCCAGATCTGGAAGATCCCGATAGGTGAACGCCGGTTCATCCGTGACGCCCTCTAAGAACGCAAGTCTCTGTTCGGGCACATTGATCGGTGTGAGCAGCTGGAGCATGGGTAGGAGTCCGCAGATCTCGCTCAGACGGCGGTCGATGGAAAGATCGATCTCCCCGACGCTCATGCCAGGCTCCAGGCCTTTCGAACAGCTGGGCCCGAGGCAATCAGGGCATCTCCGAGCTGCGACATCCGGTCCAGGTCGAGCTCGCCGGTCCACTCGTCCATGAACACCTTCTTCAGCTCGATGGCCAGGGCGCATCCCGCATCGCCGTAGTTCTCATGAACCCACCGAGCCAAATGGCGGCCCTCGAACCGCACGTTCTCGCGAACATCGAGATGGGCCTCGTCGAAGGTCTCGGACCGGAGACTCTCCATGAACGCATCGGCAACCGGCTTCCATTTCACGGGCAGAGATCCGGTGCCCAAGTTGACGACTGGGCTCTCCTCGACAAGGTCAGGAGGGGCGTCAGGACCAAGCCGTCGATGGTTGTACGAGTGGATGTCGTAGAGGACGAACCCACCGTCCTCTGCAACCAGCCGGTCGAGGACCTGGGCCAGATCGATGTAGAAACGGTCGTAGAGGGCGAGCGAGGCTGACACTTCGTCCTCGGTGAGATTCCGCCGCCAAACGTCGAGGCCCCACGAATCTTCCGGGCTCGCATAGACCGCCTCGTGTCTGTCCCGATTGAGGTCCACCTCGAAGCGGGAGCGATGGACCACCACACTGTTGGCGAACCTGGCAGCGATGCGACCCGTGTGCGGGTCCTCCTCCCGCAGCCGAGTCGC
Source organism: Acidimicrobiia bacterium (assembly GCA_029240695.1). Classification (GTDB taxonomy): domain Bacteria; phylum Actinomycetota; class Acidimicrobiia; order Spongiisociales; family ZC4RG35; genus JARDZU01. The sequence continues at coordinate 3,499 of JARDZU010000014.1, read as the reverse complement.
ATCGTCGACTGCGGTCAGGACGGCGAGGTCCGGCCGGAGATCGTGCCCGTTGTGGACGGCGGCGGCGATCAGAACATCGGGTTCAGACACGTTGAATGAAGCAAAATCCATCGGTGGCTCCCATACTTACCCGTCATTGCGGCCCGCCGAAACCCGAGCCTCGCGGAGTCGTTCGGTCGCCTTGACCGGGTCGCGAAAACTCTGAAGCGGCGCAGGTAGCCGGACCGCGGCCAGTGATCTAGGGTGCCGTTGCTTCCCCGAGCACAGGTCCGAGGCGGTCACCTTCCCCCGTCAGAGCGGCGATTTTCGCGCTCTTGGCGAGTCTGGGGCCTGTGGATAACGAAACACTTGACCCATGACATCGTTGTAATTACAGTAGTGGTGTCCATACAAGATGTCGTGGTTACTTCCCCCTCGACCACTACATCTTGTGGTTTGAGTTGAGAACCCGAGTTGGTAAATGGACCCCGCCCCTTATCCTGAAGGGGGCGCACCCAAGTGCGAGGAGGCACGTTTCATGAGCAAAGGCCTGCGGATCAACCGTCGCTTCACCGAGGCCGGCAAGGACCCATTCGACAGGCTCGAATGGTCCAGACGCGACTCGCGGATCACCAACCCGGATGGCTCGACAGTGTTCGAGATGACGGACGCGGAGATCCCGGCCGGTTGGAGCCAGGTGGCTTCGGACATCATGGTGTCCAAGTACTTCCGCAAGGCCGGTGTCCCCCAGTTCGACGATGACGGCACCCAGGTCTTCGACGAGAGCGGCCAGCCCGCGCTCGGGCCGGAGCGGTCGGCCAAGCAGGTGTTCAGTCGTCTCGCCGGCACTTGGCGGCATTGGGGCGAGAAGGAGGGCTACTTCGCGACGAGTGACGACGCTGTCGCCTTCGAAGACGAGCTCAAGTACATGTTGGCCAACCAGATGGCGGCGCCCAACTCTCCGCAATGGTTCAACACCGGTCTCAACTGGGCATACGGTCTGACCGGGCCCGCCCAGGGCTTCTGGTATGTCGACGGCGCCGACGGTGAGCTCAAGGCATCTCCCGACTCCTACAGCCGCCCCGCCCCCCACGCCTGCTTCATACTCAGCGTCAGGGACGACCTGGTGAACCCGGGCGGGATCATGGACCTCTGGGTCCGTGAAGCTCGAATCTTCAAGTTTGGCTCGGGCGCCGGCTCCAACTTCTCCCACATCCGCGCTGAGAACGAGCGACTCTCCGGTGGAGGCAAGTCGTCGGGTGTCATGTCCTTCCTCAAGATCGGCGACCGGGCCGCCGGGGCCATCAAGTCAGGGGGGACTACCAGACGCGCCGCCAAGATGGTGATCCTCGATGTCGATCACCCCGACATCGAGAGGTTCATCGACTGGAAGAAGGTCGAAGAGGACAAGGCCCGGGTGCTCATCAACCACGGTGGCCTCCCCGCCGACTTCAACGGAGACGCCTACGCCACGGTCTCCGGCCAGAACTCGAACAACTCGGTTCGGGTCACCAACGATTTCATCCAGACCGTGATCGACGACGGCGACTGGGATCTGATCAACCGGACCGACGGTTCGGTCCGCAAGACGGTCAAAGCGCGCGATCTCTGGGACACGATCGCCGAGGCCGCCTGGGCCTGCGCCGACCCCGGTCTCCAGTTCGACACCACGGTCAACGAGTGGCACACCTCACCGGCCGGTGGCCGGATCCGGGCGTCCAACCCCTGCTCGGAGTACATGTTCCTCGACGACACAGCGTGCAATCTGGCGTCGATCAACCTGGTCAGGTTTCACGACGACGAGACCGGTGTATTCGACCTCGAGGCTTACCAACACGCCGTCAGGCTCTGGACCATCGTGCTCGAGGTCTCGGTGGCAATGGCCCACTTTCCCTCCCCCGAGATCGCACAGGGCTCGTACGACTACCGGACGCTCGGCCTCGGCTACGCCAACCTCGGATCGCTCCTGATGCGTCAGGGCATAGCCTATGACTCCGACGAGGGGCGGGCCATCAGCGGGGCGCTGACCGCCATCCTCACCGGATACTCCTACGCGACCTCGGCCGAGATGGCCGCCGTGGTCGGGCCATTCCCCCGCTACGCCGAGAACCGGGAAGCGATGCTCCGGGTGATCCGCAACCATCGCCGCGCCGCCTACGGCGACAGCGACTACGAAGGCGTCAGTCACAAGGTGATGGCGATCGACCCCGATCTGTGCCCCCCCGACTTCCTCGCCGCAGCCCGCACCTCGTGGGATCTGGCCCTGGAGCAGGGAGAGGAGCACGGCTATCGCAACGCCCAGTCCAGCGTCATCGCACCAACGGGGACCATCGGCCTCTTGATGGACTGTGACACCACCGGTGTCGAGCCCGACTTCGCCCTGGTCAAGTTCAAGAAGCTGGCTGGCGGCGGTTACTTCAAGATCGCCAATCAGTCGGTGGCGCCGTCGCTACGACACCTGGGTTACGAAGAAGACCAGATAAGGGATGTCGTCGAGTACATCGCCGGCACCAGCTCGATCGATGGGGCGCCCTACATCAACCGCGAGACGCTGACAGACAAGGGTTTCGACGTCGAGGACCTGGCCAAGCTGGAGAAGGCATTGCCTGCTGTGTTCGAGCTCAAGCATGCCTTCAACGTCTTCACCTTCGGTGAGAGCACGTTGCAGCGGCTCGGCTTTGGGGTCGACGAGTACACCGGTTGGGAGTTCAACCTGCTCAAGGCGCTCGGGTTCACGTCGGCGGAGATAAGCGAGGCGAACGACCATATCTGTGGCCGTCAGACCATCGAGGGCGCACCACACATCGCCGACGAGCATCTCGCCGTCTTCGACACCGCCAACAAGAACGGGAAGTACGGCACCCGGTTCATCCACCACTACGGGCACATCAAGATGATGGCAGCCGCCCAGCCGTTCATCTCGGGAGCGATCAGCAAGACGATCAACATGCCCCACGAGATCACGGTCGAGGACATCGAGGAGTCATATCGGATGTCCTGGGAGTGGGGCCTCAAGGCGATGGCCCTCTACAGGGACGGGTCCAAGGCGGCGCAGCCGCTCAATTCGACCTCGGACGAGGGCGAGGACAACGAGGACGAATCACCGGGGCTATCGGCAGCAGTGGAGACCGAGAAGGCGATCCACTGGGGCAACCTCCCCGCCGGGATCTCACCGACCCAGGCCTACCACCAGGGCATGAAGCCGCCCCGCTTCCTGCTTCCTGCGCGTCGCAACGGGTACAACCAGGAGGCGAGGATCGGCGGGCACAAGGTGTTCCTTCGCACCGGCGAGTACGACGACGGGACACTGGGTGAGATCTTCATCGACCTGGCCAAGGAGGGGGCGACCCTGAAGGGAATCCTGTCCTGCTTCGCCATCGCCGTCTCCAAGGGTCTCCAGTACGGCGTGCCGCTCGAGGAGTTCGTCGACACCTTCACCTTCCAGACGTTCGAGCCGAGGGGCATGGTCGAGGGTCATCCCAACATCAAGATGGCCAACTCGATCGTGGACTACGTGTTC
>JARDZU010000276.1 GCA_029240695.1 Acidimicrobiia bacterium | reverse complement strand
TCGTCATGTTCGCGGTTCTCGGGAAGCTGAGCGATCGGCTGCTGGCGTGGGGAGGAGCCCGTCTCACCGGCTGGCAGGATGGGTTCATGGCGAAAGCGCCTGGATGATCCAGCTGAGCGGCGTCTCCAAGCGCTTCCCGACCGGGTTGCTCGCCGTCTCCGGCGTCGACATGACCGTTGAGGCCAGTGAGATCGTCGCGGTGATCGGCCCCAGTGGCTGTGGCAAGAGCACCGTCCTGCGTCTCATCGCCGGTCTCGACTCGCCCACGTCGGGCATGGTTCGAGTGGCCGGGCATCGTGTCGAAGGTCCGAGCCGATCCGTCGGTGTCGTCTTCCAGGAGCCGAGGCTCATGCCCTGGCTCACGGTCGAGCGGAATGTCTCCTTCGGCCTCCATGGCGAGGAGACTGCCGGGCCAGTGGCCGAGGCTCTGGCCCGGGTGGGGCTCGCTGACTTCGCCGACGCCTTGCCCAAGGAACTGTCGGGCGGAATGGCACAGCGAACTGCAATTGCCCGCGCCCTCGTCACCAAGCCGCCGGTCCTGTTACTCGACGAGCCGTTCAGCTCGCTCGACGCCTTCACCCGGATCGACCTCCAGGAGCACCTGCTCGAGGTCTGGGGGTGGTACCGACCCACCATGTTCCTGGTGACACACGACATCGATGAGGCCCTGGTCCTGGCGGATCGGGTGATCGTCTTCAGTGGCCAGCCGGGCTCGATAGAGGCCGAGATCACGGTCGACCTGCCCCGCCCGCGGGACCGGACGGACCTGGCATTCCATGCCTTTCAGGATCGGGCGATGAAGGAGCTCGGCAGGTCGAGCCGGGACCGACAGGCCCGGGCTCAGACTCCGGGGTCGCCGTCCCGGGCCCCCAGCTCGTGATCCAGGATGAACAACGCCCCTGATTGCCCGTCGGCGAGGGCGAGCCGACCACGATGGCGCTCACCATGGCCTCCTCCTGGGAAAGGGCGGTGGCGAAAACCTCCTCAGCCCCGCTGAACTCGCCGCGGGGTGCCTCCACTTCCCCGATCACGGCCTTTCCTCCGCGGTCGAGGATGAAGTCGAGGAACCGATCGGCGTGGCTGCGCTCCTCTTCGGCCTGGGCCCTCATCCAGCGGCTCATCCCGTCCAGGTTCTGATGCGAGAAATATGCCGCCATCTGCAGATAGGAGGCTGCCGACGCCAGTTCCATCGTGACCTGGGCGACTATCTGACCGAGCGACAGCGGATGGTCATGGCTACCGACCCGATGATGATCCGTCAGACCGCCCGGCTCATCTCCGACGATCTCGGAGGACGGGTCCAGGTCGCCGCCGATGTTCGGCTCTCGTTCAACGGGCGGACGAGCCGGCAGTTCACCGATCCCGAAGTCGTGATATCGGAGGCGCCGCTCACGGAAGCAGTAGAGGGCTTCATCCTGGCCCAGCCGCCGGGTTGACACCGGGTATCTTCAGCGGATGGCCGACTCCTCTGCATCTAACGACGCCGAGGAGACCGCGCCAGGGCGCATCGAGCGGCTCAAGGACCGCTACGCCACGGCGAAGACACACGGACTCGAGCGCTTCGAGACGGAGCGCGAGCGCCGCGCAAGTGTGAGGATGGCGTACGACTTCTACCTCCGTGATCAGGCCTTCGCCGGCAGTCTGCTCGCGGGTGGCATTTCGGTGAAGATCTTCCTCTGGTTCCTTCCTTTCTCCCTGTCGGTGGTCGTGGTGATTGGGGCTCTGTCCGACTGGCTCGCCCAGCCACCCGAGGAGGTGGCGGAGCAGTCCGGCCTCATGGTCGCGGCCCTTGCCGAGATGGTGGCGCAGGCTGTTGTCGCCTCCGAAAGGGCGCGGCTCTATCTCGCCGTCGTCGGCATCGTCCTTCTGATCTGGGCGGGGATGGGCGTGGTCCGAGCATTGCGCCTGACCAGCCGGCTGGCCTGGGGTGTGACCCCCGCCACGCCGGTGAACAACGTGGCCGCTTCGCTCTGGCTGGCGGGATTCGTCATCGCCATGCTTACAGTCGTGTCGCTCACCAACCGCCTCCAAGGCGGGCCTTGGATCGTCGACGCCCTGGTCTACGTCGCAGCCGTATTCGTCGTTGCCGCGCTCCACGTCGTCTTCTTGAATGCTCTACCCCGGCCGGATGGAACGCCTTGGACCGTGGTGATACCGGGAGCGCTGCTGATGACTGTCGCCTGGCTCCTGATCAGGCTTGCCACGGTCGTATATTTCACGTGGAGGTTGGACCGGGCCAGTGCCCTCTACGGCGGGTTGGGGATGGCGGCTGTGTTTCTCGCCTGGCTCTACATCATCAGCCGGTGCCTGGTTGCCTCCATCTCGCTGAACGCCACGATTTGGCAGCACGACGAGGCTGTTGGGTCAGGGCTCCGGGAATTGACGATCGGGTCCCGCCCCGAGTCGTAAGTGCCAGGTACCCACCCCCACGTGGGTACCTGCGCACATCTTGGTCAGGCCGAGATCGCCTGCCCGAGGACCGCCTGACCGAAGTAGATGAGGAAGGCGATCGACACCACCCACATGAGCGGGTGGACGTCCCTGAACTTGCCCTTGATCACCTTGATCAGCACGTACATCACGAACCCGGCACCGATGCCGACGGTGATGCTGAAGGTGAGCGGCATGAGGACGATCGTGAGCAGGGCCGGGAAGCCCACCTCGATGTCCTCG
>JARDZU010000127.1 GCA_029240695.1 Acidimicrobiia bacterium | reverse complement strand
GACCATCAGGGGAAACTGGAAATAGAGGTAGACAACTGCCAACCCCCAGAAGCTGTACAGGCTGAAGCCGGTGTCGTAGAGATCGACGCCCAACCACTCGAACAAGGCGGTGATCACGCCTACCCGGCCCAGCGTGAAGACGAAGGCGGCAGCCAGCGGGACGCCGGCGAAGTTGGAGGCGACACCGGAGAAGGTGCTCAAACCGGAACGGGTCGAACGCCCCAGACCGCCCATGGATACAGCCCAGGCGAGGAGGAAACCGAACACTCCGCCGACGAGCGCTGTGAGCAAGCTGAGCCGGATCGACATGCCATAGGCCGCAAGAACGTTGGCGTCGGTCAACGCCCGGTAGTTGTCCAGGGTCAGCGTCCCGTCGGGGCCCTCCAGACTGCGGTACGCGAGAACGATCGCCGGCGCGATCAGGAACATCCCGGAGAAGAGAAAGAACGGGAGGACTCCCAACCAGCTCCCGAAACGGGCCAGTGGGGGGCGCCTGGCGCCCCCCACTGCCGTCGTCGATTGCGTCCGATCAGCCTCCGCTTGGGCTTGGCTCAACGGTCACCCCGACCACGCTCGGCCAACCTTCGACGATGACCGCCTGCGCGGCGGCTATCTCGTCTATTGAGGGGAAGAAAGCGCCTTCGGTGCTGGGCAGCTGCTCAGCGACTTCGGGGGGGATGGTGCCCGCCGCGGACATGGCCTCGAACCTGATCGGGTGGCAGTAACCCGCCGCCCAACCAAGTTGACCTGCATCGGAGTACAGGTACTCCATCCATAGCTTGGCGGCGTTGGGATGGGGCGCATAGGCGCTGATCGCCTGCACATAGACACCTGCCATACGGCCTTCTGCTGGCACCACGGTCTCGATGTCCGGGTTCCCGGCCAGGGCGACATCGTTGGCAATGGAGTTGTACGACCAGTCGATCAGAATCGGGGTCTCCCCGATTCCCACTGTGCGAGAGTCGCCATCGATTGGCACGAAATTGCCCGCATCGTTCAACTGGGCGAAGAAGTCGAGCCCGGCTTGGGCCGCCTCTTCCCCGGTCGCTCCCGTGGCGAGCCCTGCGGCCCACACTGACAGCATCGCGGCGTTCGAAGTGAGCGGGTCGCCCGACAGCGCCACCTGCCCGTTGTAAGCAGGGTCGAGGAGATCGGCGTATTCGGCCGGCGCAGAGGCTACTTCGGCGGTATTGACCTCTAGCGACAGCACGCCGTAATAGTCGCCGTACCAGTATCCCTCGGGATCCTTGGCGCCCTCAGGGATCTCATCCCACGTCGACACCATGTAGGGCTGGATCTGGCCGGCTTCTTTGGCCTGCGGCCCGAACGCGAGACCTACGTCGACCACATCGGGTGCCTGTGGCCCCGGGTTCTCCTTGTTGGCCTCGATCGCCTCCAATTCCTCGGCGGACCCGGCCCCGGGATCGAGCTCGTTGACTTCCAGGCCGTATTCCGCCTTGAAGCCCTCGATGACGGCGCCGTAACCGCACCAGTCGTGAGGCAGGGCGATCGTGGTCAGTGTGCCCTCTTCCTGGGCAGCTGCAATGAGCTCCTCCATCCCGCCGGCGGCCGCCGCCGTGGTATCCGTGCTCCCGGCCGTCGTTTCGGTAGCCCCGGCCGTCGTATCGGTAGCCCCGGCCGTCGTATCGGTGGCGCCCGCGGTGGTGCTGGTGCCTGTATCGCCTCCACAGGCAGCCAGCAGTGCCGCCATGACGACACCGATGATCAGATATCTCTTCATCATTCTCCCTTGGTTCAAATGACCGCTGGGCGGATCGTACCCCTGCCTCATGCCCGTACGCCTAGATTCCTGCTGCACACAGAGGAGCACAGGATGGCCGGCAGGCAAACAGCGCGTGAAAGCTGGATCGCCGGCTTGTTTCGTCCAGGCGTTCGAACAAGCTTTAGGTAGCCAGGAGCGAAGAACCGTCGAGCTCGACCTCACTGTCAAAGGCGGGATGGTCGTCTCGGCCCATGGGCGGGCCCTCACCGACCTCGGAGTGACGAGGGGCCGAATCGTTGCCTCGGGCGATCTCCAGGTGGCGGGAACTGTGGTGGACGCGTCGGGCTTGCTCGTGTTCCCTGGGATGGTCGACACGCATGTCCACTTGATGGACCCCGGGTCAACCGAGCGGGAGGACTTCCCGCACGGCACGAGAGCCGCCGGATCGAGGGGCGTCACCACCATCGTCGAGCACTCCCACGCTCACCCTGTGCGCACCCCGGACGAGCTATCGGAGAAGGTCGCCTACCTCCAGGGAAGATCCAATGTCGACTTCGGGCTCGCGGCGCATCTCTGGCCCGAGGACATCTCGGGCATGCCCGCGCTGTGGCGGGCCGGTATCTCGTTCTTCAAGATCTTCACCTGTACGACCCACGGCGTCCCGGGACTCGATGCATCGACCGCGGGTCGGGCCCTCGAGATGCTCGGCTCGCTCGACGCCACGGCGTTGATCCATTGCGAGGACGAGTCCCTAACAGCCCTCGCCGAGAAGAGGCTCACCGACCTTGGTCGGGACGATCCCGGCGTGCTCCCTGAATGGCGCTCCCGCGAGGCCGAGATGACCGCTGTCGCCACCATCGTCGACCTTGCTGAGGCCCATGGCGCCCGGGTCACCATCGCCCACGTCTCCAATGCGGCCGCCGTCGCCATAGTCTCCGAGGCAACGGTTCGAGGCGTGGATGTCGGCGCGGAAGCCTGCCCACAGTATTTCGCTTTCGATGAATCCGAGGTCGTCGAGCACGGCGCGCTGCGAAAGTTCACGCCACCAGCTCGGATCCGAGACGAAGATGAGAGAGCGGCGATGTGGGACACGCTCAGAGCAGGCGGCTTTTCCCAGATCTCGACGGACCATGCGCCGTCCACCCTGGCCCAGAAGGCGAGCGGTGACATCTGGACGGCACCATTCGGCCTGCCGGGACTCGACACGACGTTTCCGTTCTTCCTCGACGCTGCACTGCGAGGGCTCATCGAGCTCGAGGACATCGCGAGGCTCTATTCGTCGGCGCCGGCCCGGCGCTATGCCTTGCAGGGGAAGGGGTCGCTCGAGCCGGGCTCCGATGCCGATTTTGTCCTCGTCGACCCCGAGGGACTATGGCGGGTAAGGGATGAGGACATCCTGTCCAAAGCCGGGTGGAGCCCCTACTCGGGCAGGCAACTTCAGGGTTCCATCGTCGCCACCTACTTGCGTGGTCGGGAGATCGCAGTGAGTGGACGTCCCCACGACGAGAGATCCGGCATGTTCATTCCTGGTCCCGGATCCGACAGCGACTGACCCGAACTGGCGCTTGCTTACGATCTCCCCGATGGAATCAGAACACCCTCACCCTGCGGGATTGATCTCGAGTCAGCCCATCTACAAAGGCCGGGTCGTCGATCTCTCCCTCGACAGGGTGGTGCTTCCAAACGGGAACGAGACGGATCTCGAGATGATCCGACATCCAGGTGCGGCGGTCGTGTTGCCGATTGAGACAGGCGAGGACGGAGTCGAATATGCCCTCCTCGTTCGCCAATACCGGTACGCAGCTGACGGCTGGCTGTTGGAGGTTCCGGGGGGCAAGCTGGATGGACCGGAAGACCCCGAGGTGTGCGCCCGGCGCGAGCTGGAAGAGGAAATCGGATATGAGGCCGGAGAGCTGATCGCCCTCGGTTCGATCCTGACCACCCCCGGGTTCACAGATGAGCGGATCTGGCTCTATCTCGGCCGTGAACTGAAGCCGACCCGAGGGGGCCCTGCTCTCGAGGACGACGAGGTGTTGGAAGTCGAGCGCGTGCGGCTCTCCGAGGCCGTTTCGCGAGCGATCGATGGCGACATCATCGACGCCAAAACGGTGGCAGCCCTGCTCCGGGCAGCGGCCATGCTCGGCATCTGAATCTGAGCCTCAGCTCAGGCGCTCCACCACCCACACGATGCCTTGGACGAGGCGCCACCCCAGGTAGGCGACGGTGAGGGCGATCATCAGCTTGAAGCTGAACGGTGCCCGGACCTGCTCTGGTGGCTCGTCGGGATTGCTGTCGGGAAGGAACTGGTCGCTCATCGACGCTCACCTGCGCGCGAGAGGATATGCAAGGGGTTCCCGGTGAAATCGGCCTCGTCCCTGAGACGGTTCTCCAGAAACCGTAGATAGTCATCGCCAAGCGTCCCGCCCGAGATGAATACCACGAAGGTCGGCGGGGCCGTGCCGGCCTGGACCACGTAGTGGATCTTGGGGCGCCGACCCTTGCGAACGGGTGGCGGATGGGCCGCCGCCCATTTTCGCACTGCGCGATTGAGCTGACCGGTGGGGAGGCGCGTGACCCGGCCCTCCAACACAGCCTCGATGGCCCCGGGCAGTCGCTGGATCCGCGCCCCCGTCTGCGCTGACATCCGGAGGACGGGGGCCCAACCGACGAAGCCGAAACGATCTGGCAACGAACGCTCGGTGAGCTCTCTCTGCTCATCGTCGAGGGCGTCCCATTTGTTGAGGATGATGACCAGGCCCACCCCGGCCTGAACCGCTTCACTGGCGATGCGCTGATCCTGATGGGTGACACCCTCGGTGGCGTCGACCAGAAGCAAGGCGACGTCCGCCCCCTCCAGCGCTTCGCGGGCACGGAGCACCGCATAGAAGTCGGCATCCTCTGTGATCTGAGGCTTGCGGCGGATTCCGGCCGTGTCTATCAACCGGTAGCGGCTCCCGTCCAGTTCGACGTCGACATCGATCGGGTCACGGGTGGTCCCGGGAGTCTCGGAGACGATGACCCGGCGCTCGCCAACCAGCTTGTTGAGGAGGGTCGACTTCCCGACGTTGGGGCGGCCGACGATGGCCACGCGAGGAACTTCGTCCCCGCTCTCGACATCCTCCGGCTCAGGAAGGGCGCCTACGACCCGGTCCAGGAGCTCGCCGACTCCCCTGCCGTGGTAGGCGCTGATGGGATGGGGCTCACCAAGGCCGAGCCCCCATAGACGGTCGACGTTGCCTTCCAGCTTCTCGTTGTCGAGCTTGTTGGCGGCGAGCACCACCGGGATCTGCGCCGACCTGAGCACCGAGATGACGCCGGTGTCGTCGTCGGTGAGCTCCGCAGTCCCGTCGACCACGAAGATGACGGCGTCCGCACCCGACACCGCCGCCTCGGCTTGTTCCTTGATCGAGACGCCGATCTGGTCCGACGGCCTCATCTCCCAACCACCGGTGTCGACCAGCACGAAATCGCGGCCGGACCAATCGCCGTCGAACTCACGGCGATCGCGAGTGACGCCGGAGAGCTCCTCGACCACGGCTGATCTCGAACCGATGATCCGGTTCACCAGGGTCGACTTACCCACATTGGGGCGACCCACGACGACGATGACGGGAAGTCTGCTCACTGCCGTCGATCAAGCGCTGACGACGTCGAGAGCCTCGGTGGCGGTCCACTCGCGGTCCCTCTGGAGCCAGCCGTCCTTTCCCGGATGGCGGGCCGTGACCCCGGCCTCGACGAGGTTTTGGAGGGTGGTGACGAATGAGCGGAGTTGGGGTGGCAAGGGAAAATACTCCTGCTCTTCTATGGCCGACCACAACTCGAATCCCGACGTCGGGGCGAGACGATCGATCACTTCCTGCACGAGGTGGTCGGGCGCGGAGGCGCCGGCGGTGAGCCCGACTACCGACACATCTTCCAGCCAACTGGCGTCGATGTCATCGGCCGAATCGATGCGGTGTGCCGTCACCCCGTGGTCACGCGCGACCCTGACCAGAGCTTGGGTGTTGGATGAGTTGTGCGACCCAACCACCAGGACCAGGTCGCATTCCTCAGCAAGTTGCTTCACGGCTTCCTGTCGGTTGGTCGTGGCGTAGCAGAGGTCGGATTTTCGTGACATCGCCAGATCAGGAAAGCGGACTTGGGCATCGTCCATAACTGCCATCCACTCGTGGACACCGAGTGTCGTCTGGGCCAGGAGCGCGACCTTGGCCGGGTCGGCCGGGGCGTACTCCCCGAGACCGGTCTCCGGCTCGACCAGCCTTATCGCCGAAGGGGCCTCCGCGACGGTGCCGACCGCCTCGTCGTGGCCCTCATGACCGACATAGATGATCTCGAATCCGTCTCGGGCCATTCGCTTCACCTCGTGGTGGACCTTGGTCACCAGAGGGCAGACGGCATCGATCACCACGGCCGCCCGGGCTGCCGCCCCGGCAACCACCTCAGGGGCCGAGCCGTGCGCGGAGAGCATCACTGGGGCGCCCTCGGGAACCTCGTCTATGTGGTTCACGAAGACGACACCGACTCCTTCAAACGCCTTCACCACCCACTCGTTGTGAACGATCTCGTGATAGCAGTACACAGGGCCGTCGAAGATGCGAGTCATCCAGGTGAGGGCCTTGATCGCCATGTCGACCCCGGCACAAAACCCCCTGGGCTCGGCAACGAGAACCCGCTCAATGCTCATGGCCCAATGGTAGGTGGGGCCAGGATCCAAACGACCCTGGCTCGTCAGCCTCAGACGGCCGCCTCGCGGGCCAACTCGACGATTCTGTCTACCACCTCGTCCACCGTCATGTCCGACGTGTCGATCACCTCGGCACCCTCCGGGATGATCAATGGCGAAGCCCGGCGGGTGGAATCTCTCTCGTCCCTAGCTCTCAGCTCATCCAGGACGCCCGCATGCTCCTTGCCGGTTTGATCGGCTCGCCGTTGAGCTCTGATCTCCGGACGAGCATCGAGGACGACCGACCCGATGTCGCGGCCCTCCACGACCGCACGGTTGTCGTGCCGCGCCACCCAATCTCTCTGGTACACCACGAGAAGCCCGCGCACCTCCGGGTGGGTGGAGACCCGGGACGATGCCTCGGTGGACTCCGGGCCCCGGATCTCTTCTGAGACATCCAACCCATCCAGCAGCATCCTCCCCTCGTCCTGATCGAGGCTGATGCCGGCCACCACGTTCGCCACAGCCTCATGATCGGCGAGATCGACGCCTGCTCGAATGGCGGCAAGGCCGGCCGCTCGGTAGAACGCGCCAGTGTCGAGACGGGGGACGCCCAAACGTGACGCCACCTTCCTGCTAACCGTGCTCTTCCCGGTTCCGGCCGGGCCGTCGAGGGTCACGATGAGGTCGGTCACGGGCGGGGAGCATATCCGGCAGGCGGAGAGGGACCCGATCCCCGAGGGTGTCCTTATGGGGGTATTCGGACAATGGGGGCTTGTGGGACCGGGTCGGTCCTCTCCGTTGGGCGCAACCTAGCGCGGCACCCACGCGGCGCGTCGTCTCTTCAAGCAATCGTTTGGGCGATGTTTGAGAGCATGTCCCAAAAGGATGGCCAGGTCTTGGCTACGACATCCGGGTCTGCGATCTCGATCCCGGGGACGCAGAGGCCGACGAGGCCAAAGGACATCGCTACCCGATGATCGCCGTAGGACTGCACGCGGGCGGGGTGAAGGACGCCTGGCACGATGGTGAGCTCATCGCCCTCGATGGTCGCGCCCGCCCCGAGCCGGGTGATCTCGGCAGTCAGCGCCGCCAGCCTGTCCGATTCCTTGTGGCGAAGTGATCCGAGGCCGCGGAGACGGCTCGGGCCGTCGGCGAAGAGAGTGGCCACCGCAACCGCCAGTGCGCCGTCAGGGGATCCAGAGAGATCGATGTCGATCGGGCGCAGCCCATCGGTGGCGGCCTCAACGGTGATCTCACTTCCGGTCTGTCTGACGACGCATCCCATTTGCTCGAGCACGCCGGCGACGGCGAGATCGGGTTGGAGAGATTCCGCCCCGAGACCTTCGATGGTCACACGGCCACCGGTTATGGCGGCAGCGACCATCGGGTAGACAGCTGCCGATGCATCGGGCTCGATGGTGATGTCCGAGCCTCTGTACCCCCCGGTCTCTACCCGGTAGCCCGGCTCGACCTGTTCGACGAGGGCGCCGAACTCCTCCATCATCGCGATCGTGAGCTCCAGATATCTGCGTGAGCCCTCGAGGCCTTCCGGAATGACGATCATCACATCACGGGCGAGCGGAGCGACGAGAAGGAGGGCACTGGCGAACTGGCTGGTCTGATGGGAGGCCACCGTGACCAGGCCGCCGGGTAGGGCACCGCCATCGACGGTCACCGGGAGATACCCGCCGACTGAGGTCGTCTCGACGCCGAGAGCGTTGAGGGCATCGACCAGCCCGCCCATGGGACGCTGCGGCAGCCGATCCCTCCCCACGACCGTGGTCGTGCCGTGGATGAGCGAGGCCAGGGCGATCACCGAGCGTGCGGTGAGACCGGATGCACCGACGTCCACCGGAACGGCTGCCGGTTCGAGAGCACCCCCGGACCCGATCACCCGCCAGGGGTCGCTATCAGCAGTGATATCCACTCCAAAGAGTCCCAACGCCCGACGGGCAGCCCGGGTGTCGTCCGCATCCAGCGGCGCTCGCAAAAGCGAATCGCCCTCTGCCAGTGCCGATAGGACCAAAGCCCTGATGGTGTGGGACTTCGATCCGGGTGGGCGCACGGAAGCGTCGATCGGCCCGATGGCCGGTTCCACCGTGCGGAACCCGTTCATGGACCGACCCCGGTGCCCGAGGCGAGGAGGTCGCGTATCTCGGCGGCCGACAGCTGTCGTGATTGCCCTGGTTTGAGAGACCGGTCCGTGATCGGCCCGATCGCCGTCCTGACCAGCGAGCTCACCTCGAAGCCCAGAGCCTCGAACATGCGGCGCACCTCGCGGTTTCGACCCTCTCCCATCGTCAATTCGATCAGTGTCGCCTCGCCCTGGCGCCCAACGACCTGCGCCGACAGGGCACTAGCCGGTCCGTCGTCGAGGTCGATGCCTTCCATCAGGCGCCTGATCTCGCCTTTCCCCGGGTTTCCCTTGATCAGGGCCACATACTTCTTGACGATCCCGTATCTGGGATGGGTCACCCGATTGGCGAGATCGCCGTCGTTGGTGAGGAGGATCAGGCCCTCCGACTCGTAATCGAGACGGCCGACCGGGTACAACCGGAGATCGGGCGCCACCAGATCGACCACCGTCCGACGTCCCTGCGGGTCAGATGCCGACGAGATGACCCCGGCGGGTTTGTAGAGGAGGTGCGTCTCCAGATCGGGGTTCACCGGGATCGGGACGCCATCGAGAGTCACCTGCTGCGTGGTCACATCCACCCGGTCACCCAGAACCGCCTCGACGCCATCTATGGCAATCCTCCCCTGGCGGATCGTGTCCTCGGCGGCGCGACGCGACATGAGCCCGGCTCCAGAGATTGCCTTCTGCACGCGGATCAGGTCCGCCATCGCTCACGTCGTCCCGGGGCGAAGAGTCTCCTCTAGGGATTCGACGGTGTCGGCCGGCGGAATGTGATCCGCGAGGGGCGGCAACCCGGCCAGCGACTCGAGACCCATCTTCTCCAGGAAGAGATCGGTTGTGACATAGACCGCCGGGTTGCCCGGGATGTTGAGACGCTCTCTTTCCTCGACGAGGCCGAGTCGCTCCAGGGTCCTCACGGCAGAATCGGAGTCGACCCCCCGGATCTCGTTGATCTGGCTTCGGGCGACGGGTTGCCGATAAGCGACCACGGACAGGGTCTCGAGGGCTGCCGGTGACAACTTGCGAGCGGTAGCCGACGCCGAGAAGCGCTCCAGGAAGGGATAGGCATCCGGGTGGGTATAAAGCCTCCAGCCCCCGGCCACCTGACGCAGCATCAGGCCGCTCTCCCTCTCCTCCAGGTCCCGGCTCAACTCGGCGAGCAGATCTTCGACTCTCGTCTTGGGCAGTTCCAGCACCTCGGCCAGTTCGCCGATCGGCACCGGCGCCTCGGTTACGAAGAGGACGGCTTCGACTGCGGCGACCTCCCTCACGACGCCCATTCCGAATTGAGATCGACCACTCCCTGGCCCCGGTCACGGACCACGATCTCGGACAACCAGTCGTCCTGGGAGACCTCGATGAGGCCCCAGCGCGCCAACTCCAGCAAGGCCAGGAAATACGCAGCCACCTCGACGGTCCGGGTGCATTCAGCGGTCAGCTCCTCGAAGGTGGACATCGTCTCATGGGTCACCCGGGCCCTGATCTCCTCGATCGCAGCCTCGACCGAGGGAAGGTCGAGGTCCAGATGGTCTAGATCGGGCTCGGCTCCTTGCCGAGAGAAGATACGAACCGCTAGACCGGCCAGACCGTGCACATCGATCGGCACTACCAGGTCCGCGGGTCGGGATGCGATGGGTTGGTCGACTCCACTCGTGCGGGGGACGAACCGGTTGGCCTCTCGGAGCCGCCGTTGCAACACAGCGGCCACATCCTTGAACGTCACGCACACCAGGAGACGAGAGAGGAGCCGATCACGCTCCTCGATTAGGGCGAGCTCCTCGTCCAGATCGAAGGCGCCCCTGGTCGGGAGGAGCGACTGGGCCTTGAGCTGGATGAGGGTGGCTGCGATCAGCAGGAACTCCGAAGTGACCTCCAGATCGAGGCCGTTCATTTCGTCGATGAATGCCACGTACTCCCCCACGACCTCAGTGAGGCCCACCGCCGTCACCTCGACCTGATGTTTCGTGATCAGGTGGAGCAGGAGGTCCAGTGGTCCCTCGAAAACCGTGGTCTTGACATGAAAGGTCATCGGCCGCCTCAGGTTATTCGTCCTTGGGTGCGGCGCTGGTCTTTGGCGGCTGGTCCGCCAATTGCAGCAAGTCCCAGGTGCTGGTCGAGATTCTTGGTGGCCGTTCGCCGTGATGGTGGCGAGCGAAGTCGACGATGAGATCCTCACAGCCCAAGCTGTCCAATTCCCGAGCGGCGGTCTCGCCATGGTCCCGGTAGAGCTGCCAGCGGCCGGTCAAAGGAAGGCCGAGCCGCATGGCCAGCGAGGCGTAGGTCCTGCCAAGGACACCGAGGCGAGCGTGTCTCTTGCCGACGTCGTGGAGAAGGGCGGCTCGAATAACGTCGAGATCGCCACCCCCGGCGATGACAACAAGGGCGGCATGGAACCCGTGTCGCTGGTCTGGGTCCGGTTGCGAGAAGAACACCCAGGCCTGTCCGCTGTCCAGCCAGCCTTCCACAGCCATCCGCTCGGCCGAATTCAAGGGGGCGGAGAACAGGACATCGAAGAACCGACGAGTCAGATGGCCCAGGGAGCCCGGCACCCTTCTAGTGACCGGCCGCCTTGGCCTTGCATTCGACGCAACGCACCGACTCGGGTCGCGCTTCGAGGCGAGCCTCGGGTATGGCCTTGCCGCAGTCCTCGCAGATCCCGTATGTGCCGGCTTCGATCTTGCCCAGAGCCTGGTCGACATTGGCCAACTGTGCCTTCAGGGAGTCGACCACACCGAGCACCTCGGTGCGCTCGGCGGTCACGGCCGCCGCATCGGCGAAGCTCCCACCGAAGTCGAGATCGGCGCGAAGGTCGCCTGTCTCGGCGGCGCCGAGCTCGTCCAACTGATGGACGAGATGAGCTCGCTCTTTGCGCAGGGCCTTTTCGGCACCGGCGATGTCCAAGGTGGTCATTTGCTCCTCGGGTGGGCCTGGACGTAGATCTCCACGAGATGGGCAGGGCTTACCTTCGTGTAGATCTGGGTTGTGGAAATCGTAGCGTGACCCAGGATCTCTTGTACGGTCCGAAGGTCCGCTCCCGCCTCCACCATGTGCGTCGCCGCCGAGTGCCTGAGCACGTGAGGTGAGACTTTCCGCTCTTGTATGCCCGCCTTTCGAGCGTTGGCACGAACCACTTCGAATATGCCCTGGCGGCTGAGACGCCGGCCTCTCAGATTCAGGAACAGTGGGTCTCCCCGTTGCGAGCCCCTGACCAGGTTCAATCGGTCTGGAAGCCATCGGGATATCGCGACCACTGCTTTGCCGCCGATCGGCACCAACCTCTGCTTGGCCCCCTTGCCGGTGACGATGACCACCTTGTCCTCGAGGTCGATATTGCCGAGGTCCACCCCGACCGCCTCCGAAACACGTGCCCCGGTGGCGTATAGGAACTCGAGCAGGGCGGAGTCACGTCGCCCCTTGATCGTGGTGATGTCCGGAGCCTCGACCAGATGGATGACCTCGTCGATCGTGAGGGCCTTGGGAAAAGGCTCGGGACGGCGGGGGGACTCGAGGAGAAGGGTGGGATCGGTCTGCCGCAGCCCTTCGATCACGAGGAAACGATGCAAGCCCCGTATCGCGGCGAGCTTCCGACTGACAGTGGATGAGGCAAGATCTTCGCCCCGCAGGTGGGTCACGTATCCCTCGACCGAGGCCTGGTCAGGCTCGGCGCCGTCGAGGAATGCGAGATACTGGGCGAGGTCCCGTGTGTAGGCCTCGATGGTGTTGGACGAGAGGCCACGCTCCACATCGAGGGCGAGGAGGTATTCCTCCACGCCCTCTGGCAGCGTCAGCGCACCAGAGCTCAAACCGAGGCGAGTGCCTCTTGTGGCGGCACATGTGCAACCCCCAGGCTCTCCGCCACCGCCGGGTGACACACCGACTTCCCGACGACATTGATCCCGCCGGTCAACTCGGGATGTCGCTCGACGGCGCCGGACACGCCATAGCTGGCCAGGCTGACCGCGTAACGCAGCGTGGCATTGGTGAGGGCGTAGGTGGAGGTGTGAGGAACCGCCCCGGGGATGTTGCCCACTGCGTAATGCAGCACGTCGTGAACGAGGTACACCGGATCGGTGTGGGTAGTCTCTCGGGAGGTGGCGAAACACCCACCCTGATCGATGGCGACGTCGACGAGAACCGATCCCCGTTTCATCCCCCGAACCATGTCTTCGGTGACCAGCTTGGGAGCCGACGCCCCGGGAACCAGGACTGTCCCTATCACCAGATCAGCGTCGAGCACCTCCTCCTCGAGCGTCAGCCGGTTCGAATGGAGGGTCCTGACCCGGCCCAGATAGAGCGAGTCCAGGGTGCGGAGCTTGCCGATATCGGTGTCGAGCACGACCACGTCGGCCTGCATCCCCACCGCGATCACGGCGGCGTTGGAGCCGGCGATCCCTCCGCCAATCACCACGACCTTGCCCGACCTCACTCCGGTGACGCCGCCGAGGAGGACCCCTCTCCCGCCTTCTGCTTTCCCGAGGAAGTAGGCGCCCGCCTGGGTGGCCATTCGCCCTGCGATCTCGGACATGGGAGCGAGGAGTGGCAGGGAGTGGTCGGGAAGCTGCACCGTCTCGTATGCGATGGCGATGACGTCCCTTTCCAACAGGCCCGCGGCCATGCGCGGGTAGGCAGCAAGATGCAGATAAGTGAACAGGACCTGGCCTGGTCGAAACATCTCGATCTCGGAGTCCTGAGGCTCCTTGACCTTGATGACCATCTCGGCACCGTCGAAGACCTCGCCTGCATTGGGCACGATGGTGGCCCCCTGGGCCTCGAACTCCTCGTCGACGATGGAAGACCCCTCCCCGGCGCCCTTCTCGATGAGCACGGTGTGCCCGCGCTCGGTCAGCTCGCGGGTCCCGACCGGAGTGATGGCGACACGGTGCTCTTCGGTCTTGATTTCTTTGGGCACGCCGACGATCAAGACACGTCCTCCCTGACGCTTGGCACCATATTCGGCAGGCTATCGGCCCGGAGCAGGCCGCGCCTCACTCGATTGTCAGATCCACCGTTTCCGGCAGCACGACAACCTGATCGGTCCTCGCCGCTGCAGCCCTGACCAGGCCCATGAAGAGCGGGTGCGGCGTATCGGGACGGGAGCGGAACTCAGGATGGGCCTGGGTGCCGACGAAATAGGGGTGGTCGACGAGCTCGATGTACTCGACCAGGTTGTCGTCGGGTGACAGGCCGGACAACCTCATCCCTGCCTTCTCCAGGTCTTTGCGGTAACGGTTGTTGACCTCCCACCGATGTCGATGCCTCTCGTAGACCAGTTCCTGGCCGTACAGCTCCCGGGTCTTCGACCCCTCTGCGAGCTTGGCCGCATAGAGGCCGAGGCGCATCGTCCCGCCCTTCTCCTCTACGTCCTCCTGGCTGGCCATCAGGTCGATCACCGGGTGTGGCGTCGAGGGGTCGAACTCGGTGCTGTTGGCATCGGCCAAACCGAGCACGTTGCGCCCGAATTCGATCACGGAGCATTGCAGTCCGAGACACAGGCCAAGCAAGGGCACGCGGTTCTCCCGGGCGTACCGGATTGCCTGCACCTTGCCTTCGACACCCCGATAGCCGAATCCGCCGGGAATGACGATGCCGTCCAGGTCCTCGAGGTATGAGTCGGCCAACAAGCCGGTCAGCTCGTCGCTCGGGACCCAGATCAGGTCGAGCCCGAGACCCTGGCCGGCGGCGGCATGACGCAGGGCCTCGGCGACGGAGAGGTATGCGTCGGGGAGTCCGACATACTTGCCAACGATCCCGACCCGGATCGTCCGGGTGGAGGACAACGCCCTGTCCACCATCGAACGCCAGGCGTCCAGGTTCGGCGGGCCGGTGACCAGTCCAAGCCGATCGCACACGACGGCGTCGAGCCCGCCGTCGTGGAGGATGAGTGGCACCTCGTAGATATCCCGGGCATCCGGCGCGGCGATCACGGCCCGGGGCTGGACGTCGCAGAAGAGGCTGATCTTCTTCCTGACGCCTTCGTCGATCTCGCGGTCCGAGCGAACGATGATCACGTCCGGGGTGATCCCCTTGCTTCGCAGCTCTGCGACCGAGTGCTGGGTCGGCTTGGTCTTCAGCTCCTCCGAAGTGGCGATGTACGGCACGAGAGTGACGTGGACGAACATGACGTTCTCCCGTCCGACGTCGTTCCCGAATTGGCGGATGGCCTCCAGGAAGGGAAGGCTCTCGATGTCACCGACGGTCCCTCCGACCTCGGTGATCACGACATCGACATCCTGCTCGCCGACCCGACGTATTCGATCTTTGATCTCATTCGTGATGTGTGGGATCACCTGGACCGTGTCCCCCAGGTAGTCCCCTCGGCGCTCCTTCTGGATCACGGACAGATAGATGGACCCGGAGGTGACGTTCGAAGTCCGCTTCAGGTTTTCACCGGTGAACCGCTCGTAATGACCGAGGTCGAGGTCGGTCTCACCCCCGTCATCAGTGACGAACACCTCGCCGTGCTGGAAGGGGTTCATCGTGCCCGGGTCGACATTGATGTAGGGGTCGAGCTTTTGGTTCACGACGCGGAGGCCTCGCGACTTGAGGAGACGCCCTAGTGAGGAGGCGGCGATCCCCTTGCCCAGGCTGGACACGACGCCGCCCGTGACGAACACGAACTTGGTGGGAGTCGGTGGGCCGTCGGTCTCCTCAGACGGGTGTTGGGTGGTGGATTCTGAGGTGAAAAGTGGCCCGTCCATGACGGAATGCCAATGTAGCACCGATCAGGCTCCG
>JARDZU010000275.1 GCA_029240695.1 Acidimicrobiia bacterium | reverse complement strand
GGATTCATCGAGGTCGGGGTGGGCCGGACTGGGGTCACATCTACCGTCGAGGCCTACTCCCCCGATAGCGACACCTGGCGCGACCTTCCCGATCTCCCCGAGGCCCGCCATCATGGGATGGCGGCAGCGTTCGGGTCCCGGGTGTTCTTCATCGGTGGTTATACCGCGTCCGGAGGTCCGTCTACATCTGTGTGGGAGTTGGTCGATGACGTCTGGGTCGATCGGGCTCCGGTCCCTGAGCCGGTGGCTGCGGGAGCGGCCGTGGTTGTGGGCCAGGCCATCTATGTACTCGGTGGGGCGCCCGGCGGGCTCTTCCTCCGCTACGACCCGGATGGCGATTGGTGGTCCAGGCTTCGAGAGCCGGCAAGGGAGCGTGAGCATGTCGCCAGCGTCGTTCTCGACGGCGAAATCTGGGCGATCGCCGGGCGCTGGGAAGGTGAGGTCTTCGACACCACCGAAGTCTTCGACCCAGACACACAAACCTGGCGGGCAGGGCCCTCCCTGGGTGAGGCCCGTTCCGGGTTTGGTGCTGCGGTGGTCGACGGCGCCATTTTGGTGGCCGGCGGCGAGGTGTTCTCGCCTGACCAGGCTCTTGCGTCGGTGGAGCTACTCGAGCCGGGGGATGACCAATGGGCCATCATCGAACCACTTCCCCAAGGGCTGCATGGCAATCCCCTCGTGGCGATCGACACCGCCGCCTACCTCCCCGGTGGCTCGATTCGGGCGGCGGCCGTGGACAACGACGGCCTGACATACCGGCTGTTACCGAGGTGACATTCGAGCGCAGGCGGCAGTAGGTTCTCCCTATGCCACATCAGCAACAGCCCGTGGAGATGATCCTCCTCAGGCAGCTCGCCAGCTATCTGGCCATCCCGATGTGGATGATGGATGAAGCGGGAAACCTCATCTATTACAACGAGTCCGCCGAAGGGCTGCTAGGCGTGCAGTTTGACGATGTGGGCCCGATGCCCGCCGAGCAATTGGTCGGGGCATGGAACGTGACCCAGCTCGACGGGTCGGCAGTCCCCGACTACGAGTTTCCGGTCGTCGTCGCGCTCAGCAAGAGGAAGCCCGCTCATCGAGCCGTCCGCTTCCAGGGAATGGACGGAGAGTGGCGGGCGGTCGAGGTGACTGCCCTGCCGATCGAAGGTCAGGGTGGGAGATTCCTCGGCGTGCTCGCCGCCTTCTGGGAGGTCGAGGACTGAGAGCCCGGCTTTGGGGTACGCGGGGGTCGATCGCCAGTGCCGGGTTGGAAACGGCCAGATACGGTGGCGATACATCGGCCGTCGAGGTGGTGGGGAAGGACGGGAGGCTCCTCGTCCTCGACGCCGGGAGCGGGATGCGGGCGCTCGGGGCGAACGTCGAATCGGTGGAACAAGTCGATGTTCTCATCACGCATCTCCACATGGACCACATCCAGGGGCTGCCGTTCTTCGCCCCGCTGCACGATCCCGACATCCGGGTCGATGTGTGGGGACCGATCTCGACAACGCAGACCCTGAAGGAGCGGCTCAACCGTTATCTGTCCCCGCCGCTCTTCCCTGTGCGGGTGCGCGACCTGTCCAACGTGGCCTTTCACGACGTCCCACCGGGCACGTTTGACATCGATGGGATCCAGGTCACCGCAGACCTGGTCTCTCACCCCGGCCCAACTCTCGGATACCGCCTCGAGGAGGCCGGAAGGGTCCTCACCTATCTCCCCGACCATGAGCCCGCACTGGGGATGCACAATTTCCCCAAGAACCCGGAGTGGACCTCGGGTTACGACCTGGCCGCAGGGGCAGATCTGCTGATCCATGATTCTCAATACACGGACGAGGAGTATTCACAGCGGATTGGGTGGGGCCACAGCTCGTACAGCCACGTGCTGGCATTCGCCGCCATGACCGGTGTCGGGACCCTCATGACGTTCCACCACGATCCGGACCACGGCGATCAGAAGCTCGACGAGGCGCACGAGCGGATCCAGGCAACGGGTCAAGACTATGAGATCGTCCCCGGGACACAAGGAGCGATTTTCGAAGTATGAGCCCGTGACGGTCGTCGTCCTCGTCATCGACGGGCTGGGGGCTCGCTCGGTGACACATGAGGTCATGCCTACCTTGACGGGCTGGGCAGCCGGCGGACTGGTGCGGCCTGAGGGCGCCACGAGCGTCATGTGTTCCAGCACCTATCCAAATTTCGCCAGCATCGTCACCGGGAAGCTTCCGCTCGAACACGGGATAATGACCAATCAGGTGGTGGTCGATGGTGCGGCCCGGCCTGCGTCCGAGCTCGGCCCTCGTTCCCCGACTTTCCTCGACCGGGAATGCGAGGTCGTCGTTGGCGACCAGCATCTCATCGGGGTGATGGCAGCTCAGACGGCAGGAAGGCATTGGCCGCCAGACGGTCAGGTTCCCGATGAGACCGAGCTGGACCTGTTCGGCTACGTCACCGATCGTGAGGTCGCCACGAGGGTGATCGGGGCGCTGGATCGAAGACCCGACCTGATCTTCGCGCAGCTCAACAGCCCCGACACTTTTGCCCATGTGTGCGGGCCGGACTCGAAGGAGGCTATTGAGTCATACCGGGAGCTGGACTCGTCCCTCGCCGGGATCGGCTCGGCGATTCGCTGGGACCAGGATTTGGTCCTGGTCACATCGGATCACGATCAGGAAACCATCGACCCGACCAAACGAATCGACCT
>JARDZU010000126.1 GCA_029240695.1 Acidimicrobiia bacterium | reverse complement strand
GGCTGGCCTCCAGGTCAAGATCGTGGACGAGATCGGTGAGGAGTTGCCCCACGATGGAGAGGCGTTCGGTGAGCTACTGATCCGCGGCCCCTGGATCGCCGCCGAGTACTACCAGGACACCCGCTCAGCGCAGTCGTTCGAGGACGGGTGGCTCCGCACCGGCGACGTATGCAAGATCACGCCCGAGGGCTACATCAAGATCACCGACCGCGCCAAGGACGTGATCAAGTCGGGTGGGGAGTGGATCTCATCGATCGACCTGGAGAATGCGCTCATGGCTCACCCCGACGTGAGCGAGGCAACCGTCGTTGGCCTGAAGCATGTGAAATGGCAGGAGCGCCCGGTGGCCTTCGTCGTTGCGCGAGAAGGCGTCGAGGTGTCGGAGGAGGATCTGCATTCCTTCCTCGAGGAGCGGGTCGCCAAGTGGTGGCTGCCCGACAAGATCCTGTTCATCGAGCAGATTCCCAAGACAGGCACTGGCAAGTTCGACAAGAAGGTCGTGAGGAACGAATACGCCGACCTCCTCATGGAGAACAGCTGACGCCAGCCAGCTGTCGGCGGTCCGGGTCGCCGCCCTCTGCGCCCTGGCCGTTTCGATCGCGGTCTTCGTACTGGTGGGTTTCATCTTCCCGGACGGTGGCGCCACCCCATCCTCGCTGTTTCAGGCGTTCGTTGTGATGCTCGTGTTCGGCGCTCCGGCCATCAGCACTTTGCGCGCCCCGAAGCAGGCACTGACGATGGGAGGCGCCATGATCGTGGCCGGCGCGGCCCTACTCCCCGGCGGGAGCCCGCTGGGGTTTTTGATGTTGATGCCCGGTCTGGTGGTCGCGTGGGCCGGGCTCAGATCTCGGCAAGTCGTCGAAGCGCCGGGGTGGATGTGGCTAATAGGCATCGCCATCGCTCTGGTGGCGGCCGTCTATTTCGCCCTCGACGAGGCCGTCGTTACAGGTCTCATCGCCTTGATCCTCGTGGTTGTCATCTCGGGAGCGAACTCGAGGGTGACCCGACCTCAGACCTCGTTGAGTTGACCGGACATGAGGCCTTGACTCACAGGTCAGCCATGAGCGGTCCATAGTTGGACCGATAGATCCGCTTGCCCGCTAGTCGGAGGGAGAGATTGCGAACGGGCGCGGGTAGAGACCTGATCCTGTCCCTCCGGTGGGACTGTTCTCGAACCCACCGGATGCGAGGCAGTCGCCTTGTGACGTATGTCCCCAATGCTCGCTTTACCGACGCTTGATCGGCGAGGCACTCTGCGAGTACCGCGGCGTCTTCGAAAGCCATGGCAGCACCCTGCGCCATGTTCGGTGAGGTGGCATGTGCCGCGTCACCCACCAGGACAACCCGGCCGTTCACCCAATCGTCCGTGGCTACCTCTTCGATGGGGCCGAAATGGACAGGGCCTTCGTGGCCGCCCGAATCAGGTCAACGGCCGGCCTGTCGAAATCGCCGAACAGGTCTTCGAGACGACCAGGGTCCCCATGGGTCGGGTCCGTGCCATCGTGGCTCGACAGGTCGAGATAGCATCCCACACTCAGGCCAGCCAGCCGGCCGCCGACAACAAGGACCCGCTTTGCTCTCACCGGCGCGCAGGGGCCCGAGCCGGCTGATCCTGATTCGAGACTGATGCCTTGATCAGTCCCGCCACCCGCTTTGCATCGCGGCCGACTCCGTTCACCTGGGCGGAGGACACCGAATAGAGACCCTTGAGGCCGACGAAGTAGAGACCGGGGACCTCTGTGACAACACCTCGATCGTGTTTGACGCGACCATCCTCGAACACGGGTAGGTCGATCCAGGAGAAGCCGGGTTCGAAACCCGTGCACCAAATGACATTGGCCGGGTGAAGGACGCGACCGTCCGCGAGCACTGGCCATCCATCCTCGGCGCCGACAACCCGAGGCATCCGCTCGATCCCCGCCTCGATCAGGTCGCGTGGCTTGCTCCGCACCAGGGGCTCGCCGGAGGCGATCATCTTTGGCATCCTCCGCCGGGCGATCGGGTTGCTCTTGGTGAGGACCCGATGAAATACGAACCGGACGACAGGGACCATCAATCGCCCGACCCTGCCTTCGACTCGGAACGGGACGTGGCCGGTGTCGGGGCCGGCGACCATGGTCTCGTGGGAGCCCACGACGTCCAGTGCGATCTCCGCTCCCGAGTTCCCGGCTCCAACTACCAGGACGGGCCCGTCCTGCAATTGAGAGGGGTTCCGGTAGTCGGTCGTATGCAGCTGTTTGATCTCGGGTCTGAGATCCATGGCGAAGTTTGGGAGGCGGGGGACCTGCCAGCTGGACATGGCCACCACCACGGAGTCGGCCTCGAAACGGGTGTCGTCCGTTTCCACGATGAAGGCGGAGTACCGCTTCGAGAGGGTCGTCACTCGCTGGCCGCTTCGCACCGGAAGGTCAAACTCGGCCGAGTACGCCTCCAGATAGTCGGCCATCTCGTCCTTGGTTGGAAACGCATGGCTGGGAGCGGGAAAGGGCTTGCCGTCGAGCCCGTCATACCGGGCCGGGGTGAACAGGCGGAGCGAGTCCCACCGGCTCCGCCAGGCCCCACCGATCGTGTCCTCGGCGTCGAGGATGACGAACGGCACCCCGAGTCGTTGCAGGTGATATCCGACCGACAACCCGGCCTGACCACCTCCGATGACGATGGTCGCGATTCGCCGACTTCCTTGCATGATCCTCTCCTTCGGTCCTCTGTCGCATGAAACTGGCGGTCTGTACCCAGGCGGAAACCAAGCATCCCGGCACGAAACCGAGCTGACCGGTTACCAGGGCATAGGCGATCCACACCGGCTGCACGGCTCCTCCCAGGAGCCACCCCCACCACCGGCCGCGTCCAGCCGACCACAGGGCGAGCACCTGCAAAGCGGTCAGGAGCCAGGGCCACAAGGCCGGTGCCCCCAAAGTCGTCGTGCCCGCTGTCGAAGTTGCGACCAGTCCGATCGAGAGACCCAGGCTGAGTGCACCTGCTGTGATCAGCTGTTTGCAGGCCGCTCGACCTCGATCACCATGCACCCTCGACATGGAATCGATCGTATGGCAAGGGCGATCAGGTTGAAATCGGGAGTTCTCCCCATTGCACCAGCCCGTGTTCGCTGGCGTAGAGGGTGGCCGCGGCCCGAGTGGAGACACCGATCTTTCGGTACGCATTCTGGATGTGCCTGTCGGCCGTCTTCGCCGAGATGTCCAAAGCGCGCGCTACCTGCTTTGTCTGAAGGCCACGGGCCAGTAGCCGGACCACCTGTACTTCGCGTTCGGTAAGGCCGGCCGGGCGCGCTACCGGAGATGTCTGTTGACCGGCGGCGCGCAGGACCGCGGCGACCATCTCACCGTCATGGCGACCGGCCGCGGATTCCTCACGAAGATGTGCAGCAGCATCAACTGACGGCATCGGGGGGCGATGGTCCCGGGGTTCCGTCATGGCGTGAAACGCATCGGCAGCGGCGAGGAGGCGAGACAACGGCTCGAGGGACGTGGCGTTCAAGCCGCGGTGATACCCGGACCCGTCCATCCTCTCATGGTGTCGGCAAGCGACGGCGGCCACGGGGGCCAGAAGAGGTGATCGGTTGAAGACCCGCTCCGTGTGATAGGCGTGCAGACGCACCTGCTCCCACTCATCGGCATTGAGCGAGCTGTCCTTCTGCCACGTTCGGGGATCGATCGCCACGCGGCCGATGTCATGGATCAGGCCGGCCCTGCGGGCGCTCGTGACTTCGGCTGGTGCAAGGCCGAGCTCGGTGGCCGCGTCACCGGCCAATCGAGCAACGCCGGCCGAGTGTCCCACCAATGATGGGGAGACCAGATCGGCGAAGTCGCCAAGTGCGCCGAGAGCGCGGTCGACGCCTTCCGGGCCCAGGGTGAGGTGAGGCGCCGGCTCCGCAGCGAGGACCGAGTCCCACACTGTGGGCGAGTCATCGGCTGTCGAAAGCATCTCCGAGGCATTGTCCGAAAGCACCATTGCCACATCGGGGTCGAAGGCATGCCCGGCCCTCTCCCTGATCACGCGGGCGGCGTGCTCCTCTCCGCCTATCAGGGTTTGGTAGGCCGCATCCCGGGCCACCGTCACGATTCTCAATGCGACGGGGATGTCGCCGCCCGCCTTTCGGCCCAGGACGCCGTTGCCATCCCAGCGCTCGGTGAGGTAGAGGAAGAGTCGGTTGATCTCTTCGGGGAGGCCGAGCCGCTCCGACAGCATCATCGCGACCTCGCACAAGGCGGTGAAGTGGCTGCGGCGGAACCGGGCTGCCTTGGGAAGGCCAGCGGCGATCTCGATACCGCGCTTCAAAGTTCCGGAATCGGGCTCGGGAAGGGCCCGTATAACGCCTCCCAACGCCTCGAGAGTCGAGCCGAACTGTCGAGCCGTCACATTCCTGGTCAAGCTCCCCCCGAAGATCCGTGAGTTTGTGTCGGAGTCAGTGGTGCAGCCCGAGTACATGAGAAGGCTGACGTAGAACGCCTCAGCCGTTGTCTCGGGGCCGACGGCCAAACGCTCCGCCAGGCGACACGTCACCAAAGTCGCCTGAAGCCCGTGCTCGAACGGGAAGCCCATTCCCAGATCGGTGGCCAGACAGGCGGCGGCGATCACCTCTGCGGTGCGCACCCGCTCCGTGTCCGGGACAGGAGGTTCAGCCACAAAGTCAAGCCTAGGGAGGGCGAATGACGCCGGCCTTGGACGGTCAGACCTCGATCAGCTGTCCTGTGGTCAGCCCGAAGCCCGGCGCCGGGTGAGTTTGAGTGGGACCCAATCAACGTCGGTAGGCTCGGTCGCCATGAACACGCAGTCTGCGGCGTATCAACCGTTGGTGATCCATCCGGGCCGACGCTTCGGATGGTGGATCGAGGGGCGTAAGTCGAACGGCCGCCTCTACATGTTCACCTGGTGGCCGACGAAGGCGTTTGCGTCCTTCGTCGCCCGGATGTGGGCTGCGCTGGTCCAGCGCTTCACCCACGCTGAGGTGCTGATCGAGATGCGGGAGACGCCGACGCAAACCACCTGAGCGTCCCGGAAAGGTCAGACCTCGATCAGCTGACCCGTCGTCAGATCGACGATGAATTCCTTGTCGCTCTTCGAATCGGAGATGAACTGCGCCAGAGTGGCTCCGGGTTGACGGACCACCCACCAGGCGAAATCCTCCGAACCGGACTCGACGAACTCTGTCTTGGCCGACCGGACTGCCTCTACCGCACCGATCTCGTCCGGAAAGGTGCCGATCACCCGCTGATCGGGCTCGTCACTTCCGCGGACCTCTGTGAACTCCACCGCTTCGAACATTTCACCAGCCTCCTGGGTCAATTGTACAGGTGACGACGAGTCATTTGCACCGGTCCCTATGCTCATTTCGTTGAGCGATTTCCACACCAACTGGGGGTATATCGCGGCCGGGATCAGCGGGATCGTGGGACTCTGGGGGATCCTGATCAGACGTCGCGAGCCCCCGCCGCAGGCCTTCTATTACGGCGTCGGGCTGGCGATCTCGGCCCTCCTCCTCCAGATCGTCATCGGGGTGATCGTGGCCAATGGCGGTGTCGATCCGGGTAACCAGCACGTCTTCTATGGCGTCGTCATCGCGGTGACCCTCTCGTTCGCCTACATCTATCGGTCCCAATTCCGCAAACGGCCGGCGATGTATTACGGCCTGCTGCTTTTGTTCACAATGGGGCTCGCCATCAGGGGGATCCTCACCTTTGGCGGCAACTTCTAGGAGGTCGCGATGCTGCTCGAGAACAAGAAACTCCTCATTACCGGGGTCCTCACCGATGACTCGATCGCCTGGCACGTTGCCAGGATTGCCCAGGAGGAGGGCGCCGAGATCGTCGTTACCGGTTTTGGACGAGGTCTCCGTTTGACTGAGCGATCGGTGCAGCGGCTGCCCGAGCCGTGTCCCGTGCTGGAGCTCGACATCAACGACGCCGATCAGGTCTCGTCGGTGATGTCGGACCTGGGGGAGCGGTGGGGACGGATAGACGGGGCCCTCCATGCGATCGCCTTTGCCCCCGAAGACGCCCTCGGAGGCAACTTCCTCAACACCCCGCCCGAATCGGCGCAGACCGCCTTCATGACTTCGGCCTTCTCCTACAAGACACTGGCCGTCGGCCTTCTTCCGCTTATGACAGAGGGTGGGGCATTGGTCACTCTCGACTTCGACAATTCGCAGGCCTGGCCGGCTTATGACTGGATGGGTGTGGCCAAATCTGCCCTGCAGAGCGTGACCCGGTATCTGGCCCGCGACCTCGGGCCACACGGAGTCAGGGTCAATGCGGTGTCGGCGGGGCCACTGAGCACCGTTGCCGCCAAGTCGATCCCCGGTTTCGATGCCTTCGACCGGGTTTGGAAGGAGCGGGCGCCGCTCTCCTGGGACGGATCGAACCCGGACCCGGTGGCCCGGATGGTGTGCGTGCTCCTCAGTGATTGGGCGCCGATGACCTCAGGTGAAGTTGTTCACGTCGACGGTGGGTTTCACGCCATCGCCTCCGGGGGCGAGCGCACCGACTAGCGGCTCTCGACCTTCTGCAGGGCACGCGCCAAGGGCAACTCGACAACGAAGGTGGCCCCGCCGCCTTCGGTGGCTTCCACCCGCACCGCCCCGTACATCACCTCGGCCAGGCTCTTGACGATGGAGAGACCGAGACCGGTCCCTCCCTTCGACCGGGTGTCGGATTGGTCGATCTGCGTGAACCGCTCGAAGACCCGCTCCCTCTCGTCGTCAGGGATCCCAGGCCCGTGGTCGACGACCGCGATCACAGCCTTGTTGGGACGCTCCCAGGCGTAGAGCTCGACCGGGCTCCCCACCGCGTACTTGGCGGCATTCTCCACCAGGTTGATCAAGATCCGGGTGAGATGGTCGCGGTCGGCCTCGACGATGAGGTCCGGGGGCTCGATGGTGAACGTCGGTTCGATCGAGACAACCCGGTTCACCTCTTCGAAAGCCAGTTTGAGCGGCACCGGCTCGAGATGGACCGGTATGGCCCCCCGGTCGATCCGGGACACCACGAGCAGGTCGTCGATCAGACGCTGGAGCCGGCCAGCCTGACGACGGGCCGTGGACAGGAGCTGTTGTGCTGCGACCTGAGTCGGGGCCAGCTCGGGCCGGTTGACGGTGTCCAGCGAACCGATGATGGAGGTGAGTGGGGTGCGGAGCTCGTGGCTGACGGTCGACACGAAGTCGGTCTTCATCTGGGCCACCTCTTCCAGACGTCTCGTCATCTCTGCCTGCGCCTCGTAACGCCCGATCTGAGACAGAACGAGGCCGGCAGGAGCAGCCAAGGAGCCGAGCTGGTCGAGCTGATCCTCGTTGAAGGTGCCGACATAGGGGTCGCCGACGATGATGGCGCCCACCCGCAGGTTCTCGACCTTCAACGGCGCTACCAGGGCCTGGCGCAACCCCAGCTCCCTGAGGAGGACGTGGGCGTCGGTGTCCTGGTCGATGTCCCGGACGAAGAACGGGCGCCCCGACCGGTACACCTGGGCGACGATGGCAGGCGAGGCCACATCGAGGACGATCGGGTCGGTCTCCAGGGGATACCCGTTGACCCAGATCGGGCTCATCACCTCGAGACGATGACGTTCTGGGTTGTAGAGGAGGACCACGCCGACCTGCGCGTCCAGATACTTGCAGATGGTGCCAACGAGATGGGGCACGATCTCGGCGAGCGACTCGGCCCGCGCCAGCGTGGCGCTCACCTCGTAGAGACGCTCGAAGTCCAAACGCTGCTGGTCGATCTGCGTCTCACGTGATGCCGACCGGACCGCCTCGCGTTCGAACTCCAGACCAACGAGGGCGGTGGCGGCGGAGACCACAGCGACAGTGAGGACCGGGGCCACGACGTCAGCGATCGCGTCCGCACCCCCCTCGCGGGCAATGAACGCGATAGCGAGTCCGATTAGCACGGTCATGAACGCATGAGCCCACCAGGTGAGGAGAAGCCCTGACACTGCGGCGATCCCGTAGAGGATGGGAGTGGCCGTCGCCTCGAGCGGCTCGATCAAGGCAAAGGCTGTGATTCCGAGGATGAGACCGCTCAGCCAGGCGACAGCGATCCAGGGGGCATACCGGGTCGCCATCGGCCGATCCCATCGCGTGGCGGTGGAGATGATCAGCATCGCGGCGAGACCTGCCATCGGGATCCAGAACCCGGGTTGGGTGAATACCTGCTGGCGAACCGCCTGTGCGGCAATGATGATCAGGACCACCCAGGCCACGGCCGAGGCGCGACGAAGCAAAGAGGCCCGGAAACGGGCCATCGCCTGATGCGTCGTCGGTGTCATCCCGTCCATGTCACTGAATGGAAGCCTTCCGACTGTATTCTCGGCATTTCCGAACGAGGACTAGATACGTGGCTTTGCGCGCCCTTGCCGACGGCGCATTGTTTGCGGAGGCATATGGTGACGGATCGCCGCGGGTGCTGGCGCTTCATGGCTGGGGGCGCCGCGGCAACGATTTCGCCGCATCATTGGCCGAATTCGACGCCCTGGCAATCGATCTCCCTGGATTTGGGGCGACTCCCGCACCGAGTGACATTCTCGGGGCCGAGGGCTATGCGGCACTCGTTGCCCCCGTTCTGGACACATTCGAGTCGCCACCGGTCGTGGTCGGCCATTCATTCGGGGGCCGCATCGCCGTCTGTCTGGCTGCT
>JARDZU010000125.1 GCA_029240695.1 Acidimicrobiia bacterium | reverse complement strand
AAGCTCCTCGTCTAGTTCGTCGATCTCAGTTTGCAGGCTTTCGATCACACCGAAGTAGCCCGAGATCTGCCAGTCAAGCACCAACGAGAGGAAGGCCGGCCCGTTCAGATCCCCGATCCGGGTATCGCCGTTGAGGGGCTTGTTGAACTCATCGACCAAGTCGAGTTCTCCTTTGTGCAACGTCACCACCCAGTTGGGGCCGACGAGACAATGCAACGTCATGGGCGCGGGACGAGGCCCGACCCGCAGCGCCTTCACCGCGAGTTCCAGGACGCCGTTCTGGTGAATCAGAGTCGGATCGGCGTCCTGATCGATGCTGGCGACCAGTTCCTCGATCTCAAGCTTCTCCCACAGCGGGCTCAGGTCCCCGGCGCATTCGATATCGACGTCTGCCCACAGCAGGTCTTTCTTGCCGATGTCGGGCAAGGAGGATTCGATGTCGACCGGGGCATCCTCGCCATCGCCGGAGTACAGCCAAACACGGCTCCCCGGTTCATCGGAACTGGCGGGTCGCGATCCATTACCATCCGCGGGCAGGATGAGAGAAGAGTCAGTGGAGGTCACTGAGCGATGACTTACCCTCTTACTCCGGTGATGAAACCTGATCCAAAAGGGCGGGCGGGCTAAGCAGTGGTGGAGTTGGGGCCGGAATTCAATCTGGAAACCAGCCGGATCGGCGGGCACAACGTGGTCGTCGTCAAGGGAGAGATCGATATCTCGACTGCTCCGACGTTGGAAAAGGCGCTCGCCAAATTCTCCAAGAAGGAAGTCTTCCTGGATCTGCGCAAGACCGAGTTCATGGACTCGGCGGGACTCAAGGTCCTGATCACCCAGAGATCTCGCCTCGATGAGTCCGGTGGAGTCCTTCGCTTGGTTGTCGGTGAAGGGCCGGTAATGCGGCTGCTCGAGCTTGCGGGGGTGCGCGAGTCCTTCTCGATCCGACCCACCATCAGCTCGCCTGACGGTTAGCCGGCACGAAGCCTGACATCAAGACCGGCTCGGCGACGCAGATGAAGCAGCGCCAGCTCGGTGGCCGAGGCGCGAATCTCATCCGGCCCCCCGGATAGGACGATGTGGTGAACACGAACCGAGTCCCTGTCGGCCACTCCGACAAACAAGGTGCCGACAGGCACATCCTCCTCGGGTTCCGGGCCGGCCTCACCTGTGGTGGCAATTCCGAGATCCGCTCCGAGGAGCTCCCGCACTGATCTCGCCATCTGTTGTGCTGCCGCTGAGGTGACAACCGGACCAGGTGCGATTCCGAGGAGTTCAGACTTCACTTCCCTGTCATACGCGACCAGCCCACCCTTGAACCAATCACCCGCTCCCGGAGTGGCGACGATTCGAGCCATGACCAAGCCTCCAGTGCATGACTCGGCGATGGCGACGGTTGGGATCGAATTCGGCATCGGCACCCCTTTTCCCAATGCCACGATCGGGAAACCGCGGGAAAAACGAGTGAGGTTTCCGCCTCGTCACGGAGTGGTAAGTGGCCTTTGAAAAATGGAGGCTCGATGCCTTCGACGCCAGAAAAGGAGTGTGTCATGCAGGATTCCACTCAGATGAAGTGGGAGGGTCGCTGGGACCAGCTCAAGGGCAAGGCCCGGCAGGCCTGGGGCGATCTGACTGATGATGATCTCGATGTTGCCGAGGGCAACTACGAGGAGTTGGTCGGTCGCATCAAGGAGAGGACCGGTGAGTCTGCCGAGCAGATTCGCGAGCGTCTAGAAGACGATTCCATCGTCGACTCGCAGTTCTGAGTCGATTTGGAAGCTGAGTCGGAGCCACCCGCAAGGGTGGCTCTGGCTGTCTGAGAGGGTTTCAAATGGCACACACCGTGGCCGACCATTTGCTCGACCGTCTCGAGGAATGGGGGATTCGCACCATCTTCGGGTACTCTGGTGATGGCATCAATGGCATCCTCGGAGCCCTGGACCGGGCCGGAGACCGATTCGACTTCATTCAGCCTCGTCACGAGGAAATGGCCGCGTTCATGGCCGGCGGTTTCGCCAAGTTCACCGATGAGGACATCCCCGGTGTCTGTCTGGCAACGTCGGGGCCTGGAGCGATCCATCTTCTGAACGGGCTTTATGACGCCAAGATGGATCACCAGCCGGTGGTGGCGATAGTCGGCCAGAAGAGCCGCATGTCTCTGGGTGCCTCCTATCAGCAAGAAGTCGACCTGCTTTCGCTTTTCAAGGACGTTGCCGGCGACTTCGTACAGGTCGTCATGGTGCCCGAGCAGATCCGGCATCTGGTCGATCGGGCGATACGCATCTCATTGTCGGAGCGAACCGTCACATGTCTCATCATTCCGGACGACGTGCAAGCTCTCGATGCGGTGGAGAGTCCGCCTCGCGAGCACGGAGCGGCGTTCTCGGGTTCCGCTTTCACTCGTCACCGGCCGGTTCCATCGCCGGAGGACCTGGCGCAAGCCGCCGACATACTCAATGCCGGTGAGCGGGTGGCCATGCTGGTGGGCGCTGGTGCCCTGGGCGCCACCGACGAAGTGATCCAGGTCGCCAACCGTATGGGCGCCGGAGTGGCCAAGGCACTCCTCGGAAAGGCAGCGGTTCCGGACGATGAAGCATTCGTCACAGGATCGATCGGGTTGCTCGGCACCGCGCCGTCCTGGCGCCTCATGATGGAGTGCGACACCTTCCTCATGATCGGATCAGGCTTCCCGTATGCCGAGTTCCTGCCACCAGAAGGACAGGCCCGCGGTGTCCAGATCGACATCGATCCGAAACTTCTTTCGATCCGCTACCCGATGGAGCTGGCGCTGGTGGGTGACGCCCAGGCAACACTTTCCGCTCTCCTCCCCCTTCTCCAGCCCAAGGAAGATCGTTCGTGGCAGGAGGGAATCGAGGACGACGTGGAGCGCTGGTGGGAGATGATCGGGAGGCAGGCGACGATGGATGGCGAGCCGATGGCTCCGCAACGGCCTTTTTGGGAGCTGAATATCCGGCTGCCCGACAGGGCGATCGTCACCACGGACTCAGGTACGGCGGCCAGTTGGTACGCCAGGCACATCAAGATGCGGCGCGGGATGATGGGGTCCCTCTCGGGGAATCTGGCCAGCATGGTGCCGGGTGTCCCCTACGCGATCGCGGCGAAGTTCGCCCATCCTGACCGCCCAGCCATCGCCTTTGTCGGCGACGGGGCGATGCAAATGCTGGGACTCAACGAGCTGATCACAGCTCGCGATTACTACCCGCGGTGGGCCGACCCGAGGCTGATCGTCTGCGTCCTCAACAACGGCGACCTCAACATGGTCACCTGGGAGATGAGGGCCTTCGAAGGGAATCCGAGATTCGAGGAGTCGCAGGAGGTCCCATCGTTCCCCTACGCCGATTTCGCCGAGATGATCGGGTTACGTGGCATCAAGGTGGAGAAACCTGAGGAGGTCGGCCCGGCCTGGGACGAGCTGCTGGCTGCCGACCGCCCTTCAGTGCTCGAAGTGGTCTGTGACCCGGACGTCCCGACCATCCCGCCCCATGTCACCCTCGATCAGTTCGGGAAATACATGTCCTCCCTGCTCAAGGGCGACTCCGAGACCTTGGGAGTTCTCTGGCAGTCGGCCCGGCAGGGCTGGCAGTCGATCACGACACGCTGACTACCGATTGGAGCAAGCAATGAGAAAAGCAGTCACATCCATCGCATTCGCCGGGCTACTGGCCCTTGCGGCATGTTCCGGTGCGACCGGGGGCACGACGTCCGAAGCGCTCACAGGCACGACACTGGCCGGCACATCCGGCGGGACCGACGCATCTTCCGAAGCGCTCGCCGCCATCGCCGCATTCCAGGAGGACATCCAGACGTTGTCCGATGCCATCGCCGAGTCAGAGTCTGCCGAGGAGGTGAGGTCGGCCTGGGACACGCTGAATGCCGAACTGACTGCCTCCGTCGAGTCGATCCGCGAGGACGGGACGATCGCGCGGGAGGAGATCGAGGCGAGTTTGGATGCGTTCGAGCAGCAGTTGGACGAGATCGAAGTCAACGAGGATGTTCGCACGGCGTGGGAGGAGCTTCGGACCAACCTCGAGCAGTTGATGTCTAACTGACCTCCACGGCTGGGGCGTTCGCCGGCTCAACGTCCTTCCGGACTGCGAGCCAGGCGAGCGCCACCATCACGAGGCCATACATCAAGAGGGCCCCCATCAGCGGCGGAGAAGCCGGTTGCCCGCGAAAGATCACGTCTTGGAGCCCGGCGATCCCGTAGGTGCCCGGCACGAGATACGAAACCCAGCGGACCGGGACTGTGAGCTGATCCAGTGGTAGGACGAAGCCGGTGAAGAAGATCGAGACGAGCAGCACCACCATTGAGTATTGAACGGCCTGGCTGTCGCTCTCAGCCAAGCCCGACAGGGCGAACCCGAGACCTAGTGAGGCGAAGATCACCAGGGCGACGATGAGCGCGAAAGACCAGAGGGGCCCCTGGACCTCGATCCCCAGCAGTGGCATCGTGACGGCGAGGCCGCTGGCGAGAGCCATCCCGAGCACGAGAAAAGACAGATATTTGCCCGACATTGCCTCCCTGACCGTCAACGGCGAGACGCGGAACATCTCGGTCATACCGAGCTGCCGCTCACGAACCAGGGACAGGGCAGCGAAGGTCAGAGCGAGATGCTGGACCAGCAGGATCAGTACCCCCGGCGCGTAGTACGCCGCCTGGGACGGGGGTTGCTCGGTCACCGGGCTCGTCTCCACTGTGAACGGGCTGACCAACAGAGCAGGATCGATGTCCGGCACGTCTTCCAGGGCATCGGCCAACGGGCCATCAGTCTGGCTCAACTCGGCCCGCGCCTGTTCCACGATGCCGGTGAGCACCTCCTGATTGATTTGATCCACGGACAGACGTGCGAGCAAGTCGATGCTTCCCGTCATCACCGGGTCGATCTCCGCGTGGAAGATCGAAAAGGTCGCCTGCTCCCCACGCTCCAGCGCTTCGAGCCCGTCCTCCGGGGCGACGAGGACCAGATCGATCTGCCCCGAAACGAGGCTCTGGCGGGCCGAATCGAGATCATCGCTGACTTCGACCAGATCGATGCCTTCGCCAAACGCCTCGTCCAGCTCGGAGGCATCGACGCCAATGGCAGATCCGTCCTCCTCCGCCACCACCACGGTTCGGAAGGGCTCGGGCAACTCCTGATAGCCGAGCCCAAAGAGAAAGAGAATCAGGAAAGGCCCTAATACCAGCGTGGCGATCAACCGTGGCTGTCGCCAGACGGAAACCAGCTCTTTGCGAAGGAAGGCGAGGCTCCGGATCAGAGATCTCATTCAATCGCTCAGCCCGCTAGGGCTACGTCGCCTTCCGGATCAGTCTCCTCATCCTCGGCGGCGCTCACCAATTCGACGAAAACGTCGTCGAATGGCGGCACAAAAGCCTCCGATCGTTCCAGCTCGACGCCCCGCTGGCTTGCCCAGTCGGCAAGGGTGGAAGAAATCTCTCCGGCATCCGCCACGACCAAGCGCACGCTGTGATCGTCGAGCCAGGTCACCTTGCTGATCCCATCGGCTCGTGTGAGGGCAACCAGGTCGTCACGTGCCGGTGGCGCGACGAAAACCACGTCGAACAGGTCGCCCCCATGGGCACGCCGCCGTAACCCGTCCGGTGTGTCCAGAGCCAGCACTCTCCCCTTGGCGAGCACGCCGACGAGATCGCAGAAGGCCGCCTCACCCACGTACTGGGTGGTGACCATCAGTGTCGACCCCTGCTCGGAGAGGTGCTCGAAGTGGTCCCAGAACTTCTGCCGCAAGATCGGGTCGATGCCTGCGGTTGGCTCGTCTAGGAACAGCAGGTCGGGGCCATGGATCAACGTCGCCGCCAGAGACAATCTTCTCTTCTCACCGCCAGAGGCATCGCGCAGCAGTCGATCAATTGAGTCGCCCAGGTCGAGGAGCTCAACCATCTCGTTCACTCGACGCTTCCGTCGGAGAGGGACTCCGAACAAGGAGGCTGCGAAATTGAGGTTCTCCCGGAGGGTCAGGTCGGGAAAGAACACCGAATCCTGGGCCATATAGCCAATGCGTGCCCGTGTGTCCGCTGTGAACCTCGTCGGATCTTGCCCAAGGACCGAGATCGATCCCGAGTCGGGGGCGAGCAGACCGGTCATGAGACGTACGGTGGTCGTCTTTCCGGACCCGCTCGGGCCAATCAGGGCCACGATCAGCCCGCGCTCCACTCGAAGATCGAGGTCGAAGACCCCAGCCTCTTCTTCGAAGCGCTTGGTCAGGTGGTCGGCAATTATCGCGGGATCGGTCGACATGGGCGGCTGCCTTTACCCGCAGCGGCCAACCCTCAACCGCGAGACATACTTTGCGTTTCGCCGCTGAGGCGGGCGGGTAAGGGACCCCGACGCAAAGGAGGCTGTCTTGGCAAGAACCGGAGTCATCTGGACGATTGTCGGGGTGTTGCTGATCATCGCCCTTCTGATCTATATCCTCTAGAACAAACACGAGCCAACCAGAAAGGCGGGCCCGACAGGGCCCGCCTTTTCATTTGGTCTTCGCCGGTATGAAACTGAGCTTCCCGTCCGTCTCCAGCACGGCGTAGTCGATGTCGCCGAGGTCCCCATAGCCATCCAACCGGGCTGCTTCCTTCAGCTCCTCGACTGTGACCCGCTCTTTGTCCAGCCTGTCATGCAATGGCTCGCCGGAGCGGAGGACGATCACCGGCTCCCCTACCAACAGACGTCTCGCGTTCTTCGATCGCCGCTCCCAAGCATCTGCAAGGAGGGTCCACCCCACGAATACGGATACGGCAATGATGGCCCCGGTAACTGACATGTCTTCCTGGGTCACGCCCTGCTGGACGAGATCGCCCACGACGACGATCAGAAGCAGGTCGAGCGGCGTCAGCTCGGAAAGCGATCTCTTCCCTGTCCCTCGGACCACGAGCCAGAGAAACCAATACACAACTGTCGCCCGCAGCAATATCTCCATGATTCCCTCCTCAGGGCATGACCCAAGTGGTGAAATCGACTCCGACCAAGCTCGAACCGTCGATCTCCAGCGTGGCCGACCCCGATCTCGCCCATTGCACAGAGGGCTCGAGCCTGGCATCGAGACCGACGCGAAGACTCGATTGCTCCGGCGGGACGTCGAAGGACCACCACGTCCAGCGCTCGGTGCTGAACGATGCGGATGGCGTCGGCTCCAGGCCGTTGAAATCGAAAATGGACATGTAGGACGTGTCCAAGCGCAGAGTGATCGTTTCCGGAAGGTCCGACCCGTCCATCGTCGAGATCTCCACTTCGAACGGAGTGGCGAGACCAGGGCGACTGACATGTGTGAGCAACACCTCGATCGAATAGCCCTCGCCCTGCGCGGCCACCGTCCCGGTCCGAACGCCGAGAAGGGAAGTTGCCGCCAACAACATCATGGCCCCCACAAAAGTGAATGCAGCAATGTGGAGAACACGCTCCGCTCTGGACTCTGGCGTGTCGGCGGGGATGGTGGACGAACTCGGCTCAGGGGCCTCTCGGATGGCAACTCCCGGGTAGTCGCCCTCAATTACCCCCTGCTCTCTCTTGGCTAACCCATCGCTTTGGGTTTGGCCGCGTCAGACAGGGGAACTGGAAGGCCTGGGCCTTGAATGACCCCCTTCGTCGGGAGGACACACATGTCAGTGACCCATATCAACCCGGAATCGAGGGTGGGTCCCTTCTCGTGGTGGACCATCCAACTGCGCTATCTGTCATCCAGGTCTCAGGGCTCGCCCGCCCGGATGTCTGGTGGAGGTCAGCGCACTCGCACTCGTGAGCTGACCTGAATCCCGTTTGGTCCCGCCCCACAGGGGGAAATCTCTGGGCGGCCATGATCTCTGTCGAATCGATGTCACTCGCCGCCGATGCCGGGCTCAACTACGTCACCGACGAGAACCCGGGAATTCGCCGAATCCGGCGCGGGCGTGGATTCTCCTATTCAGACCCCAAGGGGAATACGATCAACGGCTCGGTCCGGAAGTGGATCGACTCCCTCGTCATTCCGCCGGCCTGGACCGATGTCTGGATCTCGCCCGATAGGTCGGGCCACATCCTCGCCACCGGCTACGACAAAGCCGGCCGCAAGCAGTACATCTATCACCCGGTTTGGGAGGAAACCCGCGACGAGGTGAAGTTCGAGCGTATGGGTGAGTTCGGGAGGCGCCTCACACAATTGCGGAGACGCACCGACTCAGAATTGTCACGCAAGGGGCTCTCCCGGTTGAAGGTGACCGCCCTCGCTGTCGCCGTGATGGATCGAACCTTGATCAGGGTGGGCAACCGGAAATATGCCGACGAGAACGATGCATACGGGCTCACCACGATCACCTGCGAGCATGTCGCGGTAGACGGGCTCCATGTCCATTTCGACTTCGCAGGCAAAGGTGGGGCAGACCATCAGCTCGTGTTCCAGGACCGACGTCTGGCCGGTCTGATATCGCAATGCCAGGAGCTCGGTGGCCAGACGCTCTTCGGCTATGAGACAGACGACGGAGTCGCCGCCATCACTTCTACCGACGTGAACACCTATCTCGCCGAGACGATGAGCGGACCGTTCACCGCCAAGGATTTCCGCACCTGGGGGGCCAGCACCGCCGTGGCCGAAGAGCTGATGACCTGGCCCGAAGAGGGCGACGAAGATGCTCTACTGCTCCGCGCCATCGACGCCACCGCCGAGAAACTGGGCAACACCCGCGAAGT
>JARDZU010000274.1 GCA_029240695.1 Acidimicrobiia bacterium | reverse complement strand
ATCCCATCGAAGGCCACCTGGAAACCGCGGTCGACGCGACGAATCGCCCGCACCACGTGCGGACGGTCCTCCAAGTAGACAGTCGAACCGGGCTGGAGGCTGACCGTGTCCTCCTCGTCGACGTAGATCCCTAGGTACCCGTCGAGCCCGTGAGGCCGCCCCAGCCTCCCGATGACGTAGCGCTCGGAATCAGTCGAGGAACTCGACGCCAGCGTTGATGCCCTCTTCGTCCCCTGCGGCACCGGCGGCGGCACGGATCGCCTTGGCCACCCGGCCCCTC
Source organism: Acidimicrobiia bacterium (assembly GCA_029240695.1). Taxonomy (GTDB): domain Bacteria; phylum Actinomycetota; class Acidimicrobiia; order Spongiisociales; family ZC4RG35; genus JARDZU01. The sequence continues at coordinate 2,435 of JARDZU010000274.1, read as the reverse complement.
CGTCCGATGACACGGCCCATGTCGCCCTTGGCGGTGCGAACCTCGGCCACCACCTCGTCAGGCCCTTGCTCGACCATGGTCACGGAGACCTCGTCGGGCTCCTCCACGATGCTCTTGACCACATAGGTCACCACTCGCTCGACGATCTCGCCTTTGGCCAAGATCACTCCTCCTCGTTGGACGTGTCGGCTGCTATCTCCTCGGCAACCGGTTCGTCGGCAGCCGGTGACTCGGTGACGGATTCGTCGGCAGGCTCCGGCGTATCGGCGACCGGCTCATCGACTGCGGCAGAAACCGGAGCGGGCTCTTCAGCCGGTTTGGCCCCCACGGTGTGGATCTGGCCGGTGCGGACCTTCATCGTGTTCATCGCACCGGAGATGTTCAGGAGCTTCTCGACGGCCTCTGTGGGCTGGGCACCCTTCGAGAGCCACGACGCGGCCTTTTCGTTGTCGATCTCGACGAGCGACGGGTCCTGCTGGGGGTCATAGCGCCCGATCTGCTCGATATAGCGGCCATCACGCGGCGCACGGCCGTCGACCACCACCACGCGATACGAAGGGGTCTTCTTCTTCCCCATCCGCATCAATCTCATCTTCACGGCCATCGATTCACCTCTTGGTTCGCTGCGCCGGGAAGAGACCCTGCAACGAGGGAGCCCCTTTGCCGCCGGCCAGCATCTTCATCATCTTCTGCGCGTCGACGAACTGCTTGAGCACCCGATTCACGTCCTGGGGCCTGGTGCCCGAACCGGACGCGATGCGGCGCTTTCGGCTGCCACCGATGAGCTTTGGGTTCCGGCGCTCTTCTGGAGTCATCGACTGAATGATCGCCTCGACGCGACGCAGGTCACGGTCGTCGACATCCACCTCGCGCATGAGCGAACCGGAACCCGGAATCATAGCAAGGATGTCCTTCAGAGGCCCCATCCGCTTCATCGCTTGAAACTGGGCAAGAAAATCTTCGAGGGTGAATTCGCCCTTCTGCAGCTTCTTCGCCGCCTTCTCCGCTTCCGCCTCGTCGAAGGTCGCCTCAGCCTTCTCGATGAGGCCCATCATGTCGCCCATGCCCAGGATTCGGGAGGCCATGCGGTCGGGATAGAACGGCTCGAGGTCGTCGAGCCCCTCGCCCACGCCTGCAAACTTCACCGGCGCCCCGGTCACTTCGCGCACCGAGATCGCAGCCCCACCACGAGCGTCTCCGTCGAGCTTGGAGAGGACGACACCGGTGAGCCCGACACGCTCCTGGAACCCCGAAGCGACGTTGACTGCATCCTGACCGGTCATGGCATCCACGACGAGTAGCACCTCGTCGGGGTCGGCCGCCTTGCGGACATCGTCCAATTCGCCCATGAGTTGTTGGTCGATCTGCAGACGCCCCGCAGTGTCGACGATCACGACGTCTCTACCCGACCGCGTCGCTTCCTTCATGGCGGCTTTGACCAGACGGGCGGGCTTGCCCTTGCGGTCGACGAAAACGGGGACGTCGATGCGGCCGCCAAGGGTCTCGAGCTGGTCGATCGCCGCCGGTCGCTGCAGGTCGGCCGCGACCAGCAAGGGCTTCTTGCCCTGGCTCTGGAGGAGACGGGCCAGCTTGCCGGCGGTGGTGGTCTTGCCCGAGCCCTGGAGGCCGACCATGAGGATCGTCAGCGGCGGGGCGGCCTTTTTCAGCGGCACTGCCTCCGACCCAAGGGTGGTGACCAGCTCCTCGTGAACGATCTTGATCACCTGTTGGCCGGGTGAGAGCGATTTGGAGACATCCTCTCCCATAGCCCGTTCCTTGACCCGAGCCAGGAAGTCCTTCACCACCTTGACATTCACGTCCGCTTCGAGCAGGGCGAGACGGACCTCGCGCAAAGCAGCGTCGATGTCCTTCTCGGAAAGGCGCCCTTTTCCTCGCAGGGAGGCGAAGACGTCCTCGAACCGTTGGGTCAGGCTGTCGAACATTCAGAGGTTCTAGGTAGTAGGTGGTAGGTGGTAGGCGACGTTACCTACGACCTACCACCTATGGCCTACGACCCCATATCGCGTCGGCGGAAACCGACCAGACCGGCAGCGACCAGAGCGGCTGCCACCACGAGTAGGACCGCCAAGGGCAACACCTCGATGTCATCGCCGAACACCGGGATATGCGTGAACGGGGACAGGTTCAGACTCCACTGCGGGAAACGAAGGATCTGGCCCAGCTGACCCAGGATCAGACACGCCACCAGCACCCCCCAGCTCAGGCCCACACGTTTGGGGGCGAGGCCGTACAACGCCATGGCGGTGCCGGTCAGGATCCAGACCGCGGGGAGTTGAAGCATCGCTGCGCCGAGCACCCGCATGGCCTGGTCGGCGACATCGCCGACGATCGCCCCGTAGGTCGCACCGGCTACCAACCCGGCGACCGCAAGAATCAGCACCGGCACTGCCAACCCGAAAATCAAATGGCTCCAG
>JARDZU010000124.1 GCA_029240695.1 Acidimicrobiia bacterium | reverse complement strand
CCAGTGCGGTCAATGCTGCGGCGCCGATGACGAGCAGCACCGAGTTGACACGTGACCGGGGGACAACCCGTTGGACAATGACTGCCGATGTCATCTTTATCTCCTGCAAACCGGACGTCTGTCACCTTAAAGAGCTAGAACCGCCCTTCGCGGCCCACCGGTACCCTTTCATGATGCAAGACCAGGCCCAACGTGGATCTATCTGGCCCCTCTACCTGGTGGGGGCTCTTTTCCTCGTGGGCGCTCTGGTCTTGGGCATTTGGAACCTGGAGCTGCCCTATCTGGCCTTTTCGTCCGGCCCGGTGTCCGATGCCGCCGACGCCATCGTCGCCGGCGAGGTCGACACTTTTCCTCCCGAGGGAGAGCTCCTGATGCTCACTGTGGTCAGCCAGGAGGTCAACCTGTTCGAGGCCATGATCGCCGGGTTCGACCCGACGATCGACCTCGTGCCCAAGGAAGCCTTCCGCCAGCCCGACGAGACCGATGAGGACTACCGGAAGCGGGTGCTCCAGCAGATGGACGACTCCCAGACGCGGGCTATCACGGTGGCGCTGGAACACCTTGGGTATGAGATGGTCCCCACAGATGTCCTGATCACCGACCTCGTCCCCGACATCCCGGCTGCCGACGTGCTCGAGATCGGCGACTCCGTCGATTCGTTCAACGGCGCCGAGATCGTGCGAAGCACCGATCTCACCGAACTTCTGGAAGGGCTCGAGCCGGGTGACGTGATCGATGTCGGTGTCACCCGCGACGGGGACCCCCAGACCGTTCAGGTGGAGCTCGCCGAGCGTGACGATCCCGAAGGCGGGGCCATGATCGGGATAACGGTCGGCGAGCTGAGCGAGCCACCGTTTCCGTTGACGATCGAAGCTGGAGACGTGGGCGGACCGTCGGCTGGGATGATGCACGCCCTGGCCATCATCGACACGCTGACGCCCGGCGAGATGACGAACGGACACATCGTGGCCGGCACGGGAACGATTGCCTACGACGGCGCCGTGGGGCCTATCGGTGGAATTCGTCAGAAAGTCGTGGGGGCGGAGGCAGCCGGTGCCGAGTACATCCTCGTCCCTGCGGACAACTACGAGTCGGCTATGACCGCACCCCGCGAGTCCATCGAGATCGTGTCTATAGGCACATTGCAGGATGCCATCGACTTCTTCGAGGGCCTCGACCAGGCCTGACCGAGCCCAAACCCGGGCGAAATCCGGCCCGATCGGTATCTTCTAGAGCCGATGGCTTCTGACATCACCCCCGACGACATCCGGCGGGCGGAGTTCCGTACCGTCCGGCGTGGCCTCGACCCGGATCAGATTTCCGGCTTTCTCGAGCGCGTCGCCGCCGATCTGGACGAGCTCGAGAAAGAACGGGAGCGTCTCGCGACCAGGCTGGGCGAGTACGGGGGCCGGGACTTGGAGTCCGAGTTCGAGATCCTTGGTCGCGAGGTGGCGGCTGTGTTGCAGGCGGCCAAGGAGGCCGCTGACTCGATGAGGGAGCGGGCCACCATGGACGCCGCACGATGGCGATCTGAGGCGATGACCGAGGTCGACGCAATGCGGAAGGAAGCCAGGAGCGATGCTGAGGCGCTTCGAGGTGACGCCTGGACTACGGGCACCGAGTTGCTCAATCAGAGCGCGGCAGAGGCGCGTCGCATCCGAGGTGAGGCCGAACAGGACGTGTTGTCTGTCATGGGAGAGGCGGAGCGAGAGGCTCACCGTCTGACCTCGACTGCGCGACGCGAGGCCGAGGACGTTGTCCGGGCCGCGATGATGGATTCGGAGAAGCTGGGCTCGGAGGCCAAGAAACGTCACGACGACCTGATCGAGCAGGCCTACCGTCAGGCCGAGAGCGCCCAAGAGCGGACCAGAGCCCTCGAACAGCGGCGCGAAGAATTGATGCTCGAGCTAGAGACGGTGCGCTCGACCCTCAGCCGTCTCGAAGGGAGTCTCGAGGAGCGGCGTGAGGACCTGGATCTCTCGGCGGAATCGTCGAGTGTCAGGGTCGTCCCCGCCCGAACCGAGCCCGACGAGGAGATATGGCAGCTGGGGGAGACGGTGCGGATCATCCCTCCTGCCGACAGGCAGGGGAGCAAACCAACGGGTCCTGCCTCGGAGCGGCCCTCACCCCCGGCCAGAGAGGTGACCGAGGAGCCTCAAGAAGATCTTTTCGAGGAGCCGGAATTCGAGGAGGCACCACCGCCACAGCCGGAGCCAACCCCGGAGGAGGTCGAAGAGCCGGAGCCGGTCGAGGCGAGGCCGGAGCCGAAACGGGAGCCCGAACCGCAGCCCGCCCCCGACGATGTGGGTGCACTCTTTGCCTCACTCCGGGGCTCACCGGGCGCGACGATCACGGTTCATAACGCTGCCAGGCCCGAAATCGTCCAAGTCGAGGCAGTGCCAGCCGAGCCAGTGGTGACAGCACCGCGCAACGAGATCATCGAGGAACGGGACGCCCGGCTTCTACCGATCACCAACCGGGCATTGCGAGGGGTGAAGAAGGCGGTAACGGATGCCCAGAACGTCGCCCTCGACAGCTTGCGTATCGACGACACCTGGCACCCCGAGAGCCGGGTCCTGGCCGAGATGTTGCAGGCCGACCTCAAGGGTCTCTGGGCGGAGAGCTATTCGGCCGGCCACGCGGCGGCCGAAGAGATGACGGGCTCCAAGTTGAAACGGAAGGAGACTCCTCCCTCCAGCGCCGCCGAGACCTTTGGTGACGATCTAGCCGGGGCGGTCTCCTCGGCGTTGATCGACGCCGGAGACGGCCAGCGCGAGAAGCAATCGGCGACATCGAGGGTATTCCGGGGCTGGCGCACCGATGAGGCGGAGCGCAGAGTGCGCCAACTCGCCCTGGTCGGGTACCACCGCGGACTGTTTGATTCAGTGGAGGATGCCAACAGTCTCGAGTGGGTGGCAAGCGGCACTCCGTGCAGCGCCTGTCGTGGGGCAGCCGCTGAGCCCGAATCGCACCTGCCGCCGGTCCATGCCGGGTGCGAATGCACGCTGGTGCTCGCCGGCGGATAGCCGGAACCGCCGAAGAAACAAGCACAGCCGAACCGTTACCCTCACCGCCAATGTTCACGAGGGTTCCATCCGACTACCGGTCAGACCGACGGCGGCCTATCACTCTGATCCTCATCGCCGTGGCGGCGCTGTATCTCGCCCTGACCGCACTGGGAACACTCTGGACCGACTATTTGTGGCTCGACTCGATTGGCTTCAATGAGGTGTGGCAGCGCCGATGGGGCCTTTCGATCCTTCTTGGCGCCCTCGGTATCGCAGTGGCCTTCCTGGTCCTTTGGGTGAGCCTCCGGCTGGTCGACCGAATGTCTCCTCGCTGGGCTCCCTTCGACCTGACCGAAGAAGAGGAGATGATCGAGCGATTCCGCGAGTGGGTCGAGCCGCGGATCCGACAGATCCGTTTCTGGCTGACCGGTGGTCTCGCCGTGCTCTTCGGCCTCACCGTCGCCTCCTGGCGGGACGACGTCTTTCTCTTCATCAACGCCCAGGATTTCGGGACTGTCGACCCGATCTTCTCCCTCGACGTCGGTTTCTACATATTCCGTCTGCCCCTGCTGGAGACGCTCACCGACTGGGTGTTCAACCTCCTCGTCTTGGCGACTGTGGTGACGGTCATCGGCCACTATTTCAACGGTGGTTTGCGTCTGAGCGGGCGGCGCCTGACAGCGACCCGGCGGGCCAAGACCCATATCTCGGTGATGCTGGCGCTCCTCGCCCTGGTTCGGGCAGTCGTCTACCGCATCGACATGTACGAGCTCTTGCTCTCGGACCGGGTGTCGGACCAGTTCTTCGGCCCCGGGTTCACCGACATCACGGCCCGCTTGCCTGCCTATCGCCTGCTCATCCTCGTGGCCTTGTTGGCGGCGGTCCTCTTCATTGTCAACATCTTCCGACCCGGATGGAGTCTCGCCCTGGTGGCTGTCGGATCCTGGCTGGTGGTTGCGATAGCGGCAGCCGTCATCTATCCGGCCATTATCCAGCGCATCCAGGTGAATCCCCAGCCTCAGGCCAGGGAAGGCCCATATATCGAGCACAGCATCCAGTTCACCCGCGAGGCATGGGGACTGGACGAAGTCGAGGTACGGGGCTTCCCGGCGGCTGACGATCTCGAAGTGGCGGACATCGAGGCCAACCAACTGACGATCGACAATCTGCGCATCTGGGATCCGTCCGTGCTGCCTCGCACCTATCAGAGCTTTCAGGAGCTACGGAACTACTACACGCTGTCGGTGGTCGACACGGATCGATACCTCAACGACGGGATACCGACCCAGGTCATGCTGGCGGTGCGCGAGCTCGAGGAAGTGAATCTGCCCCGTGATGACTGGCTGAACCAGCGCCTCCTCTACACCCATGGCTTCGGGGCAGTGGTCAACGTCGCCAACCAGGTGGCCGACGACGGTCAGCCGAACTTCCTGCTGAAAGATGTGCCCCCACAAGCCGCGGTCGAGGGCCTCGAGCTCGACGAGCCCAGGGTTTATTTCGGGGAGACCTATCAGGAGGGCCGGCCCGTCATCGTGCGCACCGGTGACGAGCCGCAGGAGGTGGATTTCCCGCTGGCTGACGAGCAAGGGAGCGCCTACAACGAATACACAGGCGAGGCCGGAGTCACCCTCGACAGTATCTGGAAGCGCATTGCGTTTGCCTTCCGCTACCGCGACCTCAACCTTCTGATTTCGGGTGAGGTCCGACCCGACAGCCGAGTGCTGGTCGAGCGAAATGTGAGCCACATCGTTCAGAGCGTTGCCCCCTTCCTCCATCTCGACGACGACCCCTATCCGGTGATCGACAACGGCGAGATCCTGTGGGTGGTCGACCTCTATACCACTTCTTCCAAGTATCCGTACTCCCAGCCGCTGGAGGCCGATGCCATCGGCCGCCTAGCCCGGTCCTCCGACCTCCGGCCCGGCATCAACTACATGCGCAATTCCGTGAAGGCGGTCGTCGACGCCTATGACGGCCATGTCACTCTCTATCTGGTCGATCCCGATGACCCCATAGCCCGCGCCTGGTCACAGGCCTATCCCGAGCTGTTCACGCCCTTCAGCGAGATGCCGGAGAGCCTCGTCGAGCATCTCCGTTACCCACAGGATCTGTTCCGGGTGCAGGGTCAGCTCTACCTCGAATATCACGTCACCGATCCCAACGAGCTCTTCAGCGGGAACGACGCCTGGTCGCTGCCCGCCGACCCGGCGACCATCGATCGGGACCCGGCTTCGCTCGGGGCCGGGCTCCTCTTCGGCGATTCCCTCGACCAAACCACTGGCCGATATGCCTACAGGGCGGAGATCCTGCCCTATTACCTGTTGACCAAGCTGCCCGGTGAGGACGACCTCTCTTACCTGCTCCTCCAGCCATTCACCCCCGGCGACCGACGCAACATGTCGGCGTTTCTGGTCGCCGACTCCACCCCCGGCCGATACGGGCGGCTGATCGACTACCGGATGCCGCAGGGTCAATTAGTCGACGGGACCGAGCAGGTCGGTCAGCGCATCGACCAGGATGCCGACATCTCATCACAGTTCACCTTGTGGGACAACCAGGGCTCGGTGGTCATCAAGGGCGATTTGCTCGTGGTCCCGATCGAGGACTCGATCCTCTATATCCAGCCGATCTTCCTCGAGGCGGAAGGCGGAGGCATCCCCGAGTTCCGACGGGTGATCGTGGTGTATCGCGATCAGGTCGAATGGTCGGAGACCCTTGACGGCGCGTTGGATCTCGTGTTCGGGGAAGGCGATGACCCGACCGAGCCATCCGAACCCACAGAGCCGACCCCGGACGGGGGCACGGTCGAGGAGTTGTTAGACCAGGCGGCGGCTGCGTTTGCGGCTGCCGACCGCGCCCTGACTGCTGGTGATCTCGCCGAATATCAGCGCTGGGTCGACGAGGCCGAGCGCCTGATAAGCGAGGCTCAGGCGATCATCGCCGATGCGGTCGAGGCAGGACGACGGGTCCCGGCCGGCTAGCGGATACACCTTTTGGCGCCGACCTCACTCACGCTGCCGGACGGATGGGTTGCACCCGGCGAACACCAACGACCTGGTCATTGCTGTCGTCGCCATGGGAAAAGGTTCCTCTTCTGACCCCCGACTAACAGTTCGAACGGATCGCTGCTGTGTGCAGTCTTCGGCTCGCCGCGGGCCTCACGCATTCCCGACAGGACGGGGCGCTCTCCTACACTGGCCTCCTCCTTCAGGAAGCACATGGCGAAAGACGAAGACGAATACATACGGATGAGGGGTACGGTGCTCAAGATGCTGCCCGACTCGACCTTCGAAGTGCAGTTGGAGGGCGGTCTCGAGCTCCTGGCCAAGCCCTCGGGGCGGATGCGTCGGGGGCGTGGTATCCGGGTCCTCCCCGGTGACACCGTCGACGTCGAAGTGTCTACATACGACCCGACCCGGGGTCGCATCGTCTGGCGCTACCGCTAGACCTGCCTTCTGGTCTCAACAGGCCGCTCGCCTTATGGAATCTGTCAGGGTCGTCCGGCAAGATGCCGTTATGGAGCTGGCTACGAATCTGGTGGCGGGGGCTGCTGCGGTGCTGATGATCCTGGTCGGGGGCTACGCCATCGCCGCCATCTGGTGGGACGATCTCTGAGCTGAGGCATGGCAGTCGGGAGTAGGTTCCCGGGCATGCGGCTCAGCAACGTCATCCTACGTGTCGCCGATCTCGGGGAGTCGGTTGCCTTCTGGCGCGACCTCGTGGGGCTCGACTTGAGCTGGTCAGGCGATGAGTTCGCCTTCTTCGCCGTCGGTGAGAACCAGCTGACCCTGAATCAGCCACTGGTCTTCGAGAATCAGGCTTCCGAAACGGAGATCGTGTTCGAAGTCGAGGACGTGCATTCCGTCATCTCCGAGATGCGGGAACGGGGTGTCCCTTTCGATGTCGAGCCGAGAGCGGTGACCTCCGACGGGGAGCGGACTTTATTCGCCGCCCACTTCCGGGACCCGGATGGCCATGTGGCCAGTATCACCGGGTGGGTCGAAGGGGCGTAGCCCCAGACGCGCCGGAGGGCGCCACCGGGATGTGGCGCCCCCCAACAAGCTACCGGCGGCGTCAGCCGGCAGCAGTCGTGGTCTCGGCCGGCACCGTGGTCTCGGTGGCCGGGTCGGTCGGGTCGGCGGGGTCTCCGCTATCGCATGCAGCGACGGCCAACGCCAGGGTCAATGCGGCTGCGATCGTCTTCGTCTTGCGCAGTCTCCGGTCCATATGTCCTCCATTCCAGGGACACGTGTCGCCCGGCCCGCCGGACGCCCACGCGACAAGATGGCCTCGTACCCGTGCGGGCCAAGTCCTAAACCGGTATTTCGTGTTCTTGCCATCTCAGTTGGCGGTGTACGCCCCATCGACGAGGTAGTAGCCGCCCGTGCAGAACGATGCCTCGTCGGAACCGAGGAAGGCGACCAGGTCGGCTACTTCCTGAGCCTCACCCAAGCGCCCGATCGGGTGCATGCCGGCGATCACCTTCAAGGTCTCGTCGTCGAGGTTCTCGGCCAGCAGCGGTGTGTTGATGAAACCCGGGCCGACCGAATTGACCCGGATCCCCTGGGCCGAATACTCGATCGCAGCCGTCTTCGTCAGGCCGACGACGCCGTGTTTTGCGGCCACATAGGCCGCCGAATTGGCGAATCCGACACTGCCCAGGATCGACGCCATGTTCACGATGGCTCCTCCGCCGGAGGTCAGCATGGCCGGGATCTCATGCCTCATGCAGTAGAAGACCCCGCTCAGATTGACCTCGATCACCTGTTGCCAGCTGTCGATTGGATATTCGCCGGTGAGGGCCTGGGCGCCTCCAATCCCGGCGTTGTTGACTGCGACGTGCAGTCCGCCGTAGGTCTCGACCGACTCCGCCACCATCGCCTCGATCTGCTCGGGCTTGGAGACGTCGACCTCGACAAAAGTTGCGTCCAGGCTCTCGGCCCGGATCGCCTCCGTCACTCGGTCCCCTCCGTCCTTGTCGAAGTCGGCGACGATCACCTTCGCTCCTGAGCGAGCAAAGGTCATGGCACAGGCCTCCCCAATCCCGGAGCCTCCCCCGGTCACCAAGGCCACCTTGTCCGTGAAGTCATGTTCCGCCATGTCGTTCTCCAATCCAGTCGTGGCTTACAACCCGATAATCCCGATTGAGCAGGTCTTTGCACAGGGCCGATCGTCCTTATGCCGCTCGCTCCCGAGCGACTTACCCCTCGGCGTGAGGCGAGCAACAACCTGAGCCGGCAGCTTCGGAGAATGACCGCAAGGTCGGCCTCGGACTGGGCCCTGGACCGCGCTTCTCCTCGAAGGTGCGACAGCGATCGCCGTTGGGGGCTACGGATCAGTGCATGACCCGGCCGGCCAGCAGACGATCTCCCTGTTCTTCTCCAACACGCTCAGCTTCAAGGCGTGGACGACAACGCGGATCCTGTTCTCCGCCTTTGGGCGGGTGTATTCGGCACTGCGAACGTGGGGGAAAGGTGAATATCGGAAGGGCGATGCCGCCGTGGCGGGTGATCTCCACCCGCTTGTCCGGGCCCATCGCTCGAGCGCTCAGTCTGGCGGGAGCTGGCGACCCTGTCGGATACGACCAGCGATGGGCAATGGCTCGATGTCTGCCGTCGGCGCCGCTCGAGGAAGAGCGGTTCATCGGCATCGAAACCGTCGAGTCCCCATCCTGGGTGGCGTGGCGCGAGATCAGCATCCTGGGGAACTG
>JARDZU010000013.1 GCA_029240695.1 Acidimicrobiia bacterium | reverse complement strand
GTTGCCTGGGACAATTCCCAACGAGGAGATCTGGCGAGGGATGGTGAGTGGCACCGGCTCGGTGCTCGCCAACGTCCGCCGCCGCAACAAGCGGTTCCCGGGCTCCCCTCGCTGCAAACAGTGTTACCTCCCGTTGGGCGGTCCCTTGGCGTGGGCGTTTCGGTTGCAAGGGCTGCGACCATCCGACGGGAACCCCAACTTCTGCAACAACTGCGAGTTGTTCGTCCGTGAGCATCCCGGCGGCGTGGAAGTGGAGATGGCCTTTCTCTTCGCCGACGTGCGGGGCTCCGCTTCGATAGCTGAAAAGGTGAGCCCAACCGAGTTCACCGAGAACATGAACCAGTTCTTCAGCGCCGCCAATCGGGTTCTGATCGGCAGCGATGCCTATATCGACAAGCTGGTGGGCGACGAGGTAGTCAGCTTTTACATGCCCTATCTGGGCGGGGGCAAATCCCGCCTCGCGGTGCAGGCCGCCAAGGAGTTGTTGATCGCCACCGGTCACCAAGACCCGGAAGGGCCGTGGCTTCCGGTGGGGGTGGGGGTGAACACCGGGGTCGCTTTCATCGGATCGGTCGGCACCCCCGACGGGCGGACCGACTTCACGGCGATGGGCGATGTGGTCAACGTCACCGCCCGGCTCGCTTCTCTGGCCAGCAGCGGTGAGATCCTGATCGGGGCGTCGGCGTGGGCTGAAGCGGCCATTGGTGACGAGACCGTCCAGCCGCGCCGACTTCATGTCAAGGGCAAGAGCGAGCCGATCGAAGTCTTCGTTTTGACGATCGGCTCAGGCTGAAGGCCGCCCGGTCAGAACCCGCCCACGCGGGCCCGGTGCGGAATCACCCAGTCGTTGGTGTGATGGCCCCCCTTCAAGGAGGCATCCGTGCCTGTGCGCGAGCTTGTCATCGTACGCAAATGGGGTTGGTGCAGAGGCTGGCTGGGGCATTCCATATCCTTGCCGACCCACCCGGTACCGGCAACATGCTATCTAGGTGGCTTGGGATGGACCGCTCCTGACCCACTGGATCCATCGCACGCCAACGCCGGGGATACGCACCCCCGTCGTTGCGAAGGATGCGGTTCTATCAGCATCGCACCGTTGCCTTCGGCGAACTGACACGACCAGCTGGTGGTGGCTCATCATGTTGGGGGTCGGTCGGCTGGAGCGCCTAGTCGGTGGTCACCACCCGGGTACCCGTTTCGAATGATTCGATCGAGGCATGCGCCAGCTGCAGCGCCCGATGCCCGGCCCGGGCGTGGATTGGAGGCTCATCTCCACGTGTGAACGCGGGAATCAATTCGTCGAGATGCTTATCGAACATCTCATGGAAGTCCCGATCCCGGTCGTTGAAGTATCCCGCTTCCCACACTCTCGAGTTCTCGTCACCCGCCCTGTTCAAGACGAACCGACGGACCGTGTCTTCGACGAGCACCCTTCCTTCGGTGCCATTCACCTCGAGGTGATGGGTGTTCGGATAAGCATACGAAGAGTCGTAGCTGCCAACCAGGCTGCCCACCGCCCCGTTGGCGAAGCTCAGAGCGATGGCCATGGTCGAGTTCCCGCGACCGGTGAGGTTGTCGACCATCTGCGCCATCACGCTCTCGATCGGACCGCAGAGGTGCTCGAGCATGTCGAAGCCGTGACATTGCGTTTCGATGAGGTTGGCTTGAGCGTGCTCACTCGTCCCGGCCTCGCCGCCAAATCTCCAGGTGGCGAAGACGATCTCGCCCAGGTCCCCAGCCTCGATGGACTCTCGGGCTCGGCTCACCGGGACCGCATACCGGTGGTTGAAGTTGATCGCAAAGAACAGTGAGCGCTGCTCGGCCTCTGCCAACAGGCGGTTGGATTCCTCGAGGTCAAAGACGAAGGGCTTCTCGACCAGCAAAGGGAATCCGGCCTCGATCGTCTGCATGGTCGTCTCGAAATGGTGCTCATTGGGCAGACACAGCGAGACGAGATCAGGGTTCTGCTCTTCCAGCATCTGATGGAGGTCGAAGTAGGGCGTAGTGCCGAACTCGGCCGCGCGTTTTTCTGTCTTATCCCGAGTGCGACCGACGACAGCCACCAGCTCGGTGTCTTCACGTCGGCTGAACAAGCGAGTGTGCTCGCGCCCCCACCACTCTCCTGTCCCCACCACGGCAACACGTACGTTCTCAGTCATAGGTTCCTTGAGCTCCGATCAGGCCACGAGTGCCGGAGACGGGCGGCGGCCGTCTCCGGCACGACGTCGTTGATGAAGGCGCCGGCCGCTGATTCACTTGACGCGAGGTACTTCAGCTTGCCCGGCGCCCTTCTCGGCGTGACGAGCTCGATGCGGAGGTGGGCGAGGTCGCGCATCTCATGTGCCGGGGCCTGAAAGACGGTTGACAGATATGGGATTGCTTCGCCGAAGAGCCCGTCAAAAGCCGCGATGACGTCGGCCTGGAGCCGAAGCAGCTCGCCACGTTCGTCTCTGTTCAGGTCGGCGAGATCCGCGACGTGCATCCGTGGCTGGATGTGGGTCTCATAGGGCCACCGGGCAGCAGAGGGGACGTAGGCGACGAAATTCTCCGATTCGGCGATGATCCGACGCCCATCCTCTAACTCCGCGTCGAGGACAGCGCAGAAGAGGCACTCGTCATGATCGAGGCGGTAACGCGCCGCTGCTTCAAGTGCACGCCTTGGTTTGGGTGGGATGAAGGGGTATGCATAGATCTGGCCATGAGGGTGATGAAGGGTCACGCCGACATCGGATCCTCGGTTCTCGAAGACCAGGACATACTCGACTCCAGGCAACCGTGACAGCTCGTGGGTGCGATCGACTATCGAATCGGCGATCGTGCTCAGGCGTTCGTCAGACAGGTAGGAGAAGGATGTCTCATGGTCGCTGCTGAAACAGATCACCTCGCATTGGCCCACACCACCAGCTACTGCGAGAAGGCCGCTGTCACTAGCCGTCTCGGGCAACGGTGTCAGGGATGGGAACCGGTTCTCGAACACGACGACGTCGTAGTCGGCGGCCGGGATCTCGGTGGCGTGGTCGGGGCTGCTGGGACATAAAGGGCATTCATCAGTAGGCGGAAGATGCGTTCTCTCCTGACGGTGCGAGGCAACTATCACCCACTCCTCCTGTAGCGGATCGAAACGCAGCTCGGGATCGATCGAGGACACCGCCAGGTCGCGTGTGTCGACTTCCGGATGGCGATGGCTGGCTCGGTCGTCGAAATAGATGAGGGCGCGGCCATCAGCAAGGCTGGTCGACGTCTTTGCAACGGGACGAGCAGCCACCATCGCTAGGTCACCCTTCCGGCCCTGCGGAGTTCGCGCTTGGCGAAGAGGCTCTGAGCCGAGACCACGACAATCAGGAACGCCCCGCTGACCACGAGCTGGTGGTAATAGCTCAGAGTCCCGAACTGATTGATGAGATTCTCGATCACCCCAAGCAGAAGGACACCGGCAAGAGTTCCGGTCAAGCCACCCGAACCCCCAGTAAGTAGGGTCCCTCCGATGACGACCGCGGCTATGGCTTCCAACTCGAAGCCGGCGCCGATGGTCGACAGACCCGACGAAGACCTGGCAGCGACGAGCAGACCGGCCAAACCGCCGAGGAAGCCCATCAGTGTGTACAGGACGAGCTTGACCCTGACCACCCTCACACCCATCAAGACTGCCGCCTCCTCAGAACCGCCGATGGCGTAGGTGGAGTGGCCGAGGCGTGTTCGGTAGAGCACGACCATCCCCAGCAGGAGCACTCCAAGGGCGATCCAGGCGGGGAGACCCACGCCGAGGAACGTCGATTGGCCGAGCTTGATCACCCATTCCCCCTCCGGGATCAAATGGGTGATGTTGCCGTTGTCGGAGACCTTGAACGCAAGCCCACGTGCAAAGAGCAGACCTGCGAGTGTGACGATGAATGGAGGCAAGCGCCCATTGCTGATCAATAGCCCCTGGGTGAGTCCGATAGCGGTGCAGACGGCGAGAGGGACGACGATGGCCGGGCCAGAGCCCCACTGGGCGGAGTAAGCGGTCAGGACGGCTCCCAGCGCCAGCATCGAGCCAACGGACAGGTCGATGCCTCCACTGATGATTACGAAGGTCATGCCTACCGAGATGATGAGCAGGAATGAGCTGGCCACGGCCATGCTCGCGAAGTTCCGGGCGCTGAAGAAGGTGGTGCCAAATGCAATGGCACCGGCGACGACCACTACGAGGAGCACCGGGATGGCGGGGGTACGCCGGAGGTAGGCAAGGGTGACCGGCACGAGGCTCCTCTGTTCCACCTCGCCTTCCTGCGGGGGCGGCGCCGGCGGGCGGGACAGGTCGAGCGCACTCACTTCGCGCCTCGATCCCGCTGGAAATACACCGCACCGATAATGATCGCTGCCTGGACCATCCTCGCATCGGCGTCGGAGAGGTCATGGCGGATGAGGGTCGAGAAAACCAGCTGCATCAGAAACGCACCTGCAACGGTTCCAAGGACTCTGACTTTTCCACCGCTGAGAGGGGTGCCCCCGACGACGACCGCGGTTATGGCGCTGAGCTCGATCAGGAGACCGACGAAGCTCGGGTCGGCGGCGGCCGATCGGGAAGTGACGAGAGTGCCCGCGATTGCAGCGAAAACCGCACAAATGACATAGACGATGAGAAGCACCCGACGTACCGGCAGGCCAGCGCCCAACGCCGCTCGGGGATTGCCGCCGACCGCGATCAAATTCCTGCCGAACTGGGTGCGTCTGACCATCAAAGAGGTCACCAGCGCAAGCAACCCTGCGAGAAGCGCGGCGACCGGCACACCCCACAGACGGTTCTGCCCGAGGGCGGCCAGGGTCGGGTCGAAGATCTCCACTAGCCGGCCGCTGGTGAACGCAAGGGCTACGCCACGTCCGGCCACGAAAAGGCCGAGAGTGGCGATTATGGGCTGAATGCCCAGGAAGGCCACGAGTGACCCGTTGAGGATCCCAGCGAGAACCCCCGCCACCAGCGCCATCCCGATGGCGAGCCATGGGCTCTGTTCGACGAAGACGGCGACCATCGCTGCGGCCAGCGCCATGACTGCGCCCACCGAGAGGTCGATTCCAGCGGTACCGATCACGATGGCCATACCCAGGGCGACGATCACTACCGGAGCCACTTGAACCAGCTGGAGCTGGGCATTGCGCAACGACGCGAAGTTCGGGGTAGCGATGAGATTGAACAACACGACCGCGGCGAGGGCCAGATAGACCCCGTTTTCGCGGATGAAGCGCCAAGTTTTCTCCGAGGTGACCGCCGGTGCTGGGCTGGTGACCGCTGTCACGCCGACTCCGGGCGGGCATCGGTGACAGCATGCGCGATGAGGTCCATGACCGCGTCCTCGCTGATCGCCGCGCCTTGTAGCTCGCCGACGACCATTCCCTCCTTGAGCACGAAGACCCGATTCGATCCCTCGATCACGTCCTCGAGCTCTGAAGAGATCAAAATGACCGCGAGGCCGCCGACAGCCAGCTCGTCGATGAGGGCTTGAATCTCGGCCTTGGCCCCGACGTCGATTCCCCTGGTGGGCTCGTCGAGCAGCACCACGTCTGGATCGTTGCACAGGAGGCGCGCCAGCAAGACTTTCTGCTGGTTGCCTCCAGAGAGCTCGCCGACGCTTTGATCGAGATCGGTCACCTTGATCTGAAGCCGATCGACGTACTTGCCGACGATCTCCTCCACCTTGGAGCTCGAGACGAAGCCCCATTTCGCGACCGAACGACCAGCCGCGAGGGTGATGTTGTCCTTGACCGACATCGTGGGGACGATGCCTTCGGCTTTCCTGTCTTCGGGGAGCAGACCTACGCCCTCGGAGACGGCGGCCGCAGGGGAGCCACGCTTGAGAACGACTTGATTCACCTTGATCTCACCGTCGTCGAGACGGAGCAATCCGAAGATTCCTTGAACCGTCTCACTGCGGCCTGATCCCAACAGGCCGGCCAGTCCGACCACCTCTCCGGCACGCACATCCACGGAGACATCAGAGAGGACGCGGTACCGGCTTAGGCCTGACGCGGATAGCACCGGCTCCCCGATGCGGCGGCCCTCGATATCGAAGGCTGTCTTGCCTGAGGAACGAACGTCCTGAACGTCGCGGCCCAACATGGTGGCAACGAGCTCGAGCCGGGTGATGTTGGCAACCGGCCCGGTGTGGACTGTTCGACCGTCACGCAGGACGGTCACCTGATCGCACAACTCGAATATCTCATCGAGGTCGTGACTCACGTAGAGCAGGGCGACACCGTCGTCGCGGAGGATTCGAATCACTCGAAACAGTTGTTCGACTTCGTTCGGTTCCAGAGACGAAGTCGGTTCATCGAGGATCACCACCTTTGCGTCGGTGGAGACAGCTCGGACGATGGCGATCATCTGTTGGACGGCGACGCCGACCGAACCCAGGGGCCGCCTCTCATCGAAGGCGATGCCGTACCGGCGAAGAAGACGGGCGGCATCGGCATTCATCTTCTTGACATCGACCAATCCGAACCCACGCATTGGCTCCCGACCGAGGAGCAGGTTCTGGGCGACGGTCATGAACGGCTCCAGGTTGATCTCCTGGAACGTGGTACTGATACCGGCCTCCCAGGCTTGGCGTGGGCCCGCAAAGGCAACGGCCTCACCCTCCAACCGGAGCTCGCCCTCGTCGGCGCCGTACACGCCGTTGATCAGCTTGATCAGAGTCGATTTCCCGGCCCCGTTCTCTCCGACCAGGGCGTGGACCTCTCCCGGGTGGATGTCGATCGAGACCGAATCGAGGGCGGTGACCCCCGGGAACCGTTTGGTGAGGTCGATCGCTTGAAGCGTCGGTTCGCCACGGGTCACGGGAGTCACCGCCCTTGTCGTCGTCGCATTACCGGAGAGAGTCTCGCGTGCTTCAGTGTTGGTTAGTACGCGTTGGCCAGCTCGGCCTCCGCGTTTTCAGGGGTGTACTCCTTGTCAGAGATGATGGTCACCTCGGGCACTCCCTCTCCGTTGTAGAAGAGGTCGAGGGCGCGGAAGGCGAGTGGTCCAAATCGCGGGTTGGATTCGATCACACCCGAGATCCAGCCGTCGATGATCCCCTGGACAGCGCCCTGGGTGCCATCGATTGTGATTATGGCCACATCACCAGGCGCATAACCAGCCGCCTGGAGGGCAGCCACGGCTCCCAACGCCATCTCGTCGTTGTGCGCGTAGATCGCCGTGATCTCCGGGTTGCTCGTGATCAGCTGCTCTGTCACGGTCTGCCCCATGGCCCGCTCATAGTTGGCCGCCTGCTGGGCGACTATCTCGAGATTCGACCCTTCGGCCTCGAGTTGTTCGAGGAATCCGTTGTTTCGATCGGTAGTGACGTTCACACCGGGTGCCCCGAGAAGGATGGCGACATTTCCCTCGTCACCAGTCACAGTCATCATTGCATCGGCCGCTCGACGACCTTGCTCGACGAAATCAGAGCCAACCCAACCGATGAAATCGGTGCATGCCGTCTTCGTGGTCAACTGGCGATCGATGGTCATGATCGGAACGCCTGCCTCCTGGGCGTAAGTGAGCGCGGGGTCCAGGCCTTCAGAGTTCAACGGCGAGATGATGAGAGCATTCGCTCCCTGATCCACCATGCTCTGAATGTCCGAGATCTCCTTGTTGAGATCGGATTCGGCATTGGTGGTTATCAATTCGATGCCAAGCTTCTCGGCCTCCGAGACGATTGATTCCGTCTCGGCGATCCGGAACGGGTTGGCCTCTCTCTCGGACTGTGCAAACCCGACCAGTCCTTCGAGCAGGTCGACGTGTTCGACACCTCCGTTGTAGTCCCCGTAGACGCAACTTTCGCCTTCGGTCCGGTCGACCTGTTGCGCAGCCTCATCGGTCTCCAGACCGCCCGCCGCCGTAGTCTCCGTGGCCCCTTCAGTCGTGTCGGGTGCTGCTGTCGTAGCCGGCGCCTCAGTTGTCGCCACACTCGTGTCCGTTGCCCCCGACGTGGTGGTATCGCCTCCCTCGGTGCCGCAAGCGGCAATGAGCAAGGCGAGCACCGTCAGTATCACGACGGGCTTCGCCATGATTCGGTGGTGTCGCATGGATCATCCTCCTCCGGGTCTTCATGCGGGGTAACTCAATTTACATCCAAAATCGAACGAGAGTTACCAATTACGATCGCAACCGTATCAACTTCGATCAAACTCGTCAACCGACCGCGGCGTCTGGAAGGCCCTCTACGTCAGGAGATTTTGTCGATCCAGTCGGAGGTGTTGGCAATCCTCTTCACGATCGAGAACATTGGTCATTTATGAATGAATTGATTCAGAAAAGATCATAAATGATATAGAGTGGACCAATGATCCCCGCAGAGAGACGCAGGCTGATTCTTTCAAGGACGAGGGCGGCGGGTGTGGTCTCTATCCAGTCCTTGGCTGATGAGCTCGGGGTTTCCGATCTCACGGTGCGGCGGGATCTCAAGCGCATGGCCGATGAAGGATTGCTGGTTAGGACTCGGGGCGGGGCCTCCATGCGTGACTCGGCGGCCCGCGAGTTGAGCTATCTGGAGAAGACCGCCGAAGCCCACGATGAGAAGGTCGCCATCGCCGCCGCCGCCGCAGGTCTAATCGAGGCAGGTGACTCGGTCATCATCGGACCAGGCACGTCGACGTTGGAGCTGGCCAATCAAATCAAGCTCGTGCCTGACCTCACCGTGGTGACGAACTCACTTCTCGTCATCGACGCCCTCATGAACGTCGCCAACATCCAGGTCGAGGCGACCGCGGGTTCCCTGCGACGTTCGATTCGCGCCTTGGTTGGGCCGCTCACGGAGGAAAGTCTTCGATCGCTCCGGGTCAACAAGGTGTTCATGTCGGGCAACGGACTGTCCGGCAAGAGAGGGCTGACTACTCCCGAGGTAACAGTGGCTGCCTCTGATCGCGCCCTCGCCGCCGCGGGGGACCGAAGAATCGTTCTCGCCGACCACACCAAGATCGGCAAGGACACCATGTGGCAGACGATTAGCGCCGCCGAGATCGACACCCTTGTCACTGACGACAAAGCGTCTAACTCAGAACTCGATGCACTACGTCGTGAAGGAGTGGAGGTGATGATCGCCAAGGTGGCCGGTCCCACAGGTGGGCGGCGAGCCTGATCTCTGACGGTAGTCATCGATCAATGCGACGCGTCCTCTACGTCACCCCATTCCGATCCCGACTACGGAAGCGGATGATCGTGAGCATGCTGGGTGGGGGGCGCTCCGATTCGATGGGCCCCCAAAGACCACCCACCCAACGAGGGGTTACCGAGTGAGGTGGGAATGAGCGACAAGCTGGCCTCGTCCACGAGGCCGGCACGAGACCTACAGCCGGTTCACGTGCACGTGATACAGAGCAGGTCTCCTAAACCTGCCGCCGGTTCGAATCCGTGCCGACGGCGCCGATCCCGGGTTCCGTCGTATTGGTGGGTTGCTCGGTCGGCGCCAACGTCGTCCTGCATAGCCACTGACAAGCCCCACCTGCAGCGTCATGTCGATGCCGACCGTCGCCACGGAGTCGAATACCGGAACGCCTATGCCCTCAAGACTTCTCACCGCCTTTCGCGACACTCCCCTCCCTATGACCTCTCCTCAGCCCCAGTCCCTCAGCTCTCCGACCAGCGCCTGGGCGAGCTGCGCACCCCATACCTCGGCGCGCTGCACCTCCCCGTCGAGCAGCGGGCCCGGCACATCCTGGACATAGAAGCTCTCGGGCCGCGTCACTAGCTGATAGCCGCGCTTGCGTGCCACCTTCGCGGCTGCCTTCGCAGCCGACCCAGGTAGACGGCGCACCATGTCGACACGGGTGTCGAACGCCGCAAACGGGGTGTCGTTTCCCCCAGGCAGCTCCTCCAGCCACTCGCGCAAGCCGATGGTGGGATCTGCGTTGGCGCCCTGGTTCACAGCATCCTGGCGCGTCGTGGCCCGCGACAACGAAAAAGCGTGCGTCGGCCCTCCAATCACGAGCAGATCCGCGCCTCCGGACAGTGGTCCTTCGGCGACGCTGTGCTGCTCGACATCGAGGTGGTCCTTCAATCCGTCGACGACGGCTTGGGCGATCTGGGCGGTATTGCCGAATAGGGACTCGTACACCACGAAGCCTCGCATGGTGCCTCCTTGCGCCAGGTATCGCCAGGCTACCCGCGTCGCGACGCGCCAAGCTGAGCGTTGTCGCTTTGTGTCTGCCGATATGAGACTCGCGCGCCACGGACCCATGGTGAACGCCTGCCCGACACGACCACGTCGATAGGGCCGGAAGACTCAACGGACCCTGACCAGGTGCGGAGCAACACGCGCCTTGAGTACTTTGGGTCCACCTGTGAGCTTCGATCGGTCCAAGCCTGCACCCCACATCTGGGACCTCGATGCCGTTGTGTTCGACATGGACGGGGTGATAACCGACACGGCTCGCGTTCACGCCACGTGCTGGGCCCAGGTTTTCGGCGAGTACCTGGAGGAGCGAACCGCTCGCAACGGCGAGCCATTCGAGCCGTTCAGCGAGAACGACTATTTGAAATACGTGGACGGCAAGCCGCGCTACGACGGTGTACGTAGCTTCCTTGAGTCACGGGGAATCGTCCTTCCTGAAGGAACGCCGAACGACTCCCTCGATGCCGAGACCGTGTGTGGGATTGGGAACCGCAAGAACGCCCACTTCCTCAGGATCCTCCAGGAAGACGGGGCCGACTCCTATCCCACGACGGTCAGGCTGGTTGAGGCCCTTCACGACCGGGGGATTGCCACCGCGGTCATCACTTCGAGCCGTAACTCGGAGGAGGTGCTGCGCGGAGCAGGGGTGCGCCAGCTGTTCCCGGTGAAAGTGGACGGCGTCGACTCAGACGAGCTGGGCCTCGCCGGGAAACCGATGCCCGACATCTTCCTCGAGGCAGCAAAGCGCCTCGGCGTGGATCCGGACCGGGCCGCAGTCGTTGAAGACGCACTCTCCGGTATAGAGGCCGGCCGGAGCGGGGGCTTCGCCCTCGTCATCGGGGTGGATAGGGTCGGTCAGGCCGCTGAGCTCGAGGCCAAGGGGGCCGATCTCGTGGTTTCCGACCTGGGTGAGCTGTTGCCCGCCCCGTCCTATGTCGATCAGCTCCCTGAGGCCATGGATGGGGTGTCGATCCCGGAGGGGCAGCGATTAGCGGTGTTCCTCGATTACGACGGGACGCTGACACCGATAGTGGCTCATCCTTCCCAGGCCGTGCTGTCGGACGCCACCCGGGGTCACCTTGCCCGACTCGCCGCCGAATGCCCGGTGGCGGTTATCAGTGGTCGCGATCGGGCCGATGTCGAATCAATGGTCGGGCTGGCCGGCATCTATTACGCCGGTAGCCACGGGTTCGACATCTCCCGCCCTGATGGTGGCCACGAGGAGCATGGAGCCGGGTTCAGGCCGGCGTTGGAGGCGGCGGCTGATGAGATTGAGCAGCGGATCTCGACCATCGACGGAAGTTGGGTTGAGCGGAAGCGGTACGCCGTTGCAATCCACTTCAGGCAAGCGGCTGCGGAGGCCGAAGCGTTGATCCGCACCGCTGCCGAGGAAGTGGCGGTGGCCCATCCCGAGCTCAGGCTCGCAGGCGGCAAGAAGATCTTCGAGCTGCGTCCGGACGTCGAGTGGGACAAGGGATTGGCAGTGCTCCACCTGCTCAGCGTGATGGGCCTGGATGGGGAAGATGTGACGGCGTTATACATCGGTGACGACGAAACCGACGAGGACGTGTTCCGGATCTTCGCGGAGGGTCGGGGCATCGGCATCGTCGTCGGCACCGAGCATCGCGAAACGATGGCCGATTTCGCCCTGGAGGACCCCGACGAGGTCACGGAGTTCTTGGGGCTTCTGGCGGACAGGGAAGGCGGATGAGTGTCTGGTCCCTGGTCTACCAGGGTTACGACCCTGACCAGGAGGGGCTGCGCGAGGCCTTGTGCGCCCTCGGCAACGGCGTATTCACCACCAGAGGTGCCTGTCCGGAGGTCGAAGCCGACGGTACCCACTATCCGGGCACCTACGCCGGAGGCGTGTACAACCGACTGATCACGGACGTGGCGGGACAGGATGTCGAGAACGAGGACCTGGTCAACCTCCCCAATTGGTTGCCCCTCACCTTCCGGGTCGACGGTGGGCCCTGGTTCCACATCGACCGGGTCGAGCTCGCCGAATACACACTGGAACTGGACATCAGGCGTGGTGTGCTGACTCGATTGCTCCGGTTCGGCGATGGGCAAGGCAGGAGCACGACGGTATCGCAGCGTCGGCTGGTCTCGATGGACGACCCGCGACTCGCCGCGTTGGAGACCACGATCACGCTGCACGGCTGGTCCGGCGAGCTGGAGGTGCTCTCCGCAATCGATGGCCGGGTCCAGAATGGCGGCGTTTCCCGCTACCGGGGCTTTGCCTCGCGTCATCTAGCTCCAGTCGACCACGGAGCCTCGGAGGACGACCTGGTGCATGTCACGGTCGAAAGCACCCAATCGCACGTCCGTGTGGCCCAGGCGGCCCGGACGCGGGTCTTCCGAGACGACAGGTACGTCCCGGTCGCCCGCCGGGTGGTGAGGGAGCCCGGCTATGCAGGGCAGATACTGACCGTGCCGGTCGCCGACGGGGAGCCGGTACGGGTGGAGAAGGTGGTCTGCCTTGTCACTTCCCGCCTCCCGGCCGTCTCCGAAGCAGGCACCGAAGCCCGAACCTGGGCATCGCGGGCAGGCGACTTCGAGGAGCTACTGCGATCGCATGTGCAAGCTTGGGATCACATCTGGCATCGATGCGAGCTCCGGGTCGAGGGCTCGGAGCGGGCAGGGCAGATCCTCAACCTGCATGTCTTCCACCTGCTGCAGACGGTGTCGGAGCACAGCAGCTCTCTAGACGTGGGGGTCCCGGCCCGTGGCCTCCACGGAGAGGCGTACAGAGGTCACATCTTCTGGGACGAACTGTTCATCTTTCCTTTCCTCAACTATCGCTATCCGGAGCTAACCCGGGCGCTGCTCCTCTACCGGTATCGCCGTCTTCCCGCGGCGCGCTGGGCCGCCCGAGAGGAGGGCTACCGCGGTGCGATGTATCCCTGGCAGAGCGGGAGCAACGGTCGAGAGGAGAGCCAGTTGGTCCATCTCAACCCGAAATCGGGAAGATGGATCCCAGACAACTCTCGACTGCAACGACACATCGGGATCGCAGTGGCGTACAACGTGTGGCAGTACTTCCAGGCAACCGGCGACATCGACTTCGTTGACGTCTATGGCGCGGAGATGCTGGTTGAGATCGCCCGTTTCTGGGCGAGCCTGGCCGGCTACGACCATCAGAGCGGCCGCTACCGCATCCTGGGGGTGATGGGGCCTGACGAGTACCACGACGGATACCCGGGTGCCGAACAGCCGGGTCTCAACGACAACGCCTACACCAACACGATGGCGGTCTGGACCCTACTCAAGGCGCGGGACGCGCTCGAACTTCTTGGCGAGGACCGCAGCCGTCGACTACGGGACCGACTGGGGCTCCAAGAAGAGGAATTGGAGGAATGGGAGAGCATCACACGCAAGATGCGAGTCCCCTTCCACGACCAGGGGATCATCAGCCAGTTCGACGGCTACGAGCAATTGGAGGAATTCGACTGGGAGGGGTACCGCGAGCGCTACGACGACATTCAGCGACTGGACCGGGTACTCGAGGCTGAGGGTGACACCCCGAACCGTTACAAGGCGTCGAAGCAAGCCGATGTGCTGATGTTGTTCTACCTGCTTCGGGCCGATGAGCTTGAGGAGATCTTCACCCGACTCGGCTATACGTGGGACCGGGACACGATCCCACGGAATGTCGCCTACTACCAGGCCCGGACATCTCATGGTTCGACCCTGTCCTGGGTGGTCCACGCCTGGGTCTTGTCACGTTCCAACCGTGCCGAATCATGGGACCTTTTCCGCGCGGCCCTGGAATCCGACGTGGGCGACATCCAGGGCGGGACCACCCCGGAGGGCATCCATCTCGGGGCCATGGCTGGAACCATCGATTTGATCCAGCGCTGTTATGCCGGTCTCGAGCCCAAAGGGGACGTTCTCTGCTTCAACCCCGACCTGCCCGAGCAACTCGAGTCGATCGAGTTCCGGCTCATCTACCAGGACCGGTGGCTCGACGTTCGAATCGAGGGGGGGAACGTGGTGGTCACCGCCGAATCCGACGGGGACTCTCCGGTTGCCGTCGAGGTGGGGGGCCGGCTCTGCCTACTGGCACCTGGGGAGACGGCGCAGGGCTGAACGGCAGGCGCGTCAGGAGCTCAACTCCGACAATAGGCCCGAGTACATGACTTCTCGTCAGCCCAGGCTGCCCCTGCATCAGCAGGCAACATCGGAGTAGCGTTGCAGGGCCAAGTCACAGCATGCTGGGAGGGGATCGATACCGACAAGGGGGCGCCATACGAGACCACAACTGCGGGCGGGATTGACGGCCCTGGCCGTTCTCCCATTGGTGATCGGTGCCTGCGATGATGGCGACGCAGCCAGCACCATCCTGGAGGTGACGACCACGGACTTTCAGTTCTCGCCGAATTCATGGACGGTCCCGGCCGGCGAGGAGATCTCCATCGAGATCACCAACGACGGATCCGTCCTTCACGAATGGGTGCTGATGCAACCCGGGATGAACATCGACAGCGAGTCCGACCTACCGGATACCGAGGAAGAGTTGCTCGCCGACTTCGTCTACGTCGAGGACGAGGTCGAAGCAGGAGCCGAGAAGACCCTGACTTTCACCGCACCGGATGCAGGCACGTATCAGGTCATTTGCGCCATCGAAAGCCACTTCGATGCGGGCATGGAGGGCACCCTCACCGTCGTCGCGGCGGAATTGGGCTCTTGACCTCGTAGCTGACCGCGGGGTTCCATCAGGAGGACGCCAATTGTCTACGTCGACCTAACCAATTCCTGATTCATGCTGGGTTGCGTAGAGCCGGCCGCGGGCAATGACACTTCGACGCGCAGCACACCGCTCTCCCTGACAAATGACCCGCCTGCTTTCTGCGCCCACCGGATCACTGAGGCGTTGACCGGCTCCACGTAGGCGATGAAGGACGTGATGCCATGCTCCAATGCGGCTTGAGCCAGGAGATCAATGAGAGCCGTGCCAACCCCCCTGCTCTGATACTGGTCCACGATCTCGATCGCCACCTCGGCGTGGTCCGACATCGGCGCGACCCGGACGTATCGGGCGACTCCGATCGCAAATGTTCCGGAGTCGTCGACGATGAATGCACACCAGGCGAAGTGGTCCTGATAATCGATTTCGGTCAGGTATCTCAGCTCTCCCCTGGTGAGCCGGGCCTTCGCATGATGAAATCTCAGGCAGCGCGACTCGGTTGACATCCGTCTCAGAATGGACACCAAATAGGGCTTGTCCTGGGGGAGGATCGGACGAAGGACGACGTCCGTCCCGTCAGGCAAGGTTCGGGACGTGGTGTGCGCCAGGACCCAAGTCGGGTCTGGGCCGGGAACCGCCTTATTCCGTCCGTGCCTCTCCCACCAATGCTCGGAGAGGCGATCAGGCCTTGGTCCGCTGCACGGTAGGTCGGGTCCGACGTCTCTCGACACTGGCGTCGCTCCCAGGAAAGATGAGCCCTTCGTGCCCGTCGTCGGACCACCTGACGAGATAAGGGGGCTTGCCGTGCACACCGTGCACCTCCAAGATCTCAGCCACCTTGTCATGCTCGCCGACATGGTGGCTCTTGATGACCAGCCGATCGCCGGGGGTGGCGTTCATGTGCACCTCCCGGTGTCATCTCGAGCATCCCTCTGCTCGAACACCCCGGATAGGGGCATTGGACCCGTTTCGGCTGCCACGTTTCGGCGATGCCTCATCCCCGAAAATCGGTGACGAAAGACCCTGGTCGCATCCGCCGGTTCGATGTCGAATGAACAGAAAGCAGGAGGTTCCTGAATGTCAACATCACTTGTAGAGATCTCGCCCGATTCGAAGAAGGCCGCGAGGAGGTTCGGGTACGTCCTCTCGATCGTCATCAACGTGGCGATGCTGGTCATCGTCCAGAATCTCCTCGAATGGGGTTGGCCCGCATTTCTGACCGCTGAATTCGCTGAGGTCGTGCCCTGGATCAGCTTTTCGCTGGTCGCGTCGATCGTCGCCAACATCATCTACCAGATCGACGACAGCCAGATCGTCAAGTCGGTGGGTCAGATCGCGGTCAATCTGATCAGTGTGTGGGTGACGTACATCATCCTCACAGTCTTCCCGTTCGACTTCTCCGGCTACCAATTCGACTACGAGGTCGTGACCAGAGTCGTCCTCATCCTCGCGATAGTCGGAGCCGGTGTCGGGGCCCTCGTCGAGGCCGTCAAGCTCGTATCGACACTGTCGGGTCCCACGCCGGTCGACAGGGCCTAGGGCGTCACGCCCTGGAGCAGTCCCTCCTCGCTTGGACCCATGGATCAAATGAGGAGGTAGATTTCCGTGACGATCGCCCGTTCCGAGCCGCCCGCCTCCCCTACCACGACACTCGATTCGGTCGCGACCGGCCTCCAGGCGGACGCGTACGACGGGCTCAGCGCAGACGAGGCTCGGCGGCGCCTGAGGGACGGCCGAAACGAGCTCCCCGCCGCGGCCAGCCCGCCGTGGTGGCAGCGGGTCCTTCGCCAACTGCGAGAGCCGATGTCGCTGCTCTTGATCGCAGCCGCCTTGGTGAGCGCCGGGCCCCTAGGCGAGGTCGGCGACGCACTCGCCATCTCGCTGATCGTCATCCTCAACGTGGTGGTGGCCGTTGTCCAAGAGGAAAAAGCGGCCACCGCCCTGGATGCACTCCGCTCGGCGGCGGCACCTTCTGCAACCGTCATACGCGATGGGCGAACCGAGGTGATCCCGGCAGCCGAAGTCGTGCCGGGCGACGTCGTGCTGGTCGCTGCGGGGGATCGGGTGGCTGCCGACCTATGGCTAACCCAATCCTGGGCCGTCGAGGCCGACGAGTCCATGCTCACCGGAGAATCTCTCCCGGTCGCCAAGAATCCCCAGGTCGAAGCCGACATGACGATGCCTCAAGCCGACCGGACCTGGATCGTCTATGCAGGGACTCTGATCACAGCGGGCACGGGCCGCGGGCTCGTACTTGCCACCGGCCCGAATACGGCTGTGGGCAAGCTGGCGGAGCATCTGAGAGCCGAATCGCCGACAACACCGCTGCAGAAACAGCTGGGCAAGCTCTCCGCCCGGTTGGGGCAAGCAGCCGTGGTAGTGGCGGCAGGGGTATTCGTGCTGACGTTGTTTCGGTTCGGCACAGGCCCAGGTGCTGTCGAGGAAGCGTTCCTCGCCGCAGTGGCACTGGCGGTAGCGGCGGTGCCAGAGGGCCTGCCCGCGGTCGTCACTCTGAGCCTTGCCCTGAGCGTCAGGAGGATGGCACGGCATGGCGCGATAGTCCGAAACCTCCCCGCAGTGGAGACTCTCGGCTCGACCACGGTTCTGCTCACGGACAAGACCGGCACGCTGACTCAGAATCGGATGAAATTCGATTCCGTGATCCCGATCGGGAACGGGCGGATCGAGCCTGTCCGCACAACCGGGCCCATTGGTGACGCCGTGCTTCGGATCGCGGCGCTCTGTAGCGACGCCGACATCGATCCCCCGATTGGTGACGCCGTCGAGGTGGCCCTTCTCGAGCCGTTTTCGCCTGCTGAGATACGCGAGATTCGTTCCACTCACGCACGGATAGCTAGCCAGCCATTCGACTCGAATCGGAAGATGATGAGCACGCTCCACGATGCTCCGGGCGGATTCGAGTTGTTGACCAAGGGAGCCCCGGAGCAAGTTGTGGCACGGTCGACGCGGTTCATGACCGGGGACGGCGCCATCGCCCCGTTCACTGCCGAAGCTCGCGACGCGGTTCTGGCTGAGGTCGGGGATCTCGCCGTGCGCGGCGGACGGCTCTTGGCACTTGCTCTGCGTGATTTGGATCTGCAGCCTGACGACCTCGCCGCCGCGGAACAGGACCTGATTCTCGTCGGCCTGGCGGTCCTGGCGGATCCGCTCCGACCGGAGGCCGCGGCGACCGTAGGGAAGGTGCTGGAGGCTGGCGTTCATCTGGTGATGGTGACCGGTGACCATGCCGGTACTGCGTCAGCAGTGGCGCGGGCTGCCGGTCTCGCACACGAGGATCGTGAAGTCGTCACCGGCAGCGAGCTCAGGACGAACGGTATGCCCTCCGATCTCTCTTCGATCAGGGTCTTCGCTCGCGTGGACCCGGAGCAGAAACTGCAGCTGGTCGACGCCTTCCAGGCCGAGGGACAAGTCGTTGCCGTCACAGGCGATGGGGTCAACGACGCGCCGGCATTGCGCAAGGCAGATATCGGGGTCGCAATGGGACTCAGTGGGAGTCAGGTCGCCCGAGAAGCGGCCGACCTCGTGATCACCGACGACGACCTCGATCTCGTGACACGAGCTGTGAAAGAGGGCCGTGCGATCTACGACAACATCCGCAAGGTGGTGGACTACCTGGTCGCGGGGAACATCTCCGAGGTGACGGTGGTGCTCACCGGTCTCGCAGCATTCCCCGGCCTTGGGATACCGCTTGTCCCTCTTCAGCTGCTCTGGATAAACCTTCTGACCGACGGCCTCCCCGCGCTTGCGCTCGGATTCGATCGGCCGCGTCGGGAACTGGCGTTCAGACGGGCCGCATCCAAGACCTCTCAGCTGCTGTCTGGCCGGCGGTTGGCCATGCTGATCGGGCGGGGCCTTCTACTCGCAGCTGGCGCGATTGGTGCGTTGGCGGTGAGCAGGGCTGCCGGCGGCAGCTGGGAAGAGGCGAGAACAGTCATGTTCATCGCGCTGGTCGTCGCCCATCTCCTGTACGCCTTCGTCGTGCGGCTGCCGGCAGATGGGAATTTCTTCAACGGACGACTCGTACTGGCCGTCGGAATCGGACTGCTCCTCCAGATCGGCACGGTCCTGGGACCCTTCAAAGACCTCTTCGAAGTGGTGCCCCTGAGCCCGGAACAGTGGCTCCTGGCCATCGGCGCCGGCACGGTGCCGGTCGTGGTCCTTGGGGTGGTAGAGACACTCCGACACAAGCTGGGCCGACAGAATCGAGCGAGCAGCTAGCCGGGAGACGGTTCCGGCTTGGACTGCGTTCAGGCCAAGAACCAAGTCAGCTCCGCCAACCGCTTGTCGGGAACCAGACGTGGCAAGGCGACAGCAGGCGAAAGGGGCACCAGGACCAAATCGGACCCAACACAAGCCACCATCATCCCGTGATCCCCGTCGATGGCCGCCTCCGCGGCACGAATCCCCATTCGCGTGGCCAAGACGCGATCGAACGCGGTTGGGGTGCCTCCGCGCTGCAGGTGCCCCAGGATCATCACACGTGTCTCATACCCGGTCCGGGCCTCCAACTCGGCGGCGATCACTGCTGATACGCCCCCCAGTCGCTCGAAGCCGCCATGGTCGATGCCCATCGTGACGCGATTTCCCGAGGGCCCGGGGACACCTTCTGCGACTATGACAATGGAGTAGTCCCTGCCCGAGTTATGCCGGACCAACAGTCTCCGCGCCAGGTCGTCGAGGTCGTAATCCTCCTCCGGGACCAATATCGCCTCAGCCCCACCGGCGAGACCGGCGTTGACGGCGATCCATCCGGACTGCCGTCCCATGACCTCCACGACCATTATCCGGTTGTGTGCCTCGGCGGTCGTGGTGAGGCGGTCGATGGAATCGGTGACGATCTGAACCGCGGTGTCGAAGCCGAATGAGATTTCGGTGCCTTCGATGTCGTTGTCGATGGTCTTGGGAACGCCGACTACGGCGAGCCCCTCCTCTCCGAGTCGGGCCGCTGTGCGGAGCGAGCCGTCGCCTCCGATCACGACAACGACATCGATCCCATTGTCGGCCAGCACGGGCTTCAGAGATACGAGTCCGTCGCCATGCTCATACGGATCGGTGCGCGACGTCCCAAGGATCGTGCCGCCTCGGGTGAGAATCCCCCGCACGTCATCCCGGCCCAGTGGGTTGACCCTCCCATCCATCAGGCCTTGCCAGCCGTCCTCGATCCCGGAGACACGGGAGCCTCCTGCCACTGCTCGGGCCACTACGCCTCTGATCGCAGCGTTGAGACCGGGGCAATCTCCGCCGGCAGTGAGCACGCCTATGTGAGTCACGACTTGTGATTGTGCCAGCGTCGCATCCGGCGGGACTCCCTTCAGGCGAACACCAGGGTTGCCACGGCAAAATAGATCGCGATCGAGAGCAGGTCTTGCACCACTGTGGCCAGGGGCCCGCTGCCGAACGCGGGATCGATGTTCGACTTGGAGAAAGCCCACGGGAGCGCCATCGCAACCCCCGCCGCCACCGTCGACGCCGCCCAGATGCTGGTCGCGACGGTGACGGCTACTTGGGGACCCACCCACCAGGCAATGGCGGGAAAAGCGAGGATCCCGAGGACGACGCCGAGGGAGAGCCCGGTCAACAATTCCCGACGCATCACGCCTCCCACCGGGATGCCCACCGAGAGCCCTCTCACGACCAGCGTCTCAGTCTGGGTGCCTACAGCGTCGGCGATGTAAACGATTCCGGGTATGAAGAAGGCCAGCTCCAAATGTGCCGCCAGACCACGCTCAAAGCTCGCCACGATCCCAGCCGCAGCCAAAGCAGCCACGAGACCGACCAGCAGCCACGGAAACCGGTGCCAGAATCTGAGCCAGAGCACTTCGCGGCTGGCTGCCCGGGCCCCGGCAGACTGGTGCAAATAGCCACTGAGACGAGCCATGTCCTCCCGGTGCTCCTCCAGGAGCACCCCGAGCATGCGATGGGGTGGTATCAGCCCCACGAAGCGCCCATCGGCACCGACGACGGCAAGGCTGCTCTCCTGTTGCTGTACCGCCTTTATCGCGGCCGCTTCTTGATCCGAGCCCGGGTCGATGATTGGGGGATCCGAGTCCATCACTGAGACCACGGGCACATCGCGGGCAGAGGAGAGCAGATCCTCGATCCGAACGAGGCCTTGCAGCTGGCCATCATGCAGGACTGCAATCTGGGCTGCGCTTTCGAGCCGGTCACCGCCAACCAACCGGTCACGCACCTCCCCGACATTCTCTCCGATATGGGCAATCGGTACTCGAGTCGAGGCGAACGAGATGGCACTGGTCGGAGAAGCCGTGATCGACGATGTCATAGACGTCCCGGTCGACTCGATATGTGGAAGAAGCTGCCCGAGCTCCGGCCGGTGACGGTTTCGATGGGGAGGGCGATGAGGATGTCGGGCTCGCCAAGACCCACATCGTTCGGACCAGGTGACAGCGGTGAGCCCAAGACCGGCCTGTATTTGGAGACGAGGGCGGCGATAACCGTCTGGGCTTCGACATCCTCCGTGATCTCCTCGGCATTGCCCCAGACCACCACCGACTCCCAATACCCGGTCGACTGGTCGACATGGCTGGTCTCGATACAGACCCTGGGTGATGATTTGATGGCGTCGGCTCGCCGACCAGGACCGGTCTTGAAGCAGACACGTCCATCCACGACGACGTAAGAGATCGGGGCAACGTAGGGCTCTCCTTCGGAAATGACGCCGAGGTGCCCCACCCAACCGTCTTCCAGGACTTGCCGGCAACGCTCGAGACTCAATTCGTCCATTGCGTCAATCGATCACTCGACTCATGTCCCGAACGTAAGAGATGTACCGGTTCCGGCCCAGGGCCATTGGTCCAAACAGGCGATGACCAACGGCGCGAGAAGGTCCGGAGGGTTCGACCTCCGGACCTTCTTCTACCACGTCAGAGGATCCAGATGAGCGCGAAAGTCGCCGCGCCCGCGATGGCGGCAACTGCCAATGCAGTAGCCACTACCACACGCACTGACCAGTGTCGGTCTTCGAGCTCCGCCTGGTAGGCGAACATCCCGAATGCGGTGGCCAGCAAGATTCCGGCTCCGGTGAACAGGCCGAAAGCCCAGCTCTCCGCCACGTCTCCGAGGAACCAGTCAGTCGGGGCGTAGTACACGTACGCCCCGATTGCCGCTGCCAACGCCCCCATCACGCCAGTCACCCATTCGGTGACATGGCGCACGACAGGCATTCGGGTGATCTCGGTCCGCTCTCTCTCGAGTACTTGCGTCACAGAGATCACCTCCTTTCTGAAAGGCCTTTCCTGCCTTTCGTCCCGATCATGCCGACCCGGCCAAATCCAGCCAAGAGGCGAAGGTCCCGATCGGCACCGTCCAAGCGACTCTGGCACCCGGCGTCAGTGGCGTCTGTGGCCCGAGTTATGACCTTCGACCCTTGCTTCCGCCTAGACCGAACGGCACGTTGCAGATATGAGCAGTCAACACGGGCACGCCCGTAAGAGCGTGCTGTCAGTTCTCGCGATCGAGACATGGTGCGCTGTTTCGACGTTGGGTCTCATAGCCCGACGCAAGCTGGGCCAGCCCACCGACCTGGTGGATTCACACATCGAGTTCGCCGACGGATCGGTCTCGAGAATCTATCGGGAGACCCGCATACGTCACCCCGAAACGACTCCGCAGGTGATGCTTGCCGTACGATTTCGTCTGCGATTCATCGGGTCGAGTCGCCTTGGGCATGCCCTATTCCGATTCGAGTCCCTATTCAACACGTTGTTGTTCGCGGCGCATCGGGGTTTTCACAGCAAGCTCTGGCTCACGGATCAGGCGACGGACTATTACCGAGGGATCTACGAATGGGAGGACGGAAAATCGGCGGTCGAATACGCCGAGACCCTGCGGATCGTGCTTGCTCCATGGGTGGAGGCGGGATCCCTTACCTATCGGATCATGAGTGGAGTCAGTCGTCCCGACTTCCTCGAAGGTCGCTTCCCACACCCGGTGGACGAGGACGATCGCTGGTGTTCGCCAGCGCCGGCAAGCGTAAGCGCAACTCGGCGCGATGGCGTGTGACACCGAGATCCTTGTCGTAGGTGCCGGGCCCACCGGCCTGACGGTTGCATTGCAGTCACGGCTCTTGGGCGCCAAAGTCCGAATCATCGATCAGCGACCTGAGCCCAGGCCATGGGCGCCTGCGCTCGCGGTGCAACCACGCACGATGGAGATACTGCGCGGCCTCGGCGTGTCTGACGCCCTGCTGGAGCGGAGTCTCGTCGACGCAGAGCTGACGGTCCATGTCGATGGATGGAGTGTCGAGGGGCGTCTTCATCACCTGCACCTCCCCGCGACCGAATTCCCCTTCATCTTGTTCGCCCCACAACCAGAGGTAGAGACAGTCTTGAGAGACCGACTCCGGGAACTGGGCGTAGACATCGAGTGGGGATGCCGGCTAAACGGGCTGGCCCAACACGGAAACCGAGTGGAGAGCCAGGTACACCTTCTTGACGGTACGGCCACACGCATCGTGGCAAGGTATGTGGCAGGGTGTGATGGCCCCGACAGTCTCGTCCGGACCCTGATCGGTGCCCGATTCGAGGGCCGTGACTATCGCAGAGCGATCGTCATCGGCGATGCAGATCCAACCGACGATCTCGAAAGCGGCACTGCGCACGCCTTTCTTGGGAGGACCGGAATCGTGTTCAGCTTTCCGCTCCCCTCGGGCGGCTGGCGCCTCATTGCGCCCGACATGGAGGCGGAGGGTGATCTGATCAAAGCGGTGTCTCGGCATGCCGGCGGCTCAGTGCGACTTGCAAACGTCCATCAGGTGAAGTCGATTCGGCCCCAGCACAGACTGGCCGGCAGGTATCGCGTTGGACGGGTCTTTCTCGCCGGCGACGCCGCTCACGTCCACAGCCCAGCGGGGGCTCAGGGAATGAACACCGGCATCCAGGACGCCGCCAATCTGGGGTGGAAACTCGCGTTGGCAGTCCGTGGCGCTCCGGACATTCTTCTGAGCTCTTATGAAGACGAACGCCGACTGGTGGCCAGGAAAGTGTTACGACTCACCGGCATCGCCCACGCTTTCGAGATTTCGGACGCCCTGCCTTTCAGGATCGGTCGACGCTGGGCCGCACCACCGGTGGCCGGCCTTGTGCTACCCCGGCCGAGGCTTGTTTCTCTTGTCGCACGAGCCGTATCGGGGTTGGATATTGCATATCGACGAGGTGCCGTGGACGATGTAGCCGTGCTCCGCCGAGGATTTCGTCCCGGAAGCCGATTGCCGGATTTGCCCCTGAGGGACGGGGCACCGACACATCTCCATGGGTTGATCGACGGCGCAGGTTTCTATCTCCTCGAGTTCGACGGACAAATCGATGACGATTCGCGCGAAGACATCTCGCAGGATTATGAGGGCGTTGTGACGATCAAGCAGATAGCTCGATCATCGTTGCCTCCTGGCACACGCACCCCGTCGTATGTCCTTGTAAGGCCCGATGGCTACATCGCCACGGCAGGAGACGATCCAGATGCGGAGCGGGCCCTTCGCTATCTCGCAAGATGGGTCGCGCCGACGACGAGCCGCGAGATGCTTGAAACCGGTCGAACACCTGACCTGCCGTGAAAGACACGGTCCTCGCGCTCGGCGAGCACGAGGACCGTGCCGATTCCGCTTGTCATGTGTTGCGGAGAACCACCTTCAGCGCCCCCGTGTCGGAGGCCCGGCTGAAGACGTCGTACGCCGCTTCGAAGTCGTCGAGCCCGAAATGATGGGTGACGAGAGGCGACGGGTCGATCAATCCGCCCTGGATGAGACGGAGGAGCGTGGGGGTCGAGTAAGTGTCGACCAACCCAGTGGTGATGGTCACATTCTTGATCCAGAGCTCTTCGAGGTGAAGAGTTGCCGGTTCGCCGTGCACGCCGATGTTGGCTACCCGGCCACCGGGTCGGATCAACGACGCGGCCAACTCGAAGGTGGAGGGCACTCCCACCGCCTCGATGGCCACATCGGCACCGAGGCCCTCGGTCAAACCCGCTATCGACTCCTTCGGATCGACGTTGCCGTTGTTGATCGTGATGTCGGCGCCGAACCGCTTGGCAGCGTCCAGCCGATTATCCGCCAGATCGATGGCGATCACGTGGGACGGGCTGAACAACCGTGCGCCGAGTATCGCCGCCAGGCCGATGGGACCGGCTCCGACGACTGCGACCACGTCACCGGGCTCGACCTTTCCGCCGAGCACGCCAACCTCGTATCCCGTAGGAAGGATGTCGGCGAGCATGAGCAGCTGTTCGTCGGGGACGCCCGCCGGCGCCTTATAGGTGGAAGTGTCCGCGAACGGCACTCTCACGTACTCGGCCTGGGTGCCGTCGATCAAGTGGCCGAGGATCCAGCCACCTCCACCGAGGCATTGCCCGTACCGGGCTTCCCGACAGAAGCGACACGAGCCACACGACGTGATGCACGAGACCAAGACCCTGTCCCCGGTTTTGACCGTCTTGACTCCGGACCCGACCTCTATGACGGTTCCCACCGCTTCGTGGCCGAGAATGCGCCCGTCTGTAACCGCCGGCACATCACCCTTGAGGATGTGGAGATCGGTGCCGCAGATCGTCACCGAGTCGACCAGGACGATCGCGTCCGTGTCGTCGACGATCACAGGCTCGGGCACATCCTCCCAGGCCTTGTTGCCAGGTCCGTGATAGACCATGGCTTTCATGATGTCTCCTTTCTGAAGACCTGATCACCATCCAACGGGCTGGAGATCGGTCAGAACAGGGGACAAAGCCCCGGTTTGGGTGGGACCGACTGGCTCATCGCGTAGCCGAATTCGGTCGCTGGGACAGCGAGCTCACCGTGCACCTCAACAACGAGTGCCTGGTAATCCAGAAGAACGGGTCCTTTTCCTCTGGGTGTCACCGGCCAGTTGCAGCACTGTCGAAGAAAGGCGTCACGGAAGGAGAGCCACGATGGATGTTCTGACCGGTGCCACAGGATCGCCGGCAACTTCAGCCAAAGCCCGCCGTCTTGGGGCCCATGTTTACGTGTTATCCCT
>JARDZU010000123.1 GCA_029240695.1 Acidimicrobiia bacterium | reverse complement strand
GTTCATCGAATCTCAGTGGGAACTGGGGATCGGCGAGGAGCACGCAGGTGTCCAGGACGAAGGTGGCCACCTGGTCGGTCTGTCTGAAGGGCATCGCCAAGGACCACAGCTTCCACCCCCGTGCGATGGATTACAAGGATCGTCGGTGAACCTGGCTCAGGAGTTGACCTTGAATACAGGGAAAAGCTCAGACTTCGCTGCGAAGTCTGCCGTGGCGGGATTCTCCGGCACATCCATGTAGGGACGAGCGAAGCTCTCCCTCTCGTAGTAGGCGGCGGCAGCCGATGCGGCCGTCGGGCCGGTCATCTCCTCGAGGCGGACCCGACGCTCGTTGGATCCGTGACGCAGAGTGACCACGGGATTGGCCCGGACATTGTGAACCCATGCCACCTCGCCATAGGGCGAGACCACGTATTCGGCCCCATCGAGCACGAGTGGGCTGACCGGGACTTCCCGCCTCTCTCCGCTCTTTCGTCCAGTGGTGGTCATCAGCTCTGTCTTCCCCATACCCCGCCGGGCGGCCCACGACATGAGCCGATTCACGTTCCGGGTTACCTTGTATTCCTTGGCCATCGCCGGGAAGCTACCCGTCATCGTCTCCGGGTGACCCACTCGAGAAAATCCTTCAAGGGCTTGGCGTTGACCACGCGCTCGGTCGTAACCCATCCTCTTTGTGCGTAGGTGACTCCGTAACCCATACGGATCAGGTCGCTGGTGTGATGCGAGTCGGTGTCGATCACGAAATCGACACCACGTGCCATTGCCCGACGCGCAACCTCGGAGGTGGCGTCGAGCCGATCGAGTGCTCCATTGATCTCGAGGGCCACTCCGGTCACTTCGAGCCCTTCGAGTATCACGTCGATGTCCAGCTCCACACCCGGACGGCGTCCCACGTAGCGGCCGCTGAGATGGCCGATGGCATTCACCGCCGGATCGTGGAGGGCGCCAAGGATCCTCGCGGTCTGACGATCTTGCGACAGGTCGAAATGGGAATGAATCGAGGCGACGCAGTAGTCGAACTCGAGACGAAAGTCGGCGTCGTAGTCGAGATCGCCGTCAGGCCCGATGTTGAGCTCACAGCCGAAGAAGAGGCGAATGTCGGGGTACTTTTTCTGAAGATCACGGATGCGATCGCGATGCTCGAGCATCACCTCCCGCGACGACCCATTGATTGACAGGTCTTCACCGTGGTCGGTGAACGCCACGTACTCATAGCCCCGCGCCATCGCCGCTTCGATCATCTCCTCGAGCGTCGAGCGGCCATCCCCCGACCGATCTGAGTGGTAGTGGAGATCTCCCTTGATCTGGGACAGCTCGATCAGCTGGGGCAGTGTGCCCGCGGAGGCGGCCTCGACTTCGCCGGTGCCCTCACGTAGCGGCGGGGGAACCGACTCCATCTCAAGAGCCTTGTAAATGTCATCTTCGGTCTCGGCAGCGATCAGCTTCCCATCCTCGAAGAGCCCGTACTCGCTGAGCAGCCACCCTCGATCGATGGCTCGCTGGCGCAGAGCGATGTTGTGAGATTTGGACCCTGTGAAATAGAGCAGAGCAGAGCCCAGCTGACCGGGCTCTACGGTGCGGACATCGACCTGCATGCCCTCTCGGGTCAGAAACGAGGTCTTGGTCCCGCCGGACCCGATCATTTCGACCGCCTCGGGCAGGCCGACGACGAACTCGGACACGGCTGTGGGGTCGGTGGTTGCGACAACGATGTCGATGTCCCCGACGGTGTCCGAGAATCTGCGGATGCTCCCACCCGGCATGGCTGCATCTACGCCTTCGACGGTGGCGATCCGCGCAGCGAGTGACCGGGCCAGTGGCAGTGCCTCGACCAACGGAGTCCGCCGGTCCTTTCCATGGAGACCCAAACGCTCGATCGCTTTGCCGATCTTCTCCTCGGAGGTCTTGCCCAGACCGGGGAGGTCACGCAATTGCTCGGCGGCGATGGCAGTCCGCAGGCCCTCGATGTCCTCTACGCCGAGCTCGGCCCGGACCACCTTCAGCGTCTTGGGACCGAGACCGGGGATCTTGGTGAGCTCGACGAACGCCGGCGGGTATTTCTCCCGGAGGGCGACCAGCTTGGCTACCGAGCCGGTGGACATGAACTCGAGGATCTTGTCTGCCGTCGAGCCACCCACTCCCTTGATCTCGGTGAGCTCCTTCTTGCTGAGACCGGTCAGCTCGCCCTGATATCCCTCGATCCCATGTAGCGCGTTCTCATAAGCCCGGACGCGGAACGCCTGAGGGCTGCCCTCGTCCAGTGCCGTGAGTTTGGCCAGCTCGGCCAGCATTCGCAGGACTTCGAGACGTGTGGCCACGCGCCGGAGCCTAGATCCCGCCCTCAGACGTCGACGATGACTGCAATTGACGCGTCTGTGAGGTCGAGGATGGTTTGGGGCGACAGCTCTAGCTGGAGCCCGCGCTGTCCTCCAGACACGGCAATCGTCTGGTGCTCCAGCGCCGAAGAATCGAGAACCAGCCGATGCCGCTTCCGCTGCCCGAAGGGGCTGATCCCACCGGTGACGTAGCCGGTCTCTCGCTCGGCCACCGACGGTGGAGCCAGCGAGCCATGCTTGCCGCCAATGGCGCCGGCCAGCCTCTTCGTGGAGAGCCGTCGATCAACCGGGATCACAGCAATCACCGGCTGACCGTCCACCACAGCGACGAGAGTCTTGAAGACTCTGGCCGAGCCCATCCCGATCGCCGCCGCCACCGCCTCCCCATAGCCCTCGCCCACTTTCTCCGAGACGTCGTACCGATGCACCCGGTAAGCGGCGGCGGCCTTCTCGAGGGCGACAGTCGCCCTGGTGGCCCCAGCTGCCATCGTCACCAACGCTCGACGAGGTGTTCGCGTCCTGGCGGCGGCTCATAGGGCTCCGGCCAAAAGTCGGTGACCGAGGTGATCAGCCCATCTGAAAAGGCGAAGAAGGCCATCCCGTCTGCAGGCTCGGTGCCTGGTAACTCCCAACCGAACCACGCGACGCCGTGTTCGTTGTCGGCGATGGCGACCTTGATTCGGAGATGCCAATCACCGGGATA
Organism: Acidimicrobiia bacterium; assembly: GCA_029240695.1. GTDB lineage: Bacteria > Actinomycetota > Acidimicrobiia > Spongiisociales > ZC4RG35 > JARDZU01. Next base: position 5,799 of record JARDZU010000123.1, on the reverse strand, counting down.
CTCCTGATTGAAACGGAGGTAGCGGTCACGCCCCCTGATCCGCTCCCTCGACTGGGGGATCTCGTACACGACGTCCGGATGAAGCAGGGCGGCCCAGCCCTCCCAGTCACGAGCTTCGAGAGTCTCGATGAAGAGATTCACCTTTTGCAGGTTGGGGGACACGCAAGGACGAACCTAACGAAATATGCGATTCATCGGCCAAGCCAGGCCCGCGGTTCGAACTCGGCCCGAGCAGTCTTGCCCACGAGAACCTCGCCGAACAGTGGCACATTCGCTCTCATCGCCACCGTGACCGCGACGACGCGAGATCTAAGCGTGGGGTCGACGGGGCACCAGCAGCTCACCAGCCGCGTCCCGTTTCGGGACGCGAATTCGGCGGCGAGATCGTCGGGAGCCTCCGAACCGGCCGGTGGATAGGTCGCGACTGCGGCGGCGAGGGCGGCGGCCTCGGCGGCGGTGGCCGCCTTCTCACGTGCGTCGAACAGGACGCCCAATGCCGTCGTGCCAATTCCGATAATGGCGATCAGGGCGCAAAGCCCAAACATCAGGATCGTCCCTGCGCCCCGTTCGCCCCTCATCTCTCGGTTCGCATCGTCGCCCGGGCCGACAGATCGACTCCCAGACTTCCCGGGAACGGTGGGCCGAGCATATGCCGCATCGAGACGGTGACGGTGGCCACGGCGCCGACCCTGGTCGGACGCTCCACCGAGACCCTGGCAATCTCACGCATCTCTGGGCTCAATGCCGCCAGGACCGACTCGACCGCCCGAGCAGGGTCAGGTGTCGTGGCAGCCACACGAGCCCCCTCGCGCACCGCACCCTGAAGCTCGATCCTCGCCCTGGCCACGCCGATCAGTTGGATCGATGCCACCAGGACGAGAATGGCAATAGGGAGGACGAGGAACAGCTCGACCGTCACCGAGCCGCGCTCGTCCCTCAGAATCTTCCCGCCACCCAATCGATGACTTTTCCGAACAGGCTCCCTAACAGGCCTCCGCCACTCCCCGACTGCAGCCATTTCAGGGCGATGACAGCCAGTGCGGTGGCGGCGAGGATCACCAAGAAATACTCGACCGTTCCCTGCCCGCGCTCGTCGCGCGTCGCAAGCCAAGTCAACATCCGTGCCATTTCCTCTCCTTGTCGTCCGGTTTCCGACCGGTGCGGGGAGAAGTGCGGATCTCATGTCAGCGGCCCCGACAGGTCCTCGAAGAGCCGGAGCATGGAGGGCGCATAGAGAAGGAGAACGAGGCCTGGCAGGAGTAACAGGGTGATCGGAAGCAGCAGTCGCACCGGCATCGAGCGGGATCGGGCAACACGAATCGCCTTCTCTGCGGCGATGTCTGCTTCGATCATGGACCGAACTGTGTCCCCCAAGGCGGCGCCCGACTTCTGGGCCCGGGCCAATTGGGAGAGGACTCCCTTCATCTCGCCAGTCATGAGCAGGGCGGCCTGACTCAGGCCGGAGATGGTGGCTACCCGGGCCGCCAGCGTCATCTCGGCTTGACCGGGAAACGCTGCTGCGACTGTTTGGAGCGCCCCGAGCACCGAGCGGCCCGAACGCAGCTCGATGAGGAGGACGATCAAGACCGGTCGAAGGAGAGTTGGTCTTTTCCTGAGTCGATGCCAAAAGGCGAAACCGGCAGACACGCAAATGCCGAGGACAGCGCCAGGCAAGCCGGCCAACGCCAGCCCGATGGAGCCAGACACAATGGCTTTCATCGTGCTCTCCGCACGATGAGCACCGACAGCGTGACGCCGGCGACCACGAGGGTCATGCCCACTACGGCGGCGGCTCTCTGAGCCGGATGACGCAGGAGACTTTCGAGACCGCCCTGCGTCAGGGCCCAGACAAGGCCGAGGATGGGAGCCACGAGCAACACTGCGCCCGTCGCCCTTGCTGGTGCCGATGCGACAGAAACCTCATGGGCGACCTCCACCTGGGCCAGGGCCAGGGCGCCGATCTCGTCGAACAGGGCCGCTGGCGAAACGCCGAGCCCGTCGACCCGAGCCAGCAGCGTCCCGAGCTCGGGACCGATCTCGCTGAACTCGTCCTGCGCCACCCGGGCGACCTGATCCATCGGTGCGCCCATCCGGCAGCAGCGGACAAGCTCTGCTGCTTCCACCGAAGCGGCGGCCGTCTCCACCGATGTACGGAGCGAGGCACCGGCGCGGAGTTCGCCCGACACCGCCTCGCAGAACCGAGTCGCCCGCATGGAAAGGCCAGGACGCGCCCGCCACCAATGGATAGCTACAACAAGGGCCATCGGGATCGGGGCCACGACGGCCAGCGAGAGAAGCGATAGACGCCGCCAATCGACCCCCGCACCCACAGCGACGGCGATGAGTGCCCAGGTCAAAGACTGCCCTCGATGCCGTCATGCCCGACGTATGCGATGTCGGTGATGACACGGCTCCCATCGGCCCGCTCCATCTGCACAACGAGGTCGATCGCGGCGTGGAGCTGGCGTTGGACCGCGAGCTCGGACGTGTCTCCGGCGGACAGGGCGAGAGTCTCCAGCCTCCACAGCGCCTCCTCCGGGCTGTTGGCGTGCAGGGTCGACATCGAACCGCGATGACCGGTGTTGAGCGCCCAAATGAGGTCGAGAGCTTCAGGGCCCCTCACCTCTCCGACGATGATGCGGTCCGGGCGAAGTCGGAGTGCTGATCGGAGCAGGTGGCGGATGGTGATCTCCCCGATCCCCTCCGCGTTTGGTGGATGGGCCTCGAGACGCACCCGGTGGCCCGGGATGCGGAGCTCGGCGGCATCTTCGATGGTCACGACTCTCTCTTCGGCTGGGATCAGACCGGCGAGGAGATCGAGGAGCGTGGTCTTGCCTGCGCCGGTTCCTCCGGACACGATCACGGTCTGTCGTTCAGCAACGGCCTTCGAGAGCAGCTCGACCTGCTCCCGCGTCGCCGTTCCCACCATCACCAGCTCTCCGAGCGAACTCACCGCCTGGGTAAAGCGTCGGATGGCGACGATGGGTCCATCGACGGCGGCCGGCGGTACCACGACGTGGATCCGGCTCCCGTCGACAAGACGCCCGTCCACCATTGGCGACGACCTATCGACTCTCAACCCCAGGGGGGCAATGACCCGCTCCACCGCTGCATAAAGGTCGGCTTCTCCGGCGAACCGTCCATCGACCCGGGCCAATACACCACCGCGGTCCACCCAGATGTCATCAGGCCCGTTGACCAGGATGTCGGTCACCTTCGGGTCCGCCAGCAGCGGCTCCAGGGGCCCGAGGCCCAAGACCCGATCGGCGATGCTCCCAGCCAGCCGAGCTGCGTGGTGCGGAGAGGCGACAGAGAGGAGACGCTGCGCCTCGGCGGTCACCTCGGAACGGCGTAGCGGAACCGCTCCGATTGCGATGTCGCCGATGACCTTGTCCATCACGCCCATGGCATATCCCAAACCCGCTCCCAGGCACGCACCCAACGGGCCCTGGTCGCCGTCTTGCCCGATAGGAGGCGCCTCGCCAGAGATCCGCTGAGTCGGGGGAGCACCGGTCCCGGGCCGCTCGGTCTTGTTCCTGCTGCCGTCGGCTGCCATACGGCCGGGCTTTCCTCGACCGATCTGAGAAGACCCGGAAGGAGAGGCCGGACCGGGACGGTTGGACCGGACCATCCACCGCTTGCGCATCGGATCACTACCGCCGGCCACCCCTGGGCCAGGGTGTCGATGAGGGGCAACGCGTCGACTGGCTCGATCGGACCGGACGACAACAGGGCCACCCCGGACCGGCCCGGGCCGAGCTCGGACAAGGAAGGGCCATCCGCGGCGAGGTCCGAGAGGGTCCGTCCACTTTGAAGCGCCAGATCGCGGCACATGTCGATGACAAGGGCGCTGCCTGTCACCTGAGCCAGGCCGAGGGCCGACAGCAACGACAGCACCGGATCCGGCGAAGCCACCGCCAGCACGCCGAGCCGGCCCGGAGATCTCCCCATCCCCACCATGACCTCGAACGTATATCGCGCCGGGGCGCCCTACAAGATGGTTGGTTTCCAGTCGAAGCCCGCCGCGGTCACCGCCCTAATCAGGTCCGCGGCGGAATACGCGCCCTCCCCGAGGGCGTCAAGAACGGTGATGTCGAGGACGAACCCGGCCACAGCCCAAAGAGAATCACGGTCGAGATCTGCGATAAGCCTTCCCGCGTGGACTTGTTTGACCGCCTCCTTCACCGTTGAGACCAGCAGGCCCGGAACGGGAAGCGCGTCGGGGAGCCCCAGACGGTCCATCGGCTCGCCGCTGTGATCCACAACGACCACCGGCTGAGCCGCCGCCATCTGGCGCATGGTCTGAAGGTCGATCACCGGCGAAAAGTACCCTCGAGCCGTGATCGATCGAGTGATGATCGTTGTCGCCGCCGGGAGCAGTGTCCGATTCGGAGAGGACAAGATGCTGACGATGGTGGCGGGCAGTCCGTTGGTAGCCCACACCCTGGCTGCCGTCATCGACCATGTCGATCGCTGCATCCTCGTATGCCGAACCGACCAAATGCCGGTCCTGACCCCCCTGGTCCCGGGCGCCGACCTGGTCGCGGGAGGCCCGAGCCGGACCGCGTCCGAACTGGCCGGACTCGAAGCCATCGGCGAACCCGCCCGACTCGTCGGCATCCACGACGGCGCGCGCCCGATGGTGACGGCCGATTTGATCGAGACCCTTTTCGAGACTGCTGCCCGGGTCGGCGGGGCCGTCCCGGTCGTGCCGGCGTCAGGCCCGATCGTCGGGCAATCTGACCTCGTTCCGGTCGAAAACGCCGTCGTCGCCCAAACACCCCAGGTGTTCCGGGCCGAGCCACTCCTGGCTGCCTACGCCGCCGCCGCGGTCGTCGGCTTTGAAGCCCAGGACACCGCAGCGATCGCCCGACGCTTCGCTGACGTCGACATCGAGAGCGTCCCCGGGGAGCCCGACAATCTGAAAGTGACGGTTCCCAGTGACTTGGATCTCGTCAGGCCTGGCCTAGAGACTTCTCGTATCGAACCTCGTTGACGTCGGCGCCCCCGATGTTCTCGATGCGGATCGGTTTTCCCAGCGCCCATCCCTGGCGTTCGTAGAAGGCTCGGGCCCGGGTGTTCCCGTCGAGAACCCAAAGCAAGGCATGCCAGTAGCCGTCGTCGAACAAGGCCCTCTCTCCGGCGGCGAGAAGATCACGGCCCACCCCCTTGCCCCAACGCTCAGGGTCGAGGTAGATGGCATAAACCTCGCCCCAGTCCTCCTCGATGGAGGGGCCGACCGCACAGAAACCATCCACCACGCCATCGTCCTCGACCACCAGGACGCGTCCCCGGGTCTGACGAAGGATCCGGTTCCAGGTCTCGGTCCGGCCTTCGATATCCAACGAGTCGAGGAATGCCTGGTCGATGAGGCCCGGGTAAGCCTGCCGCCAGCTGGCGACGTTGACCCGCGCCACACCAGCGGCGTCGGACGGCAGGGCATCACGTATCACCTGTTCGTCGGCCCGCTCAGGGAACGTGGGACGGCTCCCATTCGGGTGGGGCCGATTCGGGCTGATCCGCCTGCGCTTCTTCTTCCAGCTCGTCTGACGCTTCATCCCGGTCACGCCCACCGAGGACCCAGAAGGCCAGAGCCGACAGCGAGGCTGCCCCGAGGGCCACGCCAAGCCATAGCCACTGCTGGGTGCCGGCGCTCACCTCCTCGCTCTCGGTGGTCGTGGTCGTGCCCGACGTCGAAGTCAAGTCGACTCCGAGGTCGGTGAGAGAGACCTGGTCCGACTCGGCACCGGGGTCGCCGATCGCTTCGAACATCACGATGTAGTTGGCCGGCTTGACCTC
>JARDZU010000122.1 GCA_029240695.1 Acidimicrobiia bacterium | reverse complement strand
CACCACACCCTCCGGGCAGGTTGCAATCGCGGACTTGGTCTGGCCGTCGTTCGAGGCGCTCGGGGTGCCTTCGACTCTGGTGAAGGTCGAACCGGGGCCTGGAATGCCCTGATCACCCTGGTCACCCTTGTCACCCTTGTCACCCTTCTCTCCCTGGGCCCCGGGGGTGCCGGGAGTACCGGGCTCACCTTGGATGCCGGGTGTGCCGGGCTCACCGTCAGCACCGTCAGCACCGTCAGCACCGTCAGCACCGTCAGCACCGTCAGCACCGTCAGCACCGTCAGCACCGGGCAGACCGGTATCACCCTTCGGACCCTGGGCACCGGTGGCACCTTTGGCGCCGGTGGCACCTTTGTCACCCTGCTCACCTTGGGGGCCTATGGCACCCACACCGGCAGCGATGACATCTGACTCGGCGAACCGCTTCAGGAAGGCGGACATCTGACCACGGGTCACATAGTCCTCCGGGCAGAACCTGTCGTTGTCGGGGGGGTTACAGCCCTTGGTGATCCCGTTCTCGTCCATCCAATCGATGGCAGCCGAGAAGGTGTGATCTGAGGGCACATCCGCGAATCTCGTCGGGACGGCCACCGCGGCGGTTGCCGCCAGCAGGACCGTCGCTGTCACCGCGATGGTGACGACCTTGAACCTTTTCATTTTCATTTTTCCCTACTCCCTTTCGGGATTGACCTGGTTTCCTGATGGGCAGGTATCGGGGTTCCCCCGATGGAGGAGGTATCGGTTTGAGTGCGGGCGGACGAAATGGGTCCCCAGGACTAGTCATGGATGTTCGGGGGTTCGGAGTCGGGGTGCACCCTTAGAATGCGGGCCTATCGGGGACGTAGCTCAGTTGGAAGAGCACCGGCTTTGCAAGCCGGGGGTCGTGGGTTCGAGTCCCATCGTCTCCACCGTCGGATGATTGGAGTCACATGACCAATGCCGTCATCGTCGATGCGGTACGGACACCGGTCGGCCGCCGCAACGGAGTGTTCAAGGACTATCACCCGGTCGATCTCGCCTCTCGACCGCTCGAGGCGCTGGTGGAACGCAATGGCATCGACCCGTCCCTCATCGACGACGTGATCATGGGGACGGTCAGCCAGACCGGCGAGCAAGCGTACAACGTCGGACGCAACGCGGCATTGGCTGCCGGATACCCCGAAGAGGTCCCCGGAGTCACCATCGACCGCCAATGCGGCTCCTCCCAGCAGTCGGCACATTTCGCGGCGCAAGCGATCATGGCCGACGCCCAGGACGTGGTCGTCGCCGCGGGCGTTGAGAACATGACCAGGGTTCCGATGGGGATCACGGCACACCAGGGCCCCGGGCTCCCGTTCGGGTCCCGGATGCTGGAGCGGTACTCGCAGGGACTCGTCCCCCAGGGTCTCTCGGCCGAGATGATCGCCGAGAAATGGGGCATCGCGCGACATGAACTGGATGAGCTGGCACTCGAGTCTCATCGGAGGGCATCCCGGGCCACGGCCGAGGGCCGATTCGAGGAGCAGATCATCCCGGTCGGGGTCACCGGCGACGACGGGCGGGTGCACTCCGTCACCAGAGACGAAGGCATCCGTGAGGACACATCTCTCGAGAAACTCGCCGCCCTCCAGCCCGCCTTCAAGAGCGACGGCGTGATCACCGCCGGCAACTCCTCGCAGATCTCTGATGGCGCGGCGGCTGTGTTGATCATGTCTGAAGACAAGGCCAGGAGCCTGCGTCTGACACCGAAGGCCCGGTTCCTTGCTTTTGCAATGGCGGGGGTCGACCCGGTCACCATGCTGACCGGGCCAATTCCGGCCACCGAAAAGGTCCTCGAGCGGGCCGGGTTGGGCATCGACGAGATCGACCTCTTCGAGGTGAATGAGGCATTTGCGGCGGTGACCGTCGCATGGCGTATGGAGCACGGTGGCTCCGACGCTATGGCTTTGTGGGAGCGGACCAACGTCAATGGAGGCGCGGTCGCTTTGGGCCACCCGCTCGGGGCCAGCGGTGCCCGCCTCCTGACGACGCTGGTATGGGAGTTGGAGCGGACCGGGGGCCGTTACGGTCTGCAGACCATGTGCGAAGGCGGGGGCATGGCCAACGCCCTGATCATCGAGCGAGTTTGAACGGAATCACTGCCGTCGAAGTCATCCTCGCCTTGGTCGCCGGGTACATCATTTGGCGGATCTCCATCGCCATCATCCGCATGCTCTCGACACCACCTCCTGAGGTCAATCCGGAAGACGTGGTCACGGTCGACCAGGATTACCGATGCACGGTCTGCGGGGCGGAGTTGACGATGACGGCGGTGAACGTCAGCGAGGACAACCCTCCCCGCCACTGCCGGGAGGACATGATGCCGGTGTGGCGTCCGGCGTAATCACACGGTTGTAGTTTTCCCAGGGTTTTTGCACAGGGTGTTGAGAACTACACACGTGTAACTAGGCGATGCCGGCTTTCGTGTTTGACTACTCTCGCTGCTCGTGCCCGAGTCGAAACGTCGTAAGCCCAAGAACAGGCCGGTTTCGGCAAGTGCCGCCCAGGCCGCGGTCAAGGCCAAGGATCCAAGCCCGACCTGGTACGTGGCCCTGATGGCCGGGTTGATGGTGGTCGGAGTCGTTCTGGTGATCCTCCGCTTCGTCTTCGAGTGGGATCAGACGATTCTGATCGCCGGGTTGGTGGCGATCGCCGCCGGCTTCCTCATGACCACCAACTACCGCTGAATCAGGGCGCGGTCGTCGTCGGTGTCGTGGTCGTCGTAGTTGTCGTAGTCGTCGTCGTGGGCGGCGGCGTGAACTCACCAATCGCGACGTTCACCGTGTCGCCGGGTAAGAGCACCTCACCCGCGTTCGGGTTCTGATCGATCACGAGGCCGTCCTGCTCCGAATCGGCGACTCCTTGTGTGTCGGCAGACATCGTGAGTCCGAGCTCGGCCAGTGCGGCCTCGGCTTCGGCCTGACTCAATCCGATCAGGTCGGGCACCTCGACCGGTGCTGGGCCCTGCGAGACGACGATGAGAACGGTGTCACCGAGTTGGACCTCGCTGTCGGCCACGGGATCGGAGCGAATCACGAGGTCACGGGCCACCTCGTCCGAATACTCGTCCTGAACCCGCACCAGTAGCCCGAGCGATTGGAGTTGGGCCGTTGCGTCCCGCTCACTGAGATTGACCAGATTGGGCACGACCACCGTTTCTGGTCCCGTTGACACCACCAGGTTGACCGGGGCATCCACACCGACTCTCACCCCCTGCGGGGGATCCTGCTCGATCACGATCCCTTCGGCGAAAGTCGCGTCGGCGCGTTCGGTCACTTCTCCGATACTGAGACCCGCCTCCGTTATCAATCGTTCGGCCTCCGCTCTTGTCTGGCCCACGACAGGTGGCACCTCGATCTCTTCTGGCCCTGAGGAGACATATACCTCGATGGTCGATCCCTCCTCGACCATCGTCCCGAAGGTGGGTTCGGTCCGAATCACATCTCCGGCAGGGACCGTGTCGCTCGACTCGAAGAAGGTCGTGACCAGGAACCCGTCCTGCTGGAGACGCTGTAGAGCCTCGGCCTGGCTGATCCCTGTGACATTGGGTACCTCGACGAGAGTCGGCTCTTCCTCGCCGCCCCCGGCCAGCTGAAAGAGGAGAAAGATCAGCCCTCCAAGTGCGAGTAGGAGGCCAAATGCGGTCAGGATGAACGGCATCTGCGAGGACGGTTCCTCCTCTACATCCCGGTACATCTCGTCCGGGGGTGCAGTCGCTGGAGGCACGGGGGTGGTCGACATCACCCGCGTCGCGCCGTCGCCGTTGGCCGGCACCGCCACGGGCACGATGAGAGGCGGCATGCCAACCTCTTCTCCCTTGAGCACCGACAGGAGGTCGGAACGCATCTCATCGGCGGTTTGGTACCGGGCGACCGGATCCTTTCGCATCGCCTTGGCCACAACCGCGTCGAGCGACGGCGAGACATCGGCGTTGAGCGAGCTCGGTAGCGGCGCCTCGGTCGAGACGTGCTGGAAGGCAACTGACATCGGGCTGTCGCCGGTGTACGGGGGGCGCCCGGTGAGCATCTCGTAGAGCACCACGCCAAGGGAATAGACATCGCTCCTGGCATCAGCCGCCGCCCCCTGAGCTTGCTCGGGGCTGAAATACGTGGCCGTCCCGATGACCGCACCGGTCCGGGTCAGCTCCTGGCTGTCGTCCCAGGCCCGGGCGATTCCGAAGTCGGTCACCTTCACGGTGCCGTCCTTGGCGAGGAGGATGTTGCCTGGCTTCACATCGCGGTGGACCAGCCCAGCCTGGTGGGCGACCGACAGCGCAGCTGCCACCTCGGCCGTGATCTCGGTGGCCCGCCGCGGGAGCAAGGCCCCTTCCGATCTGAGGACATCCCGGAGCGAGCGCCCGTCGACGAGCTCCATGACAATGAAATACGTGTTCTGTGCCTGACCCCAGTCGTAGATCCCGACGATGTTGGGGTGGCTCAAGTTGGCCGCGGCCTGTGCCTCCCGTCTGAAGCGTTTTACGAAGGCCTCGTCCGCGGAATACTGCGAATGAAGGACCTTGATCGCAACCCGGCGGTTGAGGAGGTTGTCCCTGCCCTCATACACGTCGGCCATCCCGCCCCGAGCCAGGTGGGACGTGATTTGATAACGGTCGGTGAGTGCGGTTTGGGCATCCATGGAAGACGGGCGGATTGTAGGAAGGCTCTCGTCCCAACTCATGGGCTTCCCTCAAGCCACAACTGGATGAGGTCGCCGGCGAGGGGGGCTGCGACACCGCCGCCGGAGGCGGATTCGCCCAGTTCCGGACTGCCCTCGAAGAAGACGGCTATCGCAATCGTCGGATCTTCGGCGGGGGCGAAACCGATGAACCACGGGTTTGGCAACCCATCCAGGCCCATGGAGGTCCCGGTCTTGCCTGCCACCCTGACATCTGAGACGGCGGCCGCCTGACCGGTGCCCTCCGTGACGACGCGCTCCATCATCTCGGTCACGACCGCGGCCGTGGCCGGGTCCATGGCCTGACCCATGGGGCTGGGTTCAAATGTCTCCACGGTGTTCCCGTCTGCGTCGAAGATTCGATTCACGAGATAAGGGGTGAGGGTGGTGCCGTCGTTGGCGATCGCCGCTGCCACCATCGCCATATGCAACGGCGCGGCGCGTACATCGCGTTCCCCGATGCCGCTCTGAGCGAGTGCCGCAGGGTCCTCGGCCAACAGGTCCACCGGGTAGATCGCCTCGGGCACTGTCCAAGGGAAGGTGATGTCCGTGTTGAAGCCGAGCGCCTCCGCCGTGATCCCAACGTCCTCGGCGCCCACCTGGATCGAGAGGTCGGCGAATGTCGTGTTGCAAGAGACGATGAAAGCCTGGAGCAATGTGATCGACTGACCATCGTTGCAGACGCCCCCTCCGGCGTTGGAGATCGTCGCCGACGACCCAGGCAACTGGAATTCCTGGGGGTCCGGGAACTCCGTCTCCGGCACCGCGGTCCCGGTGTCGAGGGCGGCCGCCGTCACCACCGTCTTGAAGGTAGAGCCCGGTGGGTAGATCTCCCTGGTGGCCCGGTCCAGAAGGGGCCCCTCGGGGTCGGCCAGGAGGCTCTCCCACACGGTCGCCGCGTCGCCGCCCAAGAGTGACTCCGGGTCGTACGACGGCGATGAGACAGAAGCCAGCACCGCCCCGGTCCTGGGATCGATGGCGAACACCGCGCCTTTGAGTCCGCCTAAGCCCTCGTACGCCGCCTCCTGCAGGGCTGCGTTGATGGTGAGCTCGAGGCTCTCGGGGCGGAGATCGCGGCCCAGGATGACCGAGACCAGGTCGCTGATGGTCAGATCCCGTCTGGAGCGGAGCTCATCCGCATATGCGTTCTCCAACCCCGAGGATCCGACGAGGAACGAGTTGTAACCCACGACGTGTGCAAATGGCTCGCCTTCGGGGTACTGGCGAACGAACGAGCGTGGGTCTTCAGGGTCGGGAACCGACTGCGCCACCACGGTTCCATCGATGGTCACGATCAGCCCGCGCTCCTTGCCTCGCTCGGACAGTGCCGGACGGGAGTTGCGAGGATCGGCCTTGAGCACATCGGCATGTATCACCTGGATCCAGGTAACTGCCAGGAGCAAGGCGAAGAAGCCGGCGAACAGACCGATCGACAGCCGGCGGACAGGCCCGTTCACTGAGCCTCCTCGTGGCTGATCCGTAGCAGGAGCGCGATCAGGATCAGGTTTCCGACCAGGGCAGAGCCGCCGTATGACATGAAGGGAAGGGTGATGCCCGTGAGGGGCACAAGCCGGACCACCCCGCCGATGATCAAGATCGTTTGGACGGCCAGAACGAAGGTGAGCCCGGCCGCCAGGAGCTTTCGGAAGGTATCGCGGCTGCGGAAGGCAATGCCGAGGCCTACCGAGATGGTGAGCGCGAAGAGGGCAAGGACCGACACCGTCCCGGCGAACCCCAACTCCTCGCCTACGGCCGCGAAAATGAAGTCAGTCGCCGCGTTGGGAATGAGATCAGGTCTCCCCAGCCCCGGGCCCGCCCCGGCGAGGCTTCCCGTTCCCATAGCGAAGAGCCCCTGAGCGATTTGGAAACCTTCGTCCTCGTAGTGCTCGAACGGCGAGATCCAGGCGATAACCCGTCGCTGCACATGATCGAAGGCGAGATACGACGCCACCCCGGCGATCAAACCGAGAAAGCCACCCGCCACCAGATACCCAGTTGTACCGGTGGCGGCGTAGAGCAGTAGGACAAAACCGACAAAGAGGAGCAGCGAGGCGCCGAGGTCGCGCTGCGATATCAGTATCAACACGCTGACCCCCCAGGTGATGAGGAGTGGGATCAACTGTCGGGGCTCGGGGAAGGCGATAGGCCCGATGTGCCGCCTCGCCTCGCGTAGCGCTCGCTGGTGGTCTGCGAGATACCCGGCGACGTAGGCGACGAGCCCCAGCTTGGCCAGTTCCGCCGGTTGGAACTGGAAGGTGGTGAATCCCACATCGAGGAGGACCCACAGTCGTGAGCCGTTGACCGACAACCCGCGAAGGGGGAAGCCCCAGCCGACAGGCAGGTTGGGGAGCAGGATCAGAGCCAACGAGATGAGCAAGGTGATGTTCCGGTATCGGCGCAGAACGGAGATCGAGCCGCGGTTGAACAACAACAGCGTCAAGGAGGCCAGACCGGCCCCGATCAGGATCCACCACCGCTGGAAACTGGCCCGATCGGTTCCAGCGGCGATGTCGAGGCGATAGATCTGGAAGAACCCCAGTGCGGTGAGGGCGGTTACCGGAGCAAGCAGAAGGGGTGTGGCCTTTGGTGCGAACGCCCGCACCGCCATATGGAGCCCGCCGAAGGCAATGAGGAAGACGAGGAAGGTCAGGGCGGTCTGGGCATCGACACTCCGCTCCTGAGCGAAGTTGACCAGAGTGACGCCGAACGCCGCCAGCACACATGCCGCCACGATCAACGCACCCTCGGAATTGCGAGTCATGGGCTCAGGAGACGACGTCGATGACGATGACGCTGATGTTGTCGTGCCCTCCGGCCTTGTTTGCCGCTTCGACGAGGTTCCAAGCGGCCTCGTCGGCGCTCCCATTGGCCAGGGCCTTAGCGATTTCGTTTGGTGGCACCATCGAGTTGAGACCGTCGGAGCACAGCAGCAGTCGGTCACCGGGGTCGAGGTCGAGGTCGATCCGGTCGACGTTCACAAACCGCGTCAGTCCGAGACACCGGGTGAGCATGTGGCTCTGCGGGTGTTCGTCCATCTCATCGACCGATATGTGGCCGAGGGCCACGTACTCGGCCGCGACAGTGTGATCCTCGGTGAGTTGCCTCAGCTCACCGTCCCGATACAGGTAGGCGCGACTGTCGCCGACATGCCCGAAGCGCGCGGTCCTATCGGGAGCCAGCTCGACGAGGGTCAGTGTGGTCCCCATACCCTCGAGATCGGGCTGACGGGCCACTTCCTCGCGTATGGCACGGTTGGCGGCGGCGACGCGGTCGTCGGGATCGAGGTCGGCGGAGGCGGCGGCGTTGATGGCGAGTCGCGAGGCAACCTCACCCGCGATGTGGCCACCCATCCCGTCGGCAACCATCAGCACGGCCGGCCCGTCGGACTCACCAGATTTGTCCGGAAACAGGGAGTCCTCGTTGTTCTGTCGGACCATGCCCTGGTGGGTGGCCGAGCCCCAGACGTATCTCATCGCACTTCCATCACGGTCTTCCCCACCTGAATGTTGTCGCCGCGACGCAGAGTGGTGGGGGCGGTCACACGACGCCCGTTGATATAGGTCCCGTTCGTGCTGCCGAGGTCATGCAGCACCATCCCGCTGTCCTGGGCTACCAGGCGCATGTGGAACTCGGAAGCGTAGGGATCGTCGAGCAGCACATCGGCCTCGGGCGAGCGCCCGAGCACCGTCACATCCTCCACTTCCAGCTCGGTGCCCTGTTGGGTCTCAGACTTGATCATCACGACTTTGGTGCCCTCCCGGCGCTTCCGTCGAAGAGATATTCCTAGATGTGCGCCGATAGCGCGGGCCACCTGCCATACGAAGAGGTAGACGAGGCCCAGGAAGATGATCCGGAGCAAGGCCAGGATGATGTCGGGCATTCCTACCCCTCGATGAACCGGTAGCGGTGCCCGGCCAGGCTTACCACCGAGCCATTCTGCAGCAGCACGGGTCGCTCGCCAACCCCTGCACCGTCGACCAGGGTCCCGTTCGAGGACCCGAGATCCTGGATCCAGGACCTGCCTTCGGAGCGCCAGATCAGCGCGTGTTTGCGCGACACGTCGTCGTAGGGAAGCACGATGTCCGCCTCTTCCGACCGTCCGAGAGTCACCCGGTTGGCTCCGATCTCGATGCTGGTACCGGAACCGGTGAGTCTGGCCCACGGCGGGAGCG
>JARDZU010000121.1 GCA_029240695.1 Acidimicrobiia bacterium | reverse complement strand
GATCCGGGGGCGAAGTCGTTGACCCAGCCCATCTTGGTTTCCAGCTTTTCTTTAGGCTGGAGGAGCTTCTTGAGGCCTGCGAAGAGGAAGATGGCAGCGAGGGTTCCTTGGAGGATCGAGAGGGTCGGGTTCATTGTGGGTTTCTCCTAACTGTGAGGTCGGTGTTGAGACATGGATCCAGTGGAGACGTTCCCCATAAGAACTGGCGCCAGTGAGGCGTCTCGAGCGGCTTCCAGCCTCCATCGTGTCGACCAGTAGAGGGCGGGCTTGATATCGAGGCGAATGCGCGCCGGTCGAGTGAGGATGACCAGCACGGTGATCACCACTGGTAGGAGGAAATCCCAGATGAGGATCGGGCCAACGTTGTTCGGCGCCAGGTTTCCCGTCTCAGCCATGTCCAGCACATGGGTCAGGCCGGCACCCCAGGCGAATATGGATTTGGCGACAGCCGCCGGAAGCCAAAAGTCGTAGCGCCAGAAGCACGCGAAACCGATAGTCCCGATCGCGAGATTGGCGAACGCAACCTCCGTCTGGAATGGGTTTCCGGCTGGCCAGCCAATTGATTCTGCGATGGACCTGGCGAAGACGGTGTGCATCACAACGTTGAACATGCCGATGGCCCCGGAGACCCCGAGGACATACATGAGCACGATCTCAAACCGGCCAGAGCGATCGTGGTGTCGGGCTGATCGAACGTGGATCGCCGCCGGAACACCGATGGCGAGGATCCAGACGTAGACCTGCCAGCCAGGAATGGAGGTCGGGTTGGGGATCATCGCTCAGCTCCTTTTCGTAGGCTCGGACAGGGTTGGACGGGCGGTTCACGGTGTGTTTCCTCCGAACTCGCAGCTTGATGGCACAGTTCGAAGGTACGGGTGAACGGCTGAATGCGAATCGGTGCCGCTGCCTAGATGAGGGGTCGCGCTGCCTATCTCGGGGCGGCTATCACTGGGCCAACAAAGCGGCGTCGCGCGCAGCTGCCACCGCGGCTGAGCGTGTGTCGGCACCCAGCTTGCCAAGGATCGCCGACACGTGATGGTCCACAGTTCTGCTCGACACGAACAGCCGGTCAGCGATCTCGGCATTCGACATTCCCTCGGCCAGAAGCTGCAAGACGTCCATCTGACGCATAGTCAGACCAAACGGGTTCTCCCGAGTCGCCCTAACCGGCCCTCTCGGCACCCCGCGTACCCCCGCATGTGCCAGTTCGGACCGCAGCCGAGCAGCAAGGGGGGTAGCGCCCAGATCATCGAAAATGGTCAGTGACTCGAGCCGTGCCTCGGTCGGTCCCGTGCTCAGGGCTACCGCCCGGTCATAAGGGATGCCACATTCCTCCCAGAAGGCTGCGGCTCCCTCCCAATCGCGGGCAGCGCTGAGTTGGTAGGGCTCGGGTGCGACCTCCGGGATCCGATCGATCCCACCAATCAAGTACAGCCAATAGGCGAGCTCGCCGGTCATCCAGGGTGAGTCCCGCTCGAGGCAGTCGGCCAGAACCTCGCGCAAACCGGTAAGGATGGCTTGATCCAGCTTCCCACCAATCCACACGTACTCGGCCAGTGCAATCGCCGCCGGGGCGGTGCGCTGTATCTCGTCGGTCTGAAGCGCCCGTTCCCAGCCGTCCAACAGCCGAATTATGGCGTCGGGCTCCCCACGACGCGCCTGGATCCGGCCCAACAGGGTGCTGGCGACGAGATTGGATGTGTCGTATCCCCCCAGGTTCTGGAGCACACTTCGGGCCTTCGACTCGGCCTCGGCCCACCGCCCGCGCATCTCGTCGATTAGGGCCAGCTCGCCCATGGTGAATGAGTCAACCGAGAGCATCTCCCGCTCCATGGCGAGCTCATGGGCTCGGCCTGCCCACACCTCGGCAGTGGGCAGGTCGCGGTAGTAGATGGCAACCCAGCCGATGTTCACCGCTGCTCGGATCTGATCATGGGTCAACCGGAGGTCCGTGGACATGGCGAAGCTCTGTTCGACTTCCTCGAGGCCTTCCGGATAGCGGGCGATCATCCTGACGCTCCCCATGTTGTTGAGGGCCTGCGCCCGAGCTTGGCTTGGCCCTTCGCCCGCCACGGCCAGTGCCTTCTCCCCGAACAACCGCGTGCGTTTCTCGTCACCGGCGTACAAGGCCAGCTGGGAGATGGCCGAATAAGCCATACCCAGGGGCTCTCCCCCCACCGACTGCAGAACCGATGCCGCCTCGTCGGCCATTTCGACCGCAGCGGTTCGGCGGTTGCGGACCCAGGCGATACGACTCCCGATCAGGAGGGAATTGCCGAGCTTCTCGGGATCGCCGAGTCGACGTCTGAGGGCAATCCCGGTCCCTATGATCTCCCCCGCCTGACCTATCTCGCTGGCGAGGTACTCCTCATACGCCCACAGGTCGACGAGGTCGGCGCGCATCTCGACGTCGAGCCTGTCCAGATAGGGCTCGAGAGCCCGCAGATGAGCCACCGATTCCCGGTGGCTCTCCATGTCCGCTGCCCGCCGAGCGGCGATCGGAGCCAATCGAACCAAGGAATCGACATCTCCCCCGACCCGGGCGTGGTGAGCGGCACGGGCCACGTCGTATCCGAGTTCCTCGACCGCCAGGAGCACCGAGAGATTGATCTCCCTCCTCTCGATCGGGCGGAGATCTGCCTCGACGGAGCGTCGCGCCAACTCGTGACGGAAAGCCAGCGCATTCTCATTTGCCTCTATGACCCCAGCCGCCTCGGCCTCCGAAACAGCCTCCGCCGACGGCCCGAGAACAGCTTCAATCAGCTCCAGCTCGGCGCTACCTGGCACGACGGACACCAGTTCGACCAGCGAGCGTGAAGCCGGGGAGAGACGGGCGACCCTCCCCATCACCGCGTCCCGGACCGAGCTCGGCACCGATTCGTGATCGGCGGCGAGAACTTCGGTGAGAAAGAACGGGTTCCCGGCCGTTAGCTCCCATAGCCCCTCGGAGTCACCACCGGCCTCGAGCGCCATTTCCGACACTGCCGCCAGGGATAGTGGGCTCAGAGTGATTCGTTCCAGGACCGAGGCGCCAATGTCGGCCAGAGCCACTCGAAGCGGCTGGTCCCCCGGCATCTGCCCGTCGCGATAGGTCAGAACGAGCAGACCGTGAGTTCGGTCGATCCGTCTCCCCAGGAACTTGACCAGGTCGAGGGTGGCCTCGTCAGCCCAGTGGACATCCTCAATCACGACGATGGTGGGCCTCAGCGATCTCGCCATCAGCTCCAGTACAAGCCCGAACACCTCGTAGCGGTCCTGACCCCGAAGCGCCTGGCCGAGAGAAGGCTCATCGAGTGCCATATCCCAAACAGGGCCCAGCGGACGAGCGGTGAGCAGGTCATCACAGCCTCCCCAGAGGATGTGTGCATCCTCGGAGTGCGCGTCGGTAACAGTGCGCACCGCGGAGGTCTTTCCGATCCCTGCTTCCCCGCGAACCAACACGGCATGCCCATTGCCATCCCTTGCGGACTCAAACAGCTCGTCCAAACGTTGGAGGACGTCGTCCCGTTCCAACAGTTGCATGGCCGGACGATGGTACCGATAGTGGGTCCGGCTCACATGGGGACGAGGGGTGACTTCATGCCGCACTCCCCACCCAAGCAGCGCGTTACGGTCGGACGGGCCTACGGCTCACTCCGCTCGATCGAGTCCGACAGAACGCCTGGCGTGGTTGAAACTGAGCACCGGAACGCGGTAAACCTTGAGAACCCGAAAACCCCATGCTCATTGGCGTTTTCGGGTGACGAGAGGCCCGGATACAGAGCAGGTTTCCTAAACCGGGTGTCACAGGTTCGAATCCTGCCGAGGGCGCGAAGCCGGCGGAAGCATTTAATCCCGGTTCCGCAGGCTGGAGAGAGGACCCCGGCCGCTCATACGGGGTCATCGGGCCCGACGAACGCTCATGACACACCGACCTGTGCAAACGGGCGAGGACGGCGCCACCAAAGCCGGGTCGCGAGGTGGGAAGAGAAGGTCGATCGCATATTCACTCCTCGTTGGCTTCCTCGCCTGATCGGTCGGATCGGCCATTACGGCGGTTCCCCGGCACTGACGATGACCTCCCCACCGGCCACGATCGGTGGGGCCACCTGATAATTCTCGGCCATGTCGTTCCACGCCCGAAACCGAGGATCTCTGTCGTGGAGGTGATGGCCTTCGTCGTCGGCGAAAGTGACGCTGATCAGATACTGAACCGCACCCGCCGTGGGTTGGGTCGAGATTTCCAACCTGGTCAACGAGGCGTGGAGCATGATGCCGCGGTCGACGAACTCGTCCCATATGGGAAGTTCGTGCTGCCGGAAACCCTCCTCGAACTCTGCGACTCGTTCCATCCGGATGTTCAAGACGATTCCCACAGCCTCCATGAGGCAAGTTCCTTTGGATCAGGAGGTGCTGACACTAACGCCGGGGCCTGAGGTCGACTCGGGGAGACGGCTCCTGCGTCACCTACCGCATCGTCGGTCGTCGGACGCACCCGACACCGAGCCACCCGGCCCTTAGCGCGGGCTTGCAAGTCTCAGAAAAGGCGCACGCCAGCAGTCCACCCCATCCCGTTAGCGCCACGTTGGGAACACGGAACGGCCCGCTAGGAACGCGCTAGGAAAGGGAGATTGTCCGGTAGCCGGCCTAGCTTTCGGGTAGGACGTCTGCATCATGGAAATGAGAACTGCCCGGAGGTCGAAGCGTTGGAACTACGCATCGATTTGATCCCTCTGACCCTCGCCATCGTGTTGATGTCGGCGGCAAGCACCATGGCAGTCGTCCTAATTAGGAGTATGAACCGGGCGCCCGCCGAGGCCGCCCCGCTGGGGCCGACCATGGGTCTCGCTCTGGCAGTCGCGGTATGGCTCATCGGTCTGGCACTCCTCTTCCAGGGGCTGTTCCAATGAACACCAGAGAGGTAGCTCCCGCCACGAGTAGCCCCGCCATGATCATGCTCATTGGCCGCGCCCTGCTTGGCATCCTCATTGGCACCACTGCTGCCTGGGCATTCGTGCCGGCCGATACGGCCCAGGCCGTGATCGCTATCGCCCTTCCTCTGGTTGCAGCGTTGACGGCGTGGTACGGAGGAAGGGAGATGGGAGCCGCGGCAGCGATCGCCGGAGCTCTGTGGTTCGGCTATGCCCACACCGCGCCGCATTTTCACACCGAGATCGCAGCCCGCGCCGACGTGATCCTCACACTCGCCGTGCTCGTCGTCGGCGTCCTTGCCAGCGAACTCGCCAATGCCCGGCATCGGTTGCGCCGGTTGCGGGGCGATACCGTGAAGAGGTGACCACAGGCCGACTGAGGGTTTTCCTGGGCGCCGCACCTGGCGTGGGCAAGACCTATGCCATGCTCGATGAAGGGCACCGGCTTCGGGACCTGGGTCGGGATGTGGTTATCGCCTATGTCGAGCCTCACGCCCGGACCGACACGATCGCGATGATCGGCGATTTGGAGATACTCCCTCGCAAGCAGATCGAGCATCGGGGATCAACATCCGAGGAGATGGACCCGGACGCTGTCCTCCGACGCGCTCCCCAGGTTGCCCTCGTCGACGAGCTGGCCCACACCAACATCCCGGGCTCGTCGAACATGAAGAGATGGCAGGACGTCGACCTGCTACTCGAAGCTGGCATCGATGTCTTGAGCACCCTCAATATCGAGCATCTCGAATCCCTGAACGATGTCGTCTTCGAGATAACCGACATCGTGCAACGGGAGACGATCCCCGACGAGGTGGTGCGCCGCGCCAGCGAAATCGAGGTCGTCGACCTGACCCAGGAGGGCATCCGTGAGCGCATGGCCTCGGGCAAGATCTATCCGGCGGAGCGGATCGACGCCGCCCTCGGCAACTACTTCCGGCCCGGCAATCTGGGTGCGCTGCGCGAACTGGCACTCTCCTGGACCGCGGACCGGGTGGACGAGGCCGTGGCCAAGTACCGCAGCCTTCACGGCATCGACAGCCAATGGGAGACCAGAGAACGCGTCGTAGTTGCCATGGCCGGGGCCGTCGGGGGAGGTGACATCGTCAGGAGGGCGGCGCGTCTAGCGATGCGCTCCCGCGCCGATCTGCTCGGCGTGTTCGTCCGGCCCACCGATGGGCTCACCGACGACACGAGCAAGGCCCTCGGCGCCCAGATCCAGATGCTCCAGAGCCTTGGGGGGAGGTATCACGAGGTCGTTGGCGACGACGTCGCATCCTCTCTCATCGCCTTCGCGAAGGGCGAGAACGCAACACAACTCGTGCTCGGGGCGACCCGACGTTCCCGACTCCAGGAGCTGATGGGCGGCTCACCGGTGGCTCGAGTGGTCCGCAAGGCCGGAGATATCGACATCCATGTCATCTCATACGAAGGCGCCAGGCCGAGAAGGTCCCGGCCACGGTCGCGTCAACTCCTGAGCCCGGCGCGGCGCATATCCTCCTGGGCCTTCGCCGTCCTGGGGCCGCCGCTCATCACCTGGGCGCTCCTCTCCTGGTTTGACGCCCCCCTCCACAACGTCCTTCTCGTCTACCTCCTCGCTGCCGTAGGCGTCGGCGTTCTTGGCGGCGCTCTTCCCGCCGCGGTCACCGCGATCTCTGGGTTCTTCTTCGCCAATTGGTTCTTCGCTCCTCCGTTTAGGTCGTGGACGATCAACAGCGCCGACAACCTCTTCTCGCTGTTCGCATTCCTGTTCGTCTCCTTGGTCGTGGGTCTCCTCGTCGGGATGTCCAGCCGCCGCGCCGCTGAGGCGCGGCGGGCCAGAGCCCAGGCCGAGGCCCTGGCTGCCACCGCGGTGGGCGGGCACCCGGTCTTCGGCCCCGACGAACGCGGCCTGGTGCGTCGGATCAGGGAGACCTTCGGGTTGGAGGCAGCCAGTGTCCTGAGGCGCGAGGGGGATTCGTGGATGACGCTGGCCTGGGACGGTGACATGGTCCTCGACCGGCCCGACAAAGGGAGCGAGATCATCGACCTGACCGGGGGCGCGGTGCTGGTGATCCTCGACGGGCAACTAACGACCGACGACCGTGCCGTCCTTCGAGCCTTCGCCGCCCAAATCGTTCAGGCATTGGAGAGAGAGGAGCTGGAACGGGAAGCCGGCTCCGCCGAGGCGATGGCCGAGACCGATCGGCTTCGCACCGCTCTCCTGGGAGCGGTGTCCCACGACCTGAGGACTCCACTGGCGACCATCAAGGCATCGGTGACCAGTCTGCTGGAGACCGGCGTCGAATGGACCCCCGACCAGACATCGGCCTTCCTCCAGGCAATCCTCGAGGAGACAGAGCGGCTGGACCGCGTCGTAGGGCGACTGCTCGACGCCAGCAGGGTTCAGGTCGGAGCAGTCCATGTCTTTTTCAGACCCGTCGGCCTGGATGAAGTGGTCGCAGCCGCCCTCGGTGGGCTGGGAGCAGCACGGGACAGGGTCATCGTCGACATCCCGGAATCTCTGCCCGAGGTTCAGACCGATCCCGCCTTGCTGGAAAGAGCCGTGGCCAACCTGATCGAGAATGCGTTGATCTGGTCCCCGAATACCGAATCGGTGAGAGTCAGCGCAGGGGAGATCGCCCGGCGCATCGACCTCCGGATCACCGATCGTGGCCCCGGCATCCCTCTGGACTCGCGTGACGCGGTATTCCAGCCGTTCCAACGGCTCGGCGACTCGCCGAGGAGTGAGGGAGTCGGGCTCGGGTTGGCAGTGTCCCAAGGCCTCCTCGAGGCAATGGGCAACGAGTTGATCATCGAGGACACACCGGGAGGGGGGACCACGATGGTGATCGGGTTCAAGATCGCCGGCGCCATCCACATCTCCGACACGTTGACCACGGATGCCCATGTCTAGCGAAGCGCGGATCCTCCTCGTGGATGACGAGCCCCAGATCCTCCGCGCCCTTGCGATCAACCTGAAGGCGCTCGGCTATCAGATAGAGACTGCCCAGAGCGGCGAGGACGCCCTGCAGAAGGCAGCGGCCAGGAAACCCGATGCAGTCATCCTCGACCTCGGGCTCCCCGGAATCGACGGCGTGGATGTGATCCAGGGCCTGCGCGGCTGGTCCGACGTCCCGATTGTCGTGCTCACAGTTCGGGAGGGGGAGCGGGACAAGATTCTGGCTCTCGACGCCGGCGCCGACGACTACGTGACCAAACCATTTGGGATGGGTGAGCTCCTGGCACGTCTGCGAGCGGCCCTGCGCCGCGCGGCTCCTGATGACTCGGGGGCACCCGTCATCTCCACGCCGCATTTCACGATCGACCTGCCGGCCAAGCGCGTCCTCGCCGCCGACAACTCCGAAGTACGCCTCACACCCACCGAATGGGGCATCGTCGAGGTGCTGGTGCGAAATCACGGGAAACTGGTCAGTCAGACCCAATTGCTGCATGAGGTCTGGGGGCCTCAGTACGGGGAGGAGACCAACTATCTGCGGGTCTTCATGGCTCAGGTGCGACGGAAGCTGGAGCCCCAGCCGGGAGCGCCGCGCTACTTCATCACAGAGCCCGGAATGGGATATCGATTCGAGCTACCCGAGCCGGAGCAGGTGCTCTTGAGCAGGTGAGGCAACTGGGCTTGAACACGCCATGATGCCTTCGATCTGACTTTCTCCGTCTCCAAAGGACTGCCGTAAGGATCGGTCGTCGCCGCGTTAGCAACGCGTCAGGAACTCCCTCCTAGAAGCGGGGCCGTGGCTAGCAATACCTCATGGCGAGCCGATCGATGACTGACGCCCGGTGCTACGGGGCCCAGTTGGCCGGTAAGAGGTGAGAGTTCTGGCGGAAGTGAATCTCAAGCGGAGGCTTTTCGGAAGGCCGTTCGCATCACACGAAGAGGACGCCCAACTACTTCCCAAGCGGTTAGCCCTCCCGGTCTTCGCCTCCGACCCCCTGTCTTCGGTGGCGTATGCGACCGAAGAGGCGATGTTGGTGTTGGCTCTCGCCGGT
>JARDZU010000120.1 GCA_029240695.1 Acidimicrobiia bacterium | reverse complement strand
CAGGGGGGACGAGCTGGAGTCGCCATTTCGCCTCGATCTCGACCTCCGGGTAGCTGTGATGCCCGATGGGCTCGACCCGGCTGATCTCGTGCAGCAGGACCGAAGCGAGGAGCTGGTCTCTGCGGTGAACGGGGCGAGACCGCTCCTGGAGAGAAGGATCGAGCACGAGGTGAGCCGGCACGATCTGTCCGGACCCGAAGGCAGAGCGCGTGCCCTTCATGCCGCTGCTGCCCAGGTGCGCCGGATCAACGACGGGATCGCTCGTCGGGAGTACGCCCGGTATGTCGCCCGGCTGGTCGGCGTCGAGCTAGAAGCGGCCCAAGCTGCGATAGACGGCGACCGGGGCAGGCGCGGCCGCGCCGAGCCCGGCGTCGAGCGGCCGCTGGACCGGATTGAGTTAGAGCTCATGCGAGTGTTGATCGCGGACCCCTTATCGGTGGAAGGTGTGGTTGCCGAAGACTTCACGGATCAGCGGCTGAGGCAGGCGTTCTCCGCCCTGGATCTGTCGGCGGCGGTACCGGGTGAGCCGGTCGACATCTCGGAGGCCGGTGAGGAGGAGACGCGATCGTTGCTCCGCTCGTTGGCCATGGACGACCGCCCGCTGTCGTCAGGCCCTGAGATTCTGTCTCGGGTGAAGGAGCGGAGGCTGGACGCCGAGATCGAGGATCTGCAGCGGATACTGGCTGGGATGGAGCCCGGAACCGATGCTCATTCCGACAACCTCCGCCGCTTGATAGCTTTACAGCAGGAGAAGCGATCCTCCACCCGGATGTGAACGAAGAACTCAGCAAGGTCGTCGCCGCCCTGGTCAAGAGGGGCAAGCATCGTGGTTTTCTCACGATGGCAGAGGTCCAGCAAGAGCTGGAGGATGCCGAGGCGTCCGGTGAGGCATTCGAGGAGGTTGCAGACGCCCTCCGCTCCCAGGGGATCAAGCTCACCGAGGAGGGGCCGGGAGTAACCGAGGAGTTCGTGGAGGTCGGCCAGATCTCGGTCTCGGACCCGGTTCGCCTCTATCTCAATGAGATTGGTAGGTATCCCCTTCTCACCAGCCAGCAAGAGGTGGAGCTGGCGATGCACATGGAGGCGGGACATCGGGCGCAGGCCCGCCTCGACGAGGAGGGGTTGATCGATGAGGACCGGGCTGTCCTCGGCCATGAGATAGACATCGGCGACGCAGCCCAGAAGCAGCTCGTTCAGTCCAATCTTCGCCTGGTTGTGGCATTGGCACGACGCTATGTAGGGCGTGGGATGGCCTTGCTCGACCTGATCCAGGAGGGCAACGTCGGTCTGATGCGTGCAGTGGAGCGGTTCGACTATCGAAGGGGCTTCAAGTTCTCCACCTACGCCACCTGGTGGATCCGTCAGGCGATCTCTCGGGCAATCGCCGATCAGGGCCGGACAATCCGTATGCCGATCCACGTCCTCGATTCGGTCAACAAGCTGACCCGGGCTCAGCGGGAGATGACCCAGACGATGGGACGTAAACCCACTCTCGACGAGCTGGCCTTCGAGCTCGACATCGAACCCGCTCGGGTCGCGGAATTGCAGCGAATCGCCCAGGACACGGTCTCCCTGGAGACGCCGGTTGGCGAGGACGACGACGGCACTCTCGGTGACCTCGTCGAAGATCTCGAGTCAGATCGCCCGGCGGATGTCGCCACCTTCTCGTCTTTGCAGGATCAGCTGGCCATGGCCCTGGAGGGTCTGAACGAGCGGGAGCGTGAGGTCCTGATCATGCGTTTCGGTCTCGCCGATGGGCGAATGCGCACACTCGAGGAGGTTGGGTCCCATTTCAAGGTGACCCGGGAACGCATCCGGCAGCTGGAGACCAAGGCATTGGCCAAACTCCGGCACCCCGACAAGTCACAGAGGCTAGAGGGGTTCTTGGAGAACTCCTGATCGGCTGCGGCACGTGGGTGCCTGTTCGTGGCAATATCGGGCCATGAGATTTAGATCCGGACTCGTGGTCGGCGCAGCCTTCGGGTATGTCTTGGGAGCCCGTGCAGGGCGGCAGCGGTACGAACAGATCAAGCACTGGGCCGGCGAGGCGAGGAAACACCCTGCGGTGGCCCAACTGGCGAATCAGACCGTAGGCGTGGTCGATGCGGGACGCTATGTCGCGGCCACCGGGCTCACGTCGGTGGCCAAGGGGCTTCGCACGGTCGACAGTCACTCAAGCTCTGAGTAGACAGAAGCCGACTGGTACCCTGACCCTGCCAGTCGGCACCCTTCCGCGGTAGCTCAATTGGTAGAGCAGTGGACTGTTAATCCATTGGTTGTAGGTTCGAGTCCTACCCGCGGAGCGCATACCTGGAATCCCTTGATACGGAACCGCTGCGCTCGCATCCTGACACTCCGCCGTACAGTCCGTCTCGGAGCCCGCCACGCTCGTGTACGCCGGGCTACGGCATGGCCCGGAGCAGCAGTTCGGTGCCGCGCTGATTTCGTCACGAAACTGCAACAGTCGTCACTAGAATGTAACAGAAGCGGTACTAGAATGTACAGAAGCGGTGTCGCGCGGCATCAGGAGCCGTGTACCGTCGCCGGTCTTACTGAGTGGGGAGGGAGACAACAATGAATAGTGGGCGGACCACAGTTAATTTGCGCGGGCGCCTGCGCGCACTCACCGGCGGCGTCGCCGTCATTCTCGCGCTGGTCACGGGGGTCCAAGGCATCGCCCATGCCGCCGTGTCTCCCACGCCGACCAAGACCATGAACTTCGGGGGTCCGGCGATCTACGACCTGGTCGTGCTCGACAGCGGCCGGGTGATCGTCGTTGGCAAGTTCACCTCCATCGGTCCGAACCAACGCTCGAACGTCGGC
This sequence comes from Acidimicrobiia bacterium, assembly GCA_029240695.1. Taxonomy (GTDB): domain Bacteria; phylum Actinomycetota; class Acidimicrobiia; order Spongiisociales; family ZC4RG35; genus JARDZU01. The sequence continues at coordinate 6,085 of JARDZU010000120.1, read as the reverse complement.
GCGCTGCTGCCGACGGGTAAGGCGGACACGGCCTTCGCTCCCGTGACGAACGGCGAAGTGCGCGCCGTCGCCGCGTCCGAGGACGGGTCTCGTGTCTTCATCGGGGGGACCTTCACCGAGGTCAACGGTGTGGCCCGACAGAACCTCGCCGCGCTGGACGCGGTGACCGGCGCCCTCATCACCGACTGGCAGGCCGACACCACCGGCACCATCCCGACGGTGAAGTCCCTCGCCGTGTATGGCGACCGGCTGTACGTCGGCGGCAAGTTCAACACCATCGACGGCGCCGCCAAGCAGAAGCTCGCCGTGGTCGGCGTGACCACGGGTGACATCGTGCCGTGGTCCACGTGGGTCAACGGCAACGTCAACGAGGTCCGGGTCTCACCCGATGGGGCCACCGTTTGGATCGGTGGCTCGTTCAACAAGATCCGCGGGATCGAGCGGTTCTACTTCGCCGGCATCGACGCCGTCTCGGGACTCCCCACATCCTTCGAGCGACTCGCCGGCGGCGGCTACGTCGTCACCGTCGCGATGAATGCCGACGGGAGCACGGTCTACGCCAGCACGGAGAACAACACCATCTTCGCCTACCAGCCAACGGTGTCCAACGACCCCGTGTGGACCACGAAGATGAGCGGGAACACGCACGCGATGGCCGTTTCGCCGACGGAGATCTACATCGGCGGACACTTCGCGGGCTTCAACCAGCCGAGCATCAACCGTCCGTTCCTCGCCAGCATCGACCCCGCCACCGGGGAGCCTACCTCCTGGGACCCGGGAGCGTCCGGCCTCAAGAGCGGCACCTGGGCGATCGTCATCGCCGGCAACACCTTGCACGTCGGTGGTCAGTTCACCCACTTCCACGGGGTGCAGCAGCGGCTGTACGCCCAGTTCGCCGGCACGCCCACGCCCTGACCCGACCCCAGTCGGTGCCCCCAGGGGACTCGAAACCTGAACCAATGGATTGGAAGTCCCTCGGGGTCGCCGAAGATGGAGAGGGTTACGACCGGCAGGAGAGTCTCTCCGCGGCAAGAGGCGCTCAGCGGAGGAGATCCAGACGCGGGTGTAGCCGTACGTACCGGGACAGGACATCACCGGACAACACGACTGATAAAAATCCGTAGACAGTACGGCACCAAATACCACGCACCGGCACTGGACGGACGGGGTGCGCGGGACTGTTAATCCATTGGTTGTAGGTTCGAGTCCCACCCGCGGAGCCTCAAATCGCCTTGTAGATCAGGCGAATGTCGTTGCCACCCATGGGGGAGGGGTCGCGGGGCATGTGTAGCCAAACTGTTGCCCAGGAGTGGCGTGATGGGCACGTTGCAGTGCCACTCGTCACGGCTGTGATCGATGCAAACAAGACGCCAGTCTGACTGCGGAGCGAATCCTCGCCTCCTTCGGAGGTCTCGGCGCCCCCTTGATGAAACGAAATCGTTGTAGCGCGATTCGTCCCTTTTGGCCTTTACTTGTCGAAGGAGGAGATGTGGTTCTTGCCCGACATCTTGACGAATCGTTCACGGCCTTCGTGAAAGAGACCGAACCTCGGCTGCGGCTTGCGTTGGTAGCAGCGTTTGGCCAGGACCGGGGGCTGGACGCCACCGCGGATGCTTTGGCTTACGCGTTCGAGAACTGGGATCGGATTGAAAGCATGGAGAACCCTGCTGGGTATCTCTATCGGGTCGGGAGAAGTCGCGCTCGCTTCGCGGGTATCCGCCCCAGGTTTGCCCCGGTGCCCGTTGATGACGCTCCAAATGTGGAGCCGGGTCTGCCCGCCGCACTGCGAAGACTGTCGGAAAAGCAGCGGGTCGCCGTGGTCATGGTTCACGCCTACGGGTGGTCCCGTGAAGAGACGGCTTTGTTGATGGGATTGACGATGTCCACTGTGGACACCCATCTGCAGCGCGGCTTGTCCAAATTACGAAATGTGTTGGGGGTGACCCATGCCTGATCTGAACACTCAGCTCCGTGAATACTTCGAGGCCACCGCTCCGCCCTTGGAGGTAGAGGAGGTCGTCGGTTACGAAGTCCGGGTTCCCGGCGGGAAAAAGACCCCATCCAAGAGATGGACCGCCCCGGCTTGGGCATACGGGATGGCAACCATGATTGCGGTCCTGGTGCTAATTCTCGGACTGGCACTGCTGCTACCAGGCGGGAATGAAAACGACGTGGTCGAGCCGACCCCGACCACCGTTACTCCGGCGCCCGAGACCATGTCCGATCTCGTCGAGGTGGTCGAGGCTGGAGTCGCTGCGTTCTACTCGGGGGACGAGGAACGCGCCGTCCAATTGTTCGAGCTGCCTGATATGACCGACGACCAGATTCGTGGTGAGGCGAGCTGGCAGGCGGCCATCGGGGGTCGGTTGACCTTGAGTTGCGAGGAGCAGGAGATGCCTGGGGTGGTCTCCTGCCAAGCGCCGTACCACAACGCGATTACCGATGCGAGCAACTACAAAGATGGCGGGGACACACTCCGTGTGGTGGTCGAGGGCGGCGTGATCAGGGAGTTCAGCTTCCCCGAGCACAGTTTCCTCATGGAGCAGGTAGCGAGATTCATCGCGGGAGTCGAAGGCAATCAAGCATGCGAACACGAGGAGCTCCTCGTCCTCCCGCATACCGGGGAATGCGCCAGCTTGATCCTGGACAATCTCGACGAATGGGCAGCCTGGTACGAGACCAACCCTGAGCCGACAGTGTCGGCGGACATGTGGCCCCAGTCGAGCTTGGGGGAAGTGCAGGAGGCACAGGAGCGGGCCGACGCCGGAGACCCCGACTACACGTGGCAGGTCGACCCGCAACTGACGTCGGATGACTCGTCCGCGCGACTTACCGAAGGCCACCAGGTCGAACTCGTCGACCGGTTCCTCCGTGAGGTGCTGGGGTGGGAGGCGTACCAATGGAACCCATGGGAGAGTGGCGAGGGTGGTGATGGCGCGCTAACCGACACACGGTTCATCCGGTGTGCGCCGGGCCGCACCAACCCGCTGTACCCGCCCGGTCCTGAGCCGAAAATGGGCGAGCTGTGCGCGCCGACGCTCGACGACCTCCGCTTCGAGTCGGTGAGCCTCGATCTTGCCCAGCTCGACCGCCTAGGCCCGGAAGGGATCTGGGTGGTGAACGGGTGGAGGCAGGCGGCGCCGTTCGCGCAAGTTGACCCGGTGGTGGTCGAGGCACGACTCACGGAGCGCTTGGAGGAGTTTCTCACCGCACGCATCGCCGGGCAGGGCGCCGAGGTGCACGTGATGGTCGAGCCGGACTTAGATGTTCCGCTCCTGTACGCCACCACTTCCGGTGCCCCATATGAGCGATACGAGATCGAGCGTCTGGACGGGCCGGGGTGGCCCGACGCCCGGATGACCTTCTCAGTCCGGCTGTTCGCCGACGGCGGTGCAACGGTGGTTGAGCAGGAGATGCGTGGGTCGCAAACCGGCGAATTGTGGCTGGATGGCTATACGACGGTCGAGAACGGCCAGCCGATTCAGCTGTCCCACACCTCCTTCGACGGTGAGGTCACGGTTTCAGCGCCGAGCACATGGATGATGTGGTGGCCCGGGGCCGCTCACGTGGCCGACGTGGGCGTGTGGTGGGGGAGCCTGTGGCGTACCGAGGATTCCTTCGGTAGCGGGGAACGCATCGAGTTCACCGACCCAGTCGCCTACGACGCATGGTGCGGAACGAACGGCGGGTACCCGCTGCTCTCGGAGCCCGCCAGTGCGGCTGCGATAGCGCAGAAGGTCATCTCCGATCCCAACTTCGAGACGACTGCGCCGGTGGCCGCGCGCGTCGGTGGCCTCGACGCCGTGTCGATCGACGTCGCCCTTATCCCCGGCGGCAGGGCTTGCGGCGTAGGAATGATTGACATCAGCCGCTGGATCCACGTGCTTTGGGAACCAGGTTGGCGTCTGCGTCTCTACCTCGTCGACCTCCCCGAGGGCATGTCGGTTCAGACCCTGGCGATCACGGTCGTGGCGCCCGAGGAGCGCTTCGAAGAAGTCATCGCCGAGACCGCACCCATCATCGAGTCGATCGACTTCCACCCGGGCTGATGGGTGCTGGGTAAGGGCACGATCTGAAGTCGATCGGTGAGAGCGCACAGCAACCTGTAGCCAAATGTGTAGCCGTACGTAGCCGGACAGGACAACACCAGACACCACGACCGATCGAAATGCGTAGACAGGACAGCACCAAACACCACGCACACGGACTGGACGGACGGTTAGGGCGGGACTGTTAATCCATTGGTTGTAAGTTCGAGTCCTACCCGCGGAGCCGAGATTCTTCCGGTCCACGTGTCGTTCAGTTCTTCGTTGTCAGGTGCCAGTGCCGGCACAGGGGACACCGATAGACCCAGAACGGCACACCATGCAGCTTGCCCTTGTTCTTCGCGGCGATCTGAGCGGTACTCTGGGACGTGAACCGCATCTTGCCGCATGAGTCGGTCTGCTCGGTTTGACGGGTCTGGATGCTCATTCTGGAGAAGGTAGGGCGAGCCTGTGACAGAAAGCTGACCATGCGTGACTCGTGGACGAACCGGTACGTGCTTCCCGACGATGAACTTGCCTACGTCCGAGACCCGGCATGCGTCTGTGCCACAACGTGATCTTCTGCACGTTCACCCCGATGTCATGAAGGGAACGATCGTTGTCGAGTAGTGCCTTGGTATCAGGATTGGTTGTCCATCCTCCATCCGACATGAGTAGCGGTCACCGCAGGGGACGCCGGATCCTGTTGGCGACGTTGGTGCTGGCGGCGCTCGTCCCCCTCGGGCCCTCGCCGGCGGCCGCGGTGTCGACCGAGTGTGACGACCTGGCAGATACCGAAATCCCTGCCGACGCCCGTATCGGCGATTTCGGCCCCGGGCGTTTCCTCGCCGATGTCGACGGCGACCAGCACCGCGACGTGGTCACAGGTTATGTCATCGGTGGGCCCCCGCCGGCGTACGGGAACCAGGATGCCTACCTTCACGTCGAGCTGGCTTCGGGGTGGGGGACGGTGATCCAGCTCGACCAATTCACGACGTTCCCGATATCCCAACCTGTCCGGGTGGCGGATCTCGGAGGACGCCGTCTGATCGTGATCGCCTTCGGAGTGGGGGCCAACCTCGCCGAGTTCGCCTTCTTGGAGTTCAGCAACTGCTCATTGGCGCCGGTGGAGTTGGTGACCGGCGGCCTCCCCAGGATCATCGCCGGTGGCTCCCTGCTGTATTCCTCGTGGTTCGCCTGTAGCAGCAACGACGTGGTGATGCTGAAGCTGGAGCGGGGCTTCGACGAAGACGGGAACGTGGTGGAGGAGATCATGACCGGCGGTGATGCCACTGTGTACCGGTTGGAGCCCGGCGGATTCCGCCGCACCGGGAGACTAGACCTGAATCTTCCCCGTTTACATGACGATCTACGCCGTGAATTCCCCGACTGTTCCCGCTTTGGTGGCACCTTCGTCGACGACGACGGATCGGTGTTCCAGGGAGCGATCGAATGGCTGGCTCTGGAGGGCCTGACCAAGGGATGCAACCCACCGGCCGGCGACCGCTACTGCCCCGAGCGGGGCGTGACCCGTAGCGAGATGGCGGCGTTAGTGGTCCGGGCCCTGGGCTTGACCGAGGATGGTGGGGGCGATCTGTTCACCGACGACGACGGATCGGTGTTCGAGGGTGCCATCGACCGGCTCGGCGCTGCCGGGTTGACCAGAGGTTGCAACCCACCAGCCAATGATCGCTTCTGCCCCGAGCGAGGGGTGACCCGTGGCGAGATGGCCGCCTTCCTCGTCCGAGCCTTGGGGTTGACCGATGACGGTGGGGGCGACCTGTTCACCGACGACGACGGGTCGGTGTTCCAGGGTGCCATCGACCGGCTCGGCGCGGCGGGGATCACCGCCGGCTGCAACCCCCCGGTCAACGATCGGTTCTGCCCCGACGAGCACGTGACTCGGGGCCAAATGGCGGCCTTTCTCATACGGGCGTTCGGTGGGAAGTCGGCTTGATCGCGCCGGTTTGTTGTCAGGAGCAGTCGACCCGAATCCCCTCCTGAGTCGTGCCGGTGGTGGGAAAGGTCATCACCACCAAACATCACCAACCTGGTTGGAC
>JARDZU010000012.1 GCA_029240695.1 Acidimicrobiia bacterium | reverse complement strand
TCGACAGCATGGTTGCAAAAGGAGGAGACAGCACATGACCACGACCACTCAGCCCGATCTGGGATTTGCCCCCAATGAGGATCCGTTCATCGTCGCCCACGGCGGGTTTTACCGGCGTTGGCTCTCGATGATCGACGACATCGAGGAGTTGAAGGGGGCGGTGTCCAGGCTGGAGGGGACCACCGAGGACAAGTGGGTCCCGGTTTGGCAGGAGATGGGTCGTCGTCATGAGGACGAAGGCGACCGGCTACAGACGGCCGGGAAACATGAGGCGGCTAGGAAGGCGTACCTGAACGCCAAGAGCTATTACGCCATCGGGCGATTCCCCGGCGAGATCAGCGAGATCAAAACCAAGATCAGCCAGGACTGCGCCCGCGCCTATCTGAAGGCGTGCGCTCATCTCGACCCGCCGATGGAGGTGGTCGACTTCGAGCATGAAGGGCTGACAGTGCGTGCCCACTTCCGGTCACCTGTGTCGGACTCCCCCGTCCCGGCCGTGCTCATCATGTGTGGCGCCGACGTGTTCAAGGAGGATCGCGGGTTTGCGCAAGACCTGTGCATGGAGAACGGCATGGCGTCCCTGGTGATGGACGGTCCCGACACGGGAGAGAACCCATTCCCGTGGGCACCCGAGTCGGTGTCGGCCTGGGAGGCGGCGATCGATTATCTCGCCTCCCGGCCTGAGGTCGACGGCTACCGGATCGGGGCTTTCGGGATAAGCCGCGGCGGCTACTCGGTGATGCAGCTCGCCGGCACCGCCCCCGGCAAGCTCGGCGCAGTGGTCGCCAACGCCGGCCACCCCTTCGGCTACGTCATGGGAGACGAGGAACTCGAAGAGTTCGTCAGGGTGCGGAACGAAAGGGCCACCTGGCGGTTCGGCGCTCCCGACGACCCGCCTTCGTTCCCACCCACGACAGCGGAGAAGGAGCGGTCAGACTTCAAGCGCTGGGCCCTCTCGGAGCAAGGCATCCTCGAGAACATCACCATGCCGGTGCTCATGATCAACGGGAAGCTCGACCATCTGGCCCCGATCGGGAACATCTACTTCATGCTGGAGACCGGCCCTGCCACCGGGAAGGAGGCACGGGTGTACGCCGATGCCGGTCATTGCGCCTTCAAGTACCAGTCGCACTGGGCTCCCGCCACGTTTCAGTGGCTGGCAGAGAAGCTGGGCCGGGCTTAGCCGATACGTCTCAGACCCCGGGGCACGTCGTGCAACGGCCGGTGCCCATCGCCGGAGACGACTACCAGATGCCCGGTTTGGACGCCGGCCTTCTCGTCGGTTGTGATCACATTGGGTTGGATCACCAGTGTCATCCCCTCTTCGAGCACCATGTCGGGCGTGGGGAGGTTGGGCCGGCTCCTGGTGCCAAGGACCGGGGGCAGATAGCCGCCGCCATATCCGTGGACCAGGTCGTCGTAGATGGTGAACCCCATCTCTTCGATCACCGAGGACGCTTCGACCAGATCGCGAACGTGGGTGCCGGGCCGTGTCACGGCCGCGATGGCATCGAAGGCGGCGTCGGCGGCCATGTGAAGGTCGGCGTAGAGCGGGGTCGGGTCGGCTTCGATGGTGAAGCTCCTCAGAACCTGACCCGCATAGCCCCAGAAGGCGGCGCTGATCTCACAAAAGAGAACGTCCCCCGCCTGTAGCCGGCGCGTCGATTGGAATTGCGATGGCACGCACACGTCCGGATCGGCCATCGACGTAGCGGCGAAGTAGTGGATGTGGTTGGTCCCGCCCTCAGCGAGATAGGCCGACTCCATGATCGCAGCGAGACGGCGTTCGTCCATGCCGACCCGGGCTTCGGCGGCGATCGCCCCCACCGCCATATCCGAGAGCCTCGCCGCGACTTGGAGACGTTCGATCTCCTGGCGCGACTTGACCAGACGGAGACGCTGGTAATCGCGGTCGAGGCTCACCAGATCGCCGAGCGAACCGGCGAGATCCTGGTGATCTCGATGGCCGAGCGGACCTACCACTCCGACCCGCTGTCCCTCATTCAGCCGCGCACCGACGATCTCCCCGAGACGCGTGATGGTGGAAGGACCGCCCCATTCGACCTCACAGTCGCTTGCTATCCGGCGGGCGTTCGGGAGATGGTTGTAATGCTGGACCAGGAGGTGGAGCGGTTCACCGGGTGTGACGACCAGTGCCGCCTCCCGGGTCACCGGCCATTCCGAGAGCCATTGCACCGCGGAACCGGTCCGTTCCGATCCATAGGCGACCAGGTGTTCCACGCCGGCTGTCCCCATGACGTCGTGGACGGCGTGGAGTCTTCGTTGCAGCTCTCCCTCCGAGAACCGGGGAAAGGGATCGGTGTCGCGAGCCACTCTCTTGTCAGAGCTCGCGCCGGCGGGAGGTGTGGAGGACGCAGCTGGTGACATGACCGGGTTCGACCTCCTCCAGCTCTACCGGCGGTACCGGGAGAAATCTGAGCAGGACCTTGCTGCCGTCCACCGAGACGCTCTCCAACGCCGGCGCCATCGCCGGGGGCACGCTCCCGGCAGTCATCGCCTTGCCCACGGCCTCAGCCGAGCCGTCGTCGGCGAAGGCGAGGGTGGCGTCGAAGTTCGACCGCCGCTCTACGGCGGTCATGGCGTCCAACAGGTTGGTCTCGACGCTGAGCCATGTGACCGCGTCATCTACCTCCCACCCGCAGATCGGCGTCGCCACCGGGCACCGGGTGTGGAACCGGCACCCTTCGGGGGGATTGGCCGGGTCGGGAACCGTGCCCTCCAGGCCCTCGATCTCCTTGTCGACGTCGGCATCGAGGTCGGGGTTGGCAGCGAGAAGCGCCTCGGTATAGGGATGGCGCGGGCGCTCGAACAACTCCGTGGCGGTGCCTTGCTCCACGACTTCGCCCAGGTACATGACTGCGATGCGGTCACTCATCAGCTTGACCACTCCCAGGTCGTGGCTGATGAACAGATAGGTGAGACCCCGGTCACGCTGTAGCTCATGGAGCAGATTGAGGATCTGCGCCTGCACCGAGACGTCGAGGGCGCTGGTCGGCTCGTCGAGCACGATGAACTCGGGATCGAGGGCGAGGGCTCGGGCGATGGAGATTCGCTGCCGCTGCCCTCCGGAGAACTGATGCGGGTACCGGAAGAGGTGTTGGCGTCCCATGCCGACGCTTTCGAGCAATGACACCACTCGCTCGGTCAGCTCGGCGCCAGAGGCCTCCTTGTGGATGCGCAAAGGCCGGCCGACGATGTCCTTGACCAGTTGACGGGGATTGAGGGAGCTGAATGCATCTTGAAACACAACCTGGCAGTTCCGGCGATACGCCCGCCAGGCATCCCCAGTGAGAGCAGTGATCAGATGGCGAGATTCGATTCGCTCCATCCTCTTGCGCTGTTCAGGTGTCCGCTCCTTGCCTGGTGTCGCGAGGATGTCTTCAAGCGCTGCACGGTCCACATCGGAGAGTCGGAAGTAAATGCCGCCGCCCGTCGGGGCGGTGATTCCACTGATGCACCGCCCGAGAGTCGTCTTTCCGCATCCACTCTCACCAACCAGGCCCAACGTCTCACCGCGGCGGATCTCGAGTGACACACCGTCGACGGCTTTCACGTGACCGACCACCTTCTGGAGCACTCCGTCCTTGATCGGGAAGTGCTTCTCGACATCGATGAGCGTCATCACCGGTCGATCGCCCACCGATCCCTCGCGCTCCAGCGACTGGGCCCGCACCGAAGTCAACGGGTCCTCCGTTCGTAGGAGGGCAGCTCATCGGGGCGAATGCCGAGCTCGGCGGGTTCGTCGTAGATGTGACAGGCGACTCCGTGGTCGAAGTCGTGGCGCAGGAAACGGGGGTCCACCTCACCGCACACCCCGGCCGCATAGGGGCACCTGGTGTGAAACCGGCAGGAAGGTTGGGGGTCGATCAGCTCGGGGACGGTGCCTTCGATGGCGGCGAGCTCGCCTCGCTTGTTCCTCGATGACGGGACCGCCGCCATCAGGCTCCTTGTGTAGGGGTGGAGCGGCTGTCGGAACACGTCGTCGGTGCGACCGATCTCGGCGATCCTCCCGGCGTACATGACGGCGACCCGGTCGCTGATCTCGCGCACCAGGGAGAGGTCATGGCTGATGTAGAGCACGGAGGTGCGGCGCCGCTGTTGCAGCTCTCGGATCAGGTTCAGGATCCTGGCCTGGATGGTCACATCGAGAGCGGTGGTGGGCTCGTCGGCGATGAGGAGGTCGGGGTTGCATGCGAGCGCCTGGGCGATGAGGACCCGCTGCTTCATCCCACCCGAGAGCTCGTGCGGATAGCGGTCCATGATCTTGCGCGGGTTCGGGATCTGAGTCTCGGCCAGTGCCGCGGCGACGTGATCCTCGACTTCTTCCCTGACTTTCGCCGCCTTCGACCGCAACGGCGGGAGTTTGAGCAGGACCCTCTCCACCTTGCCGGACTCCTGATTGGCGGCGCGGCGGATGATCACCGGCGCGTTCGGGCCGAGCGGTTCCAGGAGCTCGTCGCTTCTGTGCTGGTAGAAGACCTCGGCCAGCTGATTCCCGATCGAGAGGGCGGGGTTCAGGGCCTTACCCGGATCCTGGAAGATCATCGCGATGCGGTTGCCGCGGATGTCCAGCATCTCGTCGTCGGCGATGGTGAGCAGGTTCACCGGACCCCCGCCTGCGGCTCTGGTCTCACTAGACCAGAAGTCGATCTTCCCGCCGGCGTACACACCGGGAGGGCTGGCGACGAGACGCATGAAGGAGCGCGCCGTCACGCTCTTCCCGCACCCGGTCTCACCGACCAATCCAAGTGTCTCCCCATCCCGGATGTCGAAGGAGACCCCGTCGACGGCATGAACCATCCCAGCTTTTGTCTTGAAGTGGATGCTGAGGTCCTGCACCGACGCCACGAGGGCTCTGGTTGCCCCTTCAGCGGAGACGCCGGCCGCTGCCGTCGAGGTCACCGGGATTCGGTCCTTGGGTCCAGGACGTCCCGAAGACCGTCGCCCACCAGGTTGAATGCCAGCGCCCATAGGAAGATCATCAACCCGGGAAAGGTCGAGGCCCACCAGCGCCCGGTCGAGATGCCAACTTGGCCCTCGCTGACGAGGACGCCCCACTCGGCCAGACCGGCCTCCGACAGGCCGATGAAACTGAGGGTGGCGCCAACGAGGACGATGGCTCCCATGTCCATGGTCGCCTGGACCATCACCGGGGTGATCGAGTTGGGGAGGACGTCCTTGAGGTAGATCCGGAACTTGGTGTCGCCGATGACGCGAGCGGAATCGACGTACTCGTTTTGCTTCACGTGGATGATCTGTCCCCGAATGATTCGGGCGTACTTCACCCAGTAGACGATGGCCAGGGCGAGGATGATGTTCGAGAACGACGGGCCGAGCACAGCGGCGATCGCCAGGGCGAAGATGAGCTCGGGTATGGCGAGGAAGACGTCCACCACCCGCATCAGGATCTCGTCCACCTTGCCCCCGATGAAGCCTGCAAGGCTTCCGACGACTGTCCCGATGGTCACGGTCACCGCCACCACGATCAGCGAGAGCCACAGGGAGGTGCGGGATCCCCAGATGACCCCATAGAGGACATCGCCGCCGTGCGCCGTGGTTCCAAGGGGGTGGCCCGGGGTTCCCGGCGGCTCGTTGAGGGCCGTCCAGTCACGGGGCATCTGGTATGGGTTGGGCTCGTTGGGCGTCGTCAGAACCGGCGCCAGGAGCGCCATGGCGAACATCAAGACGATGATCACGAGCCCGATCACGGTGACCGGGTTGCGCAGCGTCTGGACCGTTACCTCGCCCAGCCGTCTGAGGCGGACCGTCAGAGCGCCGGTGGCGGGAGGAATGACCGTGCGGGGCTGGGCGACGTCGGCCATGGTCAGCTTCCGAGCACGACGCGACGGTCGAGGTAGGCGTAGATGATGTCGACGGCCAGGTTCACCGTGAGGAAGAGAACGCTGGTGAAGAGGACGTAGGCCATGATCGTGGCTTGATCGCCACGCAAGACGGCGTCGGCCAGCCATCGGCCCAGCCCGGGCCATTGGTAGATGATCTCGACTACCACCGTTCCCTGAAGCAGGAACCCGAAGCTGAGGCCGATGACGGTCATCGTCGGGATGAGCGCGTTCCGCCGGGCGTGCCGCTTCAGGACCAGGCGCTCGGGCAGCCCCTTGGCACGGGCGGCGTCCACGTAATCCTCGTTGAGCTCCTCGACGAGCGACGAGCGCATCATCCTGGTGATGATGGCCGTCGTTGCCAGCCCGAGGGTGATGGCGGGGAGTACGAGGTGCCAGATGGCATCCCTGAACGCCTGCCAGCTCCCGGCCATGAGCGAGTCGATGGTGTAGAGCCCGGTGGGATGGGCGATGGAGGCCCAAATGGCCGGGTCAGACCGGCCCACCGGGAACCAACCCAGATACACCCAGAACACGATGAGCAGCACTATTGCGAACCAGAAATCCGGCATGCTCGAGCCACTCACCGAGAAGACACGGGTGAGGTGATCCGGTAATCGGTCGCGTCTGGCTCCGGCGAAGGTCCCCAGCGTGATGCCCAGGGTGACGGCCACAAGCCCGGCCGCCGTGGCGAGCTCCATCGTGGCCGCCAGCTTGCCCCGAAAGACCTGGGTCACCGGGGCGACGGCTACGCCGGACCAACCGAGGTCCCCGCGCAGGACCCCACCCGCCCAAGCGAAATACTGCACCGGAAGAGGGTCGTTCAGGCCGTAGCGGTCCTCGAGCTCTTCGACTTCCTCGGGTGTCATCTCGTGTGACATGTAGATCCCGATCGGTGAACCACCCACCCGGGTCAACGCGAACACGATGATGGAGACGCCGATCAGCAGTATCGGGAGGACCATCAGACGCCGGATCAGGTAGTCGCGTATCTGCATGAAAGGGTGTGCTCAGTGTGGCAGGTGGGGAGCCCTTTGGAACAGGCTCCCCACCGTTGGTTCACTTGTCGTAGAAGGCGAACTTCACTCCGGGACGCGGCCACAGCGGGTTCATCACGAAGCCAGTCACGTGGTCACGATGGGCGTTCAACGCCGTCTCGTTCCCCGCGATGATCCACATCGGGTCGTCGTACAGCATCGGGGCCAGCTCCCCGTAGAGGCCCAGCCGGGCGTCGGTGTCGAGCTCGGTGGCGGCCTCGTCGATGAGCCCTGCGACTGCATCGGGGTCCTGATACATCTCCCTCATCCCGTGCACTGTCCCCCATTCCCCGTCAGGATGGATGTAGGCGTTCATCAAGGCTGCAGGGTCGGCGAAGGGATCCGCGTTCTTCGCCCACAAGGCGTATGGGATCGGATCCGAGCCATGGGCCTCGTCGAACTGCGATTCGGCCTGGGCCAAAACCCGGATCTCGAAAGCCGGGTTCAGCGCCGCCATCGAGTCCTGAAGGACGAGCGACGCCACCTCGAACAGGTTCCCTTCTTCGGCGATGATCGAGACCGTGAAGCCCTCGTCCCACACGCCGGCTTCCTCGAACAAGGCCTGGGCTGCGGCCAGGTCCTGCTCGTACACCGGGTAGTCCTCGCTGTACCCCAGCATCCCCTGCGGGAAGTAGTGAGGCACTGTGCCACCCATCTCGCCCAGGGCGCCGTTGATGAACCCCTGGTAGTCGAAGGTGAGGTTGAAGGCCCGCCTGATCCGCGGGTCCTGGAAGAACTCGGGACTAATCGTGTCTTCCGGGGGAAGGGAGCCCTCCTCGAATCGGCTGTTGAATCCAATGTGGATTGGCTCGAGCAGGAACCCGCCTGAGTAGATCTCGACGCCTTCCGCCCCCTCGAGGTCGGGCACCAAGGAGGGGTCGATCTCCATCATGTCGTATTCTCCGGCCCGCAGCCCGAGGATCCGGGTGTCGGTATCCGGAGCGATGTCGATGCGGACATCGATATTTGCCGGGGTGCCCCAATAATCCCCGAATACACCGAGCTGGAAGTTCTCGCCCCGGTTCCATGCATCCAATTGGTACGCACCGGAGCCCACGGGGTTGGCCGTCACGAACTCGTTGACCTCTCCCGCGGCGACGCCTCCATTGGCCTCGACCGCGTCCTGGCTGACAATCGAAGCCACCGAGGACGTGACCACCGCGTTGAGGAAGGCGGCACTGGGTTGTTGCAGGGTCACTTCGAAGGTCAAGTCGTCGACGACAGTCGTCTCGGCCACGATGTCAGAGAGGAGCCCTGCGTTCCCGTCCGGGAGGTCCATGGTCATCGCCCGGTCCCAGGAATACTTCACATCCTCCGCTGTCAGCTCGGTGCCGTCGTGGAACACGACGCCTTCCCTGATCGGGAAGGTGAAGGTGAGACCGTCCTCCGAGATCAGGCCGTTGTCGATCGTCGGCACCTCCGTGGCCAGGCCGGGGACCAGCTCTGGCCCGTCGGGACCGACCTCGATCAGCCTCTCGTAGACCTGGGTGATGATCGTCTCACCTCCCTCGCCGGGTTCCACCTGGGCGGGGTCCAACGTCGTCGCCTCGTCGTCGGCGGCGTGGACGAACACGTCACCGCTGACCTCCCCCTCACCACCGCCAGTGGTGGCAGGGGCTTCCCCCTCCTCTGTTGTCGTCGCCGGGGCTTCGCTCCCGTCGGTGGTGGAGTCCGTTGTCCCTCCTGTGGTGCAGGCGGCTGCGACCACAGCGAGGGCAACTAGCACTGTCCACCATCGTGTCGATCTTCGGCTCGTGCTCATCGCTTCGCTCCTCCTCAGTTCTCGCCGGCATCCCGCACCGCCGGCGGCGGGCCACAATCGTTTGCTGAGTCGATCGTGCAATTTGTATGAGCAATCGATTGTGGCTGCGGACAGTAGCCAATACGATCGCCACCCGGCAACAGGTTCTCAGGAGGTCGACAGTGGGCCGTTACGCCATCAAGACACCGACTCATCACACGACATGGGACAAGATGCTCGAAGTGTGGACAGCGGCCGACGCCGCCGAGGTTTTCGAGTCGGCGTGGAACTTCGATCATTTCTACCCGATTCGGGGCGACACCAATGGGCCTTGTCTGGAGGCATGGGTGACCCTCTCCGCCCTTGCCCAGGCAACCCAACGGATCCGGCTGGGGACGATGGTTTGCGGGATGCACTTTCGGCACCCGGCGGTGACTGCCTCGATGGCCTCATCCCTCGACATCGTCTCCAAGGGACGTCTCGAGCTGGGCTTGGGGGCAGGCTGGTACCCGCTCGAAGCCGATGCCTACGGGATGGACCTGGGGACGGTCGACGAGCGCATGACGCGGTTTGAGGAGGGCACCGAGGTCATACATCTACTCCTCACCCAGGAGACGACCGACTTCCAGGGCAGGTTCTACTCGCTGCGCGAGGCTCGGAACGAGCCGAAGCCTGTGCAGGAGCCCAGACCGCCGATTGCGATCGGGGGCCGCGGCGAGAAGCGCACGCTCCGACTGGTGGCGCGTTTCGCCTCGATGTGGGACGCGCAGTTCGTGGAGGAAGAACAAGACGAGTGGCGCCGGCTCAGAGATGTGATGTGGGGGCACTGCGCCGATGTGGGGCGCGACCCATCGGAGATCACCCTTTCCTCTCATCTGCAAGTCGACCCGGAGCCCGATCCTGCCGAGGTGGCCGGACGCGCCGACATGCTGTTCCAAGCCGGTCTCGACGTGGTGATCGTCGGTATCACAGCCCAGCACGACGCCTCGACCGTGGAGAAGCTGGCGACCGCCTTCGCCGCCCAATAACGGTCCGCTATCGGCCCTCGCCAGGGGTGAGCAGGCTTTTCTCGAAGGCGGGGGCGCGTTCCAAAGCCATCGAGTGTTCCTCCTATGACAGGGTCAAGACATTGCCCTCCAGGGCGATCTCGTGCTCCCCATCCAGATGTGAGTTGAATCGGTCCTCGAGTGCCATCAGCTCGGGCGGCCCTGCCATGCGTGTCGAGGCGACGGGTCCCGCTGGAGCGTGTCGCCGTCCAAGGTGAACGAGCCCGTGAACCGATTGGCGCCGACCCGTCCGGCCACGCGGTCCCCTTCGAATCGAACCTCCCGCGGGGCTTCCGGGTCGATCGGCTCGCCATCGATCTCGACCACGAGCCAATCGCTTCGAGAAGGTGCTCGATCATCGTCTTCAAGCCTACGGAAGCGTTGTGTAGATAGTCTCGGCTCTCGATGGCCATCATCTCACGTGGGTTCATAGGACGGCGACCTGAGGTCGACCCGAGCCGCCTTCCCCCGGGCCAATACGTCGCCCACGACTTCCCGGTGCTGTCCGCAGGCCCAACACCCCGGATCTCGCTGGACAAATGGAGGTTCGAGATGACCGGGCTGATCGATGCGCCGAGATCCTGGAGCTGGGACGAGTTCAACGCTCTGCCCTCGGAGACGGTGACTCTCGACATCCATTGCGTGACGAAGTGGTCGAAACTGGACACGACCTGGACCGGCGTGTCGGTCGACACGCTGCTCGAGGGTGTGGTGACAGAAGCGACCCACATCATGGCCTCCAGCTACGGCGGCTACACGACCAACCTCCCATTGGCCGACGTGATGGGGGGCCGGGCCTGGGTCGCGACCGCTTACGACAAGCAACTGCTCCACCCTGAGCACGGCGGGCCGGCGCGTCTCCTGGTACCACATCTCTATTTCTGGAAGAGCGCCAAATGGGTTCGCGGGATCGAGTTGCTGGCGCAGGACCAGCGCGGCTTCTGGGAGAGAAACGGGTACCACGACTACGGGGATCCGTGGCGGGAGCAGCGGTACTGGGGCGATTGAGCCAGGCGCCTACGACTCCGGACCGGATGGACTGGCTCACGGCGAGGGTCATCTCGAAGCGCGACGAGACCCCACGGGTGCGAAGCATCGTCTTCGACTGTCCGATGTGGAAAGGGCATATGGCAGGCCAGCATGTCGACATCAGGCTCACCGCCGAAGATGGCTATCAAGCCCAACGGAGCTACTCGATCGCCTCGTCGCCCGAGGACGACCACCTGATTCTGACCATCGAGCGGCTTCAGGACGGAGAGGTTTCGCCCTATCTGTTCGACGAGCTGGCGCCGGGCGACGAGCTCGAGATGAGGGGCCCGATCGGGCGGCATTTCGCCTGGACACCCGAGACTGTCGGCCCATTGATGATGATCGCGGGCGGGTCCGGGGTCGTCCCTTTCCGCGCCATGCTCCGCCATCGGCGGGCGAATCACGTGGTGACCCCGGCCAGACTTGTCTACTCGGCCCGGACGATCAGGGATGTGATCTACCGCGAGGAGCTGGACGACATCGAGGGCCCCGAAGGTACGGAGGTCGTTTTGGTTCTGACGCGTGCTCAGCCCGACGGTTGGAAGGGTTTCGACCGCCGCATCGACGCCGAGATCCTCTCCGAGGTGACGTGGGCGCCGGGAGACAAGCCGAAGACCTATGTCTGCGGGCCAACCGCCTTCGTCGAGACGGTCGCCAACTGCCTCGTTGATCTCGGTCACGAACCGGAGTCGATCAAGACGGAGCGATTCGGTCCCACCGGCTGATGTGCATCGGTCACCTCGGGAATTAGGCGGCGGGCCGGGGCCTTGAACCAAGGAGCGCACCGAGAAGAGTCACTGGACGGAGCACCCACCACCGCGAGCCCGATGACCCATCGTCAGATCCTGCTGGTCCTCAGCGGGCTGATGCTGGGTCTCTTTCTGGCTGCTCTCGACCAGACCATCGTCGCCACTGCACTGCCCACCATCGCCGGCGAGCTGGGTGGTCTCGAGCACCTGTCCTGGGTGGTCACGGCCTATCTCCTCACCTCGACCGCCTCGGCGCCCCTCTACGGGAAAGTATCGGACATGTATGGGCGGAAGATCGTCTTCCAGTTCGCCATCGTCACCTTCCTGATCGGGTCGGTGCTCGCCGGGATGTCCCAATCGATGACGCAGCTCGTCGCTTTTCGGGCCATTCAGGGCCTCGGGGCGGGTGGCTTGATCGTGATGACGTTCACCATCGTGGGCGACATCCTCTCGCCCCGGGAGCGGGGTCGGTACCAGGGGTACATCGGAGCCGTTTTCGCGTTGGCATCGATCGCGGGCCCGTTGCTGGGAGGTTTCTTCGTCGACAACTTCTCGTGGCGATGGGTGTTCTACATCAATCTCCCCATCGGGCTGGCCGCTCTCTTCGTCACTGCGACCGTTTTGAACCTTCCCTTCCGTCGGGTCGACCATCCGGTCGACTACCTCGGAGCCGGCCTTCTCGTTGGGGGGGTCACCTCACTTCTGCTGGTCATGGTGTGGGGTGGCTCGGAGTACCCCTGGGGCTCGCCGATGATCATCGGGTTGCTGGTCGTCGCAGTGGTGCTCCTCGGTCTCTTCCTCCTCCAGGAGCGGCGAGCGACCGAGCCGATCCTCCCTCTGCGGCTTTTCCGGGACCGCACCTTTGCCATCACCTCGGCGGCCGGGTTCATCGTCGGCCTCGGCATGTTCGGCGGCATCATTTTCCTGCCCCTGTTCCTCCAGGTCGTCATGGGGACGACACCTACCAATTCCGGGCTCTTACTGCTGCCCCTGATGGGTGGCGTGGTGATGTCGTCGATCGTCTCCGGGCGGCTGATCACTCGCACCGGCCGTTACAAGATCTACCCGATCGTCGGCACCTCCCTCATGGCAATCGGTCTTTGGCTTTTCTCGACCATGAGTATCGAGACCCCCTTGCTCACGGCATCGACCTTCATGCTGATCTTCGGCACGGGTGTCGGCCTGGTCCTGCAGGTGCTGGTGATCGCGGTTCAGAATGCAGTGGAGGCGCGCGACCTCGGGGTCGCGACTTCGTCGGCGACCTTCTTCCGATCGTTGGGAGGGTCCTTCGGGACCGCCCTCTTTGGAGCGGTTCTCACCAGCCAGCTCGCTATACGCCTGGCCAGCCTTCTCCCCGAGGGATCGGAGATGGGGGAGCTCACCGGCAGCCCCGATCTGATCGCCCAACTCCCGGCAGCGACCAGGGAGGTGGTGATGGATGCATTCTCCGGCGCGATAACCACGTCCTTCGCTATCGCCGTCCCGTTCGCCCTGGCCGCGCTCCTCCTTGTTGTGTTCCTTCCCGAACTACCTCTGCGCGACACGGCCCATGTCGGGGCGGGCGAACCCGACGCAACTGTCTCGCCCGGGACAATCGGGCACTGACGCAGGCGGATCAGCCGACAGGGACCGAGAATCGGACCCGCCCGCCGGGGCCTGGCTCGATGGCGATGGTCCCTCCGTGAGCCTCGACGATGCCCTTGGCAATGGCAAGCCCGAGTCCTGTCCCGCCAGATTCGCGATTCCGGGAATCGTCGACGCGGACGAACCGCTCGAACACGCTATTCCCCATCTCGGTTGGGAATCCGGGGCCTTCGTCTACCACCGTGGTAACTGCATCGGACCCGTTTCGCTCGAGCAGGATCCTCACCTCTCCTGATTCCGGGCTGTGTCGTACCGCGTTGGCCAGGAGATTTCTCAGCACGCGGCCGAGGGCGGCAGGGTCGCCTTGAACGGCGACGTGCCCCGGGGAGTCGACTGCGAGGACGACACGCCGCAGCGCAGCCGCCGGGGTCACCGCCTCGACCGCCTCGTCGGCGAGCTCGGCTATGTCGACACCGACTCGCGAGAGCTCGAGACGCCCGGACTCGATCCTTGCCAGGAGGAACAGGTCGTCGATCAGGTGGCGAAGATGTTCCAGGTCGAGGGCAAGGCCGCGCAGATACGCCTGCGGGTCGGGAGCCACGCCATCCTGGAGCGCTTCGACCGCCGCCTGCATCGACCCCATTGGTGTGCGGAGGTCGTGGCCGATGGCTGAGAGCAGGTGCCGTCGTTCGATCTCGGAGGCTTCGAGGGTGGCGATCGTCTCATCGAGGGCGGCTGCGGCACGACCGAGCTCGTCGCTTCGGGTCACCCCGGTCCGAGCGCTGAGGTCACCCGCCCCGACCCGCTCTGCGGTCCGTGAAATCGCCTCGAGGTCGGCGGTGAGAGGGCGAGCGACCGCTCCAGCGATCACACTTCCCAGGCCGACACCCAACCCGATGGCCACGAGGACGAGAGTCAGGTCGTGGGGCTCGATGAACATCGTCAATGCTGCGACCGCCACCGCTGCCCCGGTCACGACGACGGCGGCGTAGGCGATGACGATGAGACTGGTGCGGAGGGAGTGGAACCGGGTCGCCAGTCGCAGCGAGATCACTGCAGCCAGGAACGTAGCCACAGCCATGACGCCAAAGATGAGATAGAGGAGTCGGCGGTCGGCCGGTGTCACGTCCATGGCAAGCTCAGCCACCAGGAGCACGATCGCCACGACCAGGATCAGGGCGAGAACGATGCGTCTCATGACCCGAGGCGGTATCCGACGCCCCACACGGTCTGAATCCAGCGTGGATCCTGCGAGTCCGCTTCGATCTTCTGGCGAATGCGGCGGACATGGACCGTGACGGTCGCCGGGTCCTGCCATTCGGGTGAGGAGCCCCAGACGCGGTCGAGCAGATCACCTCGGCTGAATACCTGGAGAGGGTGGGCGACGAAGAAGGCAAGCAGGTCGAACTCCTTCGCGGTGAGCTCCACTCGCTCTTCCTCGACCATGGCGACCCGTCGCGTCGTGTCTATGACGATCCCGTCGTACTCGTACGGGTCGGAGGGCGGTTTGGCCGTTGATCGGCGAAGAATCGTGCGGACACGGGCTACGAGCTCCCTGGGGGAGAAGGGCTTCACCACATAGTCGTCGGCCCCGAGCTCCAAACCGGCCACGCGATCCGATTCCTCGGCCCGTGCTGTGAGGAGGATCACCGGAACGTCGCCATCGCGTCTTATGTCGTTCAGCACCTCGAAGCCGGACACGGCTGGGAGCATCAGGTCGAGCACGACCAGATCCGGCTTGAACTCGGTCAGGCCCCTTCGGGCCGTCTCGCCGTCCACCGCGGTCTCGACCTGGTACCCGTCGCGACGAAGGTAGGTCGCCACGACCTCCAAGATCCTGGGTTCGTCGTCGACGATGAGGATCCGTTGTCCGTTGGGATTTTGGAGTGCCACTCCGGAGCGATGGTACGGGGCGGCTCCCGAAATGGTCCTGGCCCTGCTCTTCCGTTTAGGGAGATTTCATCTTTCCGCGCCTGCGATTTCGGAGCGCGCAACAAACCCTTAACAGACGGTGAAACGGGGCATGTTCGCCCCAAACCGGACGTACGTTGCTCGGGTCGACCCGCCCAAGGAGGCTCGAATGAAATACCGCTCTGCATTACTCATCGTCATCGTCGGACTCCTCATCGCCGCATGCGGGGAGGATGCCGCGACTGAGACCACTGCCGAGATGATGGATGACACATCGACCACTGCTGAGATGATGGATGACACCGCGACGACGGCCGAGATGATGGACGAGGACGTCCTCGCAGTTGCCGCCGCCGAAGGCGATCTCAACACGTTCCTCAGCGCCTTCGAGGCCGCCGGCATGATGGAGGACTTTCACGGCGAGGGGCCGTTCACCCTGTTCATTCCAACCGACGACGCCTTTTCCGCCTATCTGGAGGAGTCCGGGATGACCGAGGAAGAGGTGTTGGCCGAGGGCGAGATGCTTCAGTCGGTCCTCGGCTATCACGTGGTCACGATGATGGAAGACTCGGAGATGGTGATGGGTATGGACGGTCAGACGTTGACGACGCTCAACGGCGCACCACTTGATGTCTCCGTCGACGGCGAGACGGTGATGGTCGGAGATGCCACTATCGTCCGGTACGACCTCTCTGCCTCGAACGGAGTGATCCACGTCATCGACACCGTGCTCATCCCGCCGGAGGCTTGATGGATCGGCGGCGCTGGCTCACGATCGGGTTGGTGGGTGCCCTGGCCGTGGTGGCGTTCCTGCTGTTCCGGCCCGACACCCTGGTCACCGAGGTCGAGGCGGACGAGTCCCTGGAGGAGGCGTTTGCCACCACCACTGATCCAGAAGTGGCGACGACGACCACCGAAGCGCCGACGACGATCGCCGAAAGGACCCTAACGACGTCGACGACCACTGTGCCCGCGGAGCCGGTGCGGCTCGCATCAGGTCAGTTTGTCGGCATCGAGCACAGCGCCAGCGGGACCGCCTCCGTTTATGAGCAAGATGGTCGGCACGTGCTCCGATTCGAGGATGACACCGACATCCAGAACGGTCCCGACCTCTATGTCTGGGTGTTGCCCACCGCGTCCTATGAGGGCGGGACCCCCGAGGAGTACATCGACCTCGGGTTCCTGCAAGGGACTGTTGGCGGGCAGAACTACGAGCTGCCCGACGAGTTCGACCCCGGGGTCCACCGAACCGTCCTCATCTGGTGTCTTCGCTTTGCCGTGCCGTTCGCCACCGCGCCGCTCAGCTGAGCCTGCGGCCTAGAGAATCAGTCGTCGCTCCAGTCGAAGACCGGCTCGGGTGGCGCCACGTGTGCCGGTCCCTGGAGCAGATCGAGCCCGTTGACGTCCTCGACGAACTCCAGCCACCACCGGTCGTAGACCGACCTCGGGTCCCATTCACGAAGACGCATACGGCCCAAGCCGGCGGGAGAGATGTCGTACACGCTCACCCCGAGGTCGGTCTCACGACCATGATTGATCCAATAGGCGTGACTCTTCACCTCGAATCGTCGATTGAGCTCCTGGTATTCCTCGAGGTGAGGCTTCAACTCGGTGGCGAGATCGCGATACCGATCCGTCTTGCCCGGTCGTAGTGGAACTGCGCTGGCGAACAGCATGCTCGTGTCCTTTCGTGGAAGGCGAATGTTGCCACTGCCATCGCTCCCGGTTGATACTGAATCCTGGTGGCCTGGAGACCGATACGGTCAATGCCTGTGCGGATCATGTCTTTGGCGCGCCCGACTGCATTGTTGGCCGTCGTCCTCGTCGCGTCCTGCTCAGCTGCCACCCCCGAGACGACAGTGGGCAGCTCGACCATGTTCGCATCACCTGCGTCGTCGTCCTCGACCAGACCCACCTCGACGACGACGAGCACCACGACTCTTCCCGGGTCGACCACGACTGAAGTGTCCACGACGACGCCCGTCGTCGCCATAGCAACCACCACAACCGAAGGCAGCCCCCCTCCGGTGGAGGACCCCCTCTACTCGCCACCGGCGGCGGGGCCCTCCGGTGATCCTTCCGCGGCGATGCCGCCCGGCGCCGAGGGCGTGACGGTGGCTTCGATAACCGATGGCGATACCCTCGATGTTCGGGCCGATGACGGGTCGGTCTTCGAGGTCAGGATCATCGGGACCAATACACCCGAGAGGGGTGAGTGCTTCGCGGACGAGGCAGCGCGGGTTCTCGCTGCGTTGGTCCCGCCGGGCTCGAGGATCGGCATGACCAGCGATGTGTCCGACATCGACCAGTTCGATCGACTTCTGCGCTACTTGTGGGTCGGGGCCATGTCGATCAACGAGGAGACGGTTCGCCGGGGGGCTGCCCTTTCGAGGAGTTATCCTCCGGACACGGCGATGACCGAACGGTTCGATGATGCCCAGGCCGCAGCGAAGGAGGCGGGGCTCGGCCTGTGGTCACCCACCACGTGCGGGCCACGCGCTGAGGCCACTCTGGGCATCGTCGAAATGATGTTCGACGCGCCGGGGAACGACAACGACAATCTCAACGGGGAGTGGATCGCGATCCGGAACGAGGGAGAAACCTCGGTCGATCTCACCGGCTGGGGCATCAAGGACGAGTCGGCCAGCCACCGGTACGAGTTCCCGGTGTCATTCACCCTTCTGCCTGGTGAGACGGTCACCGTGAGGACCGGCTGCGGCGCCGATTTCGACACCGACCTGTATTGGTGCAACCAGGGATCAGCTGTCTGGAACAACGACGGCGACACCGCCTTCCTCCTCGATCCCAGCGGCAATACCCACGTCGCTTACGCCTATTCGGGGTGATCGCCGCGGGGGACCAAACTGCACCCATGCAGGAGACCGCTTCCGTACGTAAACGTCTGTCCGCCGTCTTGTTCGGTGGCGTTGCACTTGGCTCGACTGCGTATATCGCCGCCGTGACCATCGCCACCCTCGCCGTCGATGAGATCACCGGATCTGCCGCATTGGCCGGTGTGCCGGGGGCAACGGCCACCCTTGGGACCGCAGTCGGGACCAGCCTGCTGACCCGGAATGTGGCGCGTCGTGGCCGCCGCCCGGGATTGGCGGCGGGTTATGCCGCCGCGGTGGTCGGCAGTGGGTTGAGCATCCTCGGGCTCACCACCGATTCGCTTCCTCTTCTCCTGGTCGGAATGGCGCTCCTCGGTCTCGGCAACGCATCTGGCCACCTGGCCCGGTATGCCGCGGCCGAGATGTTCCCTGAGGACCGCAGGGGCCGGGCCCTGGGCACAGTGGTCTGGGCGGGAACCATAGGATCGGTCCTCGGCCCAGCGCTGCTCCAGCCCTCCGGTCGGGTCGCGGTCGACCTCGGCCGGTCGGAGCTGGCGGGTGGATTCCTTGTGAGCTTCGTGTTCATGGGGATCGCATTGGCCCTCTACCTCGTGGGCTTACGGCCCGACCCGGCCACCCTCGCCATCGATCGACTGGAGCCGACCGACGCACCGCCCGTTGGCCTGGGGCCGGCGTTTCGCCTGCCGGTGGTACGTGTCGCGCTGATCGCCATGACCGCCGGCCAGGTTGTGATGGTGATGATCATGACCTCCACCCCCCTCCACATCCACCATCACGGCTCCGACCTGGGGATCGTCGGTCTGGTGATGAGCGCCCACACCCTGGGGATGTTCGCCCTGTCGCCCCTCACGGGGAGGCTCACCGACCGATGGGGTGGCTACCGGGTGATCATGTGGGGCATGGCTCTTCTCGGGCTCTCGGCGTTGGTAGCTGCCTATGGCCCCAACGACTCCACGACTCTGCTGGTGGTCGTTCTGTTCGCCCTCGGCTACGGCTGGAATCTGGCGTTTGTCGCCGGCAGCTCCATGCTCACGATCGGCGTGGGCAGCGACATCCGGAGCCGTCTCCAGGGGAGGGTCGACTCGCTCACCTGGACCGCCGGCGCCCTGGCCAGCGTCTCTTCTGGCGTGATCTATCAGGCCAGCGACTACCGGGCCATCAGCCTGATCGGGCTGTTACTGCTGGTCGTCCCGGTGGTGTTCATGTTCCGCCATCGGGGTGCACCGTTGGCGGTCGGAACGTGAGTCGAGGGAGGATCAGTTTTCGGTTCGCAGTGGCCGCGGGGCATCGGAACTCGGGTCGAACAAGACCTTGATCTGGGGTGACTCCCCTTTGGCCATCGGGATCAGCCCTACTTGCAGGACCTGATCCAGGGGGTAGACCGTCGGTGCTACCTCTGCCCACGCGCCCGGGTCGGCTGCGATCAGGTCGACCGCCCTGGGGAAGTCCTGGGCGAATACATGGGCCTGGGTACCGATGATCTCCAGCTCGTCGAGGGCGATCTCCCTGAAGTCGACGGCCACGGGTTCGGGCTGGTGACCCACGACCACTACCCGGCCACCGTCCGCTACGAGCTGAAGGGCGCGTAGAAGCGAGTCGGGACGACCGGTGCATTCGAATACCACGCTCGCCCGGTCATCGTTCAGTAGCTGGTCCGGCCCCGGTGCTGATACGTCGAGGGTCGAAGCCGCACCGAGACGTGCGGCGGTGTCCAGTCTCGCCGGCTCGAGGTCGACGGCTGTCACCGTCGTCCCTGCCTCTGCGGCCGCGTGCACGATGAAGCTGCCTATTCCACCCACCCCCAGCACCGTCACCAGGTCACCCTCGACCACCCGGCCCCGACGGGTGGCATGCAATGCGATGGACATCGGCTGGGTCATGGCGGCGAGGTCAGGCGTGATGGCGGAGTTCGACAGATTGAACGTGCAGGAGGCGGGGACCACCGCTGATTCCGCCAAACCCCCGTTGGAGTGGAGGCCGACCGTCCAATACTCCTGGCAGAGGTTCGTGTGCCCCTTCCTACATGGTGGGCACGTACTGCAGGATACGCCCGCCCCTACTGCCACCATGTCCCCTTCGGTGAAGCCGGTGACTCCATCGCCCACGCCGGACACCCATCCCGAGAACTCGTGACCGGGGATGGTCGGCCCGGAGTGGCCACTGTGAGGATGAGCGGTGTCGACAGGGTGGAAGCGAGGGCCGTGCACGAACTCTCCCGCATCGGTGCCGCATATGCCGACCGTCGCGACGCGCAGCTGTAACTCGCCCGGCCCCGGATCCGGGACCGGTAGCTGTTCGAGCCGGACATCGCCCGCCCCGTGATACCTGACTGCCTTCATACCCGCCTTTCGACATGGGGATCGTGGTGCATACTGTGCCGCATGTCCACCTCATCTCCAGCCAGGGTCGGGTTCGCGGGTCTGGGTCGTATGGGCTCCCGGATAGCCGCCAACGCCGCCAAGGCCGGTCATGAGATGACAGTGTGGAATCGCACCACAGCGGTGGCAGAAGAATGGGTGGGGGAGAACGGTGGCGTAGTGGCCGTGACCGTCTCCGACCTCGCCGGAAGTGAGTTCATCATCACGATGCTGGCCGATGGTGACGCCCTCGAAGAGGTGTATGCCGACCTCGCTGGGAGTCTCGGTCCACGGACAGTTGCAATCGACATGGGCACCTCGGGTCCAGAGAGCTTCGAGAAGGCCCGGGCCTTGGTGGAGGCGCGGGGAGCGACCATGGTGGATGCCCCTGTGTCAGGAGCGACAGCGGCCGCCGAGGCAGCCTCGCTGCTGGTGATGGTGGGTGCCTCAGACGAGGTCTACGAACGCGTCGAGCCGATCCTCCAATCGGTGGGCAATCCCGTGCACGTCGGGCCTACCGGTTCCGCCGCCGTGCTCAAGCTGGCCGTCAATTCGGTTCTCTATGGCCTGAATCAGGCCGTGGCCGAGGCGGTGGCTTTGGCGGAGAGATCGGGAGTGGAGCCGGAGACCACTATCGACATCCTGGCCAAGGGTGCTGCAGGAGCACCGATGCTCACCTACCGCCGTGAGCAGTATCTGCATCCCGACCAGGCTCCGATCACGTTCACAATCGATCTGGCACGGAAGGACCTGACCCTCGCCCTGGAGCAGGCCCGGCGCACCGGGGCCCCGACCGGTCAGCTGGAACGAACGATGGAGCTCATGGAGCAGCTGATCGAACAGGGTCACGGGTCACAGGACATGGGCTACGTGGTCGCGGCCAGCCGCCAAGCCTGAGCTCAGACCCTCTCTTCCACCAGCCGCACAACTTCGGGCTTGAGGGTCTTGCCCATGGCATTCCGTGGCAGGGCATCGGTGAAATGGAACTCCTTGGGCACCTTGTGTGGGGCGAGCCGGCTCTTCGCCCACGCCTTGAGCTCTTCGGCCTCCACCGGGCCTGACTGAACCAGCACGGCAACAACCCGCTGACCCCATTCCGGATCGTCGATTCCGACCACCGCTGCTTCGCTGATCGCCTCGTGTCCGAGCAGGACATCCTCGATCTCGAGAGCGGACACTTTCTCGCCGCCGGTCTTGAGGATGTCGATCGAGGACCGGCCGAGGATCCTGTAGCGATCCTTCTCGACGATTGCCGTGTCGCCGGTTCGAAACCAGCCGTCGGAGGTGAAGGCCGAGCCAGTGTCTTGGGGTCGGTTCCAATACTCGAGGAAGACGGTGGGTCCCCTCACCTGGATCTCTCCGGGCTCATCGCCAGAGACTTCGATCCCGTCGTCGCCGACGACGCGAACGTCGACACCCGGAAGCGGCATGCCGACCGAGCCCGGGACGCGCTCCCCTCGGTAGGGGTTCGACAGACCCATCCCGATCTCGGTCATCCCGTATCTCTCGAGCAGGGTGTGACCGGAGAGCTCACGCCATCGCTCGAGGACGGGAACGGGCAGCGCGGCCGAGCCGGAGACCATCAGCCGGAGACGGCCAACTCCGTCCCGGAAGGCGGATGTCGCCTCATCGGACATCTGATCGAGGTGGGTGATGAGCCGGTGATAGATGGTGGGAACGGCCATGTACAGGGAGAGGTGGCCGGCGGTGAGGCGGTCGACAACCTGGTCGGCGGCGAACGCGGGGAGCATGTCGCACCGCGCCCCGCTCCATAGGGCGCAACCGATGACGTTGACGATGCCGTGAATGTGGTGCAGGGGGAGGGTGAGCAGGATGCGATCGTCCTCATCCCACTCCCAGGCCTCGACCAGCGAGATGATCTGGGCCTGGATGTTGGCGTGGGTGGTTACCACACCTTTCGGCCGGCCGGTGGTCCCGCTGGTGAAGAGGATCATGGCTCGTCGGTCCGGCTCGATTCGAGGCAGTGGCACAGGGTCCTGCTTCAACTCCTCTACGAGGAGGAATCGAATACTTCTCGCGTCGGCCAGGGGGCGCAGCAGATCGGCGTATATCGACGAGGCGATGGCGATGACCGGAGTCGTGGTGTCGAGCACGTACTCCAGCTCGGGTGCCGGGTGGGTGAGACAGAGCGGGACGGAGATCCCGCCGGCCCGCCAGATCGCCCACTGGGCCCGCACGTAGTCGAACGAGGGCTCGACCATGAACGCGATCCGGGCCTCGTCGAGGTCGGTTTGGCCATCGAGCAGGCGGGCCGCGGCCCGTTCCGATCTGGCGAGCAAATCGGCGTAGGTATGAGTCCCGGCTTGATCGGAGATGGCGACCCGGTCGTGCCACTCGGCTGCCCGGCCAATCAAGGAGATGGACTCACCCATCCGATGCCATCTCGCCCCTGGCACCGATGATGACGATGTTCCCGTCGGGGTCGGCGACCCGGGCCACCCGTTCGCCCCAAGGCTGATCGACCGGCTCCTCGAGGATCGTCACACCAGCAGCCCTGGAGGTCTCTATGAGGGCATCACAATCATTCACGTAGACCCAGAGTGCGAATCGCTGGGTCGCGCTCTCCGCATCGAGGTCGGGTTCTGCTCCGATGCCCAGGTGCGAGGAGCCGAGGTCCAGCCCGACGTATCGGGCGTCCCCATCGTCGGGGAAGCGGTAGGTGACTGTGCCGCCGAGTAGTTCTTCGTAGAAGCCGAGCGCCCGGGCCAGGTCCGGTGTGCTCAGAATGGGAAACGCCGACTCGATCATTGCTCCAGAGGGGCGAACAGATCGACGGCGTTGCCGTCGTGGTCGTGAACCGTGGCATAGCGCTGACCCCACGGAGCGTCGAACGGAGGCAGATGGCGGTGGCCTCCGGCTGCGACCAGGTCCGCGTAGAGCCGATCCACGTCGGCCGGGCTGTCGCAGAGGAAGGCGAGAGAAGTGCGCGGGCCACCACCGGTCGGCGCCTGCCAATCGGAGAACGACTGGACACTGGCTTCGCTGTCGAGCATGACCCGCAGACCGCCAGGTCCCGCCGCCTCGGCGTGGACCTCGTCGCCCTCGAACTCGAGCCCAACCAACCGATAGAAATCAGTGGCCCGGGCCATGTCGGAGACGATCACACCGATTGCGTCGAGACGTGGCATGTCCGGAGTCTATGGCCGGATCATGGCTGGGGACCAGATGGCGACCTCCCCGGCGGAGACTCGGACAGGGTCTCCGCCTTCGACCTTCTGCACCCAGATCCCGGCATCTTCGAGGCTCGACCCTCCGGCGTAGGTGAAGGCAGAGCCGTCCGGGGCCCAGAGCGAGATGCTGAGCGCGAACTGGTCGAAGTAGGCGAGGTAGTCGCGGCCAAAGAGCCCGGTTGGGCTGAACGGGCGGTAGGACTTGGTCTCGTCGCCATCCCAAACGTGCCATTGCAAACGCTCGAAGCCATCGGCGGCCCCAACCGTGCTGTAGAGGAGATTTCGGCCATCCGGGCTCCAGAACCAGGCGATGTTCCGTGCCCGACTCACTTCTTCGAGGGCTCCATCCGACGTCTCGACCACGAACAATCGCTCCGCATCGATGATGGGCAGATCGGTCTCCTCGATCTGGGACAGCTCCTGACTCTCCGGGGACCCCCGTGACATCACCGCCAATCGACTGCCGGTGTCATCGGCGACGTAGGCCATCGGTGCGGCATATCGCAGCAGCTCTCGCTCGATCTCACCCTGACGGTTCGCCAGAGCGAGAGCCTCACCGACCTCACGTTCGTTCCCGAGTAGAACGGACGCACCGACATGCGCCCCCAGCCTGAACTCCCCGGTGGCCGGGACCGTCTCCCGCCGCGAGCCATCGATGGCCAGGTACTCGAACCGTCCCGAGACCCGGGCGAGCAGCTCGGTGCCGTCAGGAGCCCAGTCGAAGTACACAGGTGCGCCTTGATCGATCACCCGGATTTCTCCATCTGGCCCGGCGATGGCAAGAAGCAGGTCTCCCATGTCCTGGCTCCCGGTCAACGCCAGATGTTTGCCGTCCGGGCTCCACGCGATGTACACCGCGAGGAGCGGCGAAGGCCATTCGGTCACATCGCCGCCGTCGCTGTCGGCTACCAGCAGGAAGGTCTCGTTACCTGACCTTCGTTCGGTCCACGCCACTCTGGACCCGTCCGGCGACCAGGACGGTTGGGTCCGTTCGATGCTGGGATCGGGCACGGCCAGGATCACCGCGTCGGAGCCATCGGGTCGCATCGTGCTGATCTCGTTTTCCGCACCCAACACGAGGAGGCGACCCGGAGACGTGTCTTCGACGACGGAACCTTCGGTGGCGATCGTTGCAGCGTCGGGAAGGGTGTCTCGATCAGGCTCACCCGTGGCTGTGCAGGCGGTGAGGAGGACGGCGAGAAGGGCGATCGGTGCCCGAAGGGCTTGGCCGCGCCGGGTCGTCACCTCATCGACTCTACGTCCCGCCTTGCCGGGTCCGCCACGCCTCGACCTGACGCACCACCGCCGCCGAGTCGAACCAGGTGTTCTCGTAGGCGATGAGGCCGTCACGCAACTGGAAGAGATGGAGGATTCGGAGCTCGACCAGCGCTCCACCACCGGCGATCCCGGCCCATTCGCCCTCGACATGACCGGTGACGTCCGACACGTCGACCACCCAACTCCCGTCCTCGGATGAGAAGCGGCGGGTGGACACGAATTTCACGTCGGGGATGGCGGCGATGATGTCTGAATAGACCGCCCCTACCGCTTCTTTCCCATGCACCGGGCTCAAGGGGTGAGTCACATCGTCCCAGACGATGTCGTCGGTGTAGGTGGCCAGGGTGGCCGCCACGTCATGGGCGTTCTCGGCGGCGAAATGCTGATCGACTATGTCCATGACGCGAACCTAATCCGGGGCCTCGGCGAGATGGCCCAGCTTGTCCGGGTTGACCACCGCTCGCACTGCTTGCACCTTGCCCATGGCGACATCGAGGGAGACCACCGCCACTGTGGCCCCGTCGCCGCCGCTGACGACTGCACCTGGCTGGCCGTTCACATCGACCAGGGTGAGAGCCCAGCCCTCACGATCGGCCCGTGGGCTGAAGGAGGCGAGGAACCGGGCTGTCTCGGACGTGCCGCGGAGGGGCTCCCTCCGAGCCGGCGCCTTTCCGCCCCCGTCGCCATAGAGGACAACGTCCTCTGCGAGCATGCCGGCGAGTCCTTCGGTGTCGCCGTGTTCGATGGCTGCGAAGAACCGCTCGGCTAGTGCCCACCTCTTCTCGACCGAGGTCTCGAATCGAGGCTTGCCATCCTGAACCTTCTCCCGGGCCCGAACCGCCAGCTGTCGGCACGCCGCCGCGGACTTGTCGATGAGCTCGGCCACTTCGTCGAAGCCGTAGCCGAAGACATCGCGGAGCAAAAGGACGGCCCGCTCCGAGGGTGTGAGCCGCTCGAGGAGGACCAGAAAGGCCATGGACAGGCTGTCGGACAGCTCCGCCTGTTGCTCCGGGTCGGCAGACCGGTCGGTGACTATCGGCTCGGGCAGCCATTCGCCGACGTACTGCTCACGCCGTACCCGGGCGGAACGCAGGTAGTCGATGGAGAGCCGGGATACGACCGCGCACGCATATGCCCGCCGCGACTCGATCTGGGTGCCGTCTCTCTCTGCCGCATGCACCCGGACGTATGTCTCCTGGACCAAGTCCTCAGCGTCGGTGACGCTCCCGGTCATCCGGTAGGCGATCGAGAAGAGCAGCGGGCGAAGCGAAACGTCGGTTTCGTCTGTCCTGAGGTCGGGAAGGTTTGGCATGTCCCTGGGACGAGTTTGTCCCCTCGATTGTGACAGCGAACGGGTGTTGTCACAGGAACCGCCTCCATCTCGTCCTGGGTAGGAAGACGAAAGGAGACGACATGAGAGTCTTCG
>JARDZU010000119.1 GCA_029240695.1 Acidimicrobiia bacterium | reverse complement strand
GGGCCGGTCATGGTCCGGCGCAACCTAGTGGTCTGTGACCGCTCAGCCCTCCGGAACTATCGGCTCTGCGCTCTCGACGAGACGGGGGGCATACTCGAAGTCAGGAGTGATGGTGAACGCACCCTCGAGGATGGCGCTCGCGATGTAGAAGCTCTCGGTCTGGTTGCCATCCGACTCGATGATGTTCATCGAGCCGGGTTGCATGTTGGCTCCGAAGTTGACCTCTTCCTGCCCGCTCCAGTCACCGATGTTCCAGAAGGGCCCGATCTCGGACGGGTTGTCGCCGGGGCCCTGGATGACCGAGTCCCATGCCAGGAGTGTCGGTCTCTGATACATCGGGATCATCGGAACCCCGGCGAGCCATAGCTCGTCGGCGTGGTTGTAGGTCGCGGCCCGCTCGTCCGGGTCGACGATCGTGTCGGTCTGCCTGATCAAAGCATCCACTTCTTCGTCGCAATAACGGAAGAAGTTCAGATCGCCGAAGCCGTTCAATGCGTTGCCCTGGCAGTAATAGCGGCTGTTGCCCCAGGACGGGTCCGGGGAAGCGACCCAGGCCAGGTTCGTCACCTGCCAGACGTCTGCCCCTCCCTGCAGATTGGCGGTCTGCAACAGCTCGGAAGTCGGCCCGAAACTGGGAGTTATCTCTATGCCGATGGCGGCGAGATCGGCTTGCGCGAGTTCGAAATGCATGTCCCGGGAGTCGTTGCCCGACGTGGTCGCCCAACCGAATGAGAGACGCTGATCGCCGCATACGTAGATGCCGTCTTCGGCCCTCACACAGCCGTTGCTCGACAGCAGCGCCTCGGCGGCCACCGGGTCGTAGGGGAACTGGCCGTTGAAGTGGTCGACGTAGTGATCACTGCTGTTCAACCAGACCGAGTTTCCGAGGAGCTGGCCCCCCGGAGTAATTGGCCGAACGACTGCCTCCATCATGGCGTCGCGGTTGATGCCTTGGGCGATCGCCTGGCGGACGAAGAGGTTCGCCAGCCTGGGGTCATCCTGGTTGAAGCCGAAATATTCCCACACCGGGCCAAGGCCCGTCACCGAGTCGACCTCGCCGATACCGGCGACCTCTTCCAACAGGGACACATCGGGCTGCGGGTAGATCATGTCGGCCTCCCCATCCCCGAGGGCATCTACCTGGACCTCCTCGTCGCCGAGAAACAGGACGTTCAGGGTCTGCACATCACCGGTTGCCTCACCCCAGTAGTTGGGATTCCGCCCCAGGGTGATCCGCTCCTCAGGCACCCATTCGACGAAAGTGAACGGACCCGTGCCCATTGTGATGGCATCGTCCCAGACGGTGTTGAACGGTTCGCCCTCGAGGATGTGCGCCGGCAGAACCGAGCTGAACAGCGTCTGCCACGGCGCATAGATCTCGTCGAAGGCGAAGACGACCGTCTTGTCATCGACGACCTCATACCCGGTGATCAAGTGGTAACCCTCCCGACTGGTGATGTCCAGCGCAGGGTCGGCGATGGTCTCGTAGGTAAAGACGAAGTCGGCGGCGGTCACTGGAGTTCCATCGGCCCAGGCCGCCTCCTGACGAATGTTGTACCTGACGCAGAATGTGTCGCGGCATTCGCCAACCACCGTGGTTGTCGGAGCGGTCGTCGTCGTGGTCTCAGGCGCCGCCCTGGTCGTGGCCACCGTCAGCGTGGTCGTTGGCTCTGCCTCACCGTTGCACGCCACCGTCAACATCACCAGGGCGACGAGAAGCGCCGAACGTGCCGGACCGGTCCTTCTCATGTCGCATGCTCGGACTCGTGCCCCGAATCGAGTATCACGGCATGATGACTTCGGGCCTCGGAGATGAGCGCCTGGATGATCCCGGTCATCGGCAGAGCGAGGATCACACCGAGGGGCCCGAAGAGAGCCGAGCCGATGATGATCGCCGCGATCGAAACGGCGGGATGGATCTCCATGGTGCGCTGGGTGATGCGGGGGGCGATGAGGTAGTTCTCGATCTGCTGATAGGCCAGGAAATAGACGATGACCCACAACATCGTGCCCAGTCCCCCGGAGGAAAGGGCTACCACTGCCGGGAGAATGGCGGCGAGGTAGGTCCCCACCACCGGGATGAATTGGCTGAGCACGCCAACCCAAATCCCCAATGAGACTGCGAACGGGACGCCGAGAATGGTGAGGAAGAGGGCGGTCAGGGTGCCGCTCAACAGCGAGAGGATCAGTCTCGAATAGATGTATCCCCCCATCTTCTCCACCGCCACGTCCCAGATGTGCAACGCGTCTCGCTGCCGGTCGGGCTTCATCGTCGATAGGACCGTCCTTTGGAGCTTCGGGAGCTCGGCCACCATGTAGAAGGAGAAGAGGGCCACCGTGGTCACGAAAAAGAGGAAGCTGAAGATGCCTGTGGTGACACTGACCACTCCTCCGAGAATGGTCCCGCCCGCGCCGACGATGATATCGGGGAGCCCGGCCGCTTCCTGCTGGAGTGTCTCGGTCGAGATGTCGAGGTTGAACCACTCGTTCAAATTGGCCGACACCGATTCGATGTATCCGGGCAGGGCGTCGAGCAGATCGTTGAACTGGTTGACGAACAACGGCACGAGCAGCGCCAGGAAGGCGACGATAAGGAGAAACACCACGACGAAGACCAAACCGGTAGCCAGCCCTCGCCTCCAGCCACGCTTCTCGAGGAAGTGAACGGCGGGCTCGATGGCCACGGCGATGAACAGGGCGACGAAGACCATGAACAGCAAGTTCCTCAGGCGGAACAGGAGATAGACCGCTAGTGCTGTGAGGAGGAGGACACCGGCCACAACCAACGTCCGCCTCCGGAACACGCGATTGTCGAGATGCTCATGGCTCTCGTTCATCGACGGGGAGGTTAGGACTGGCAGGGCCACTGTATCGGGAGCGATCTAGCCTCGGGCACCACCCATGAGGAGGGCGATGGAAGGATTCGATGTGGTTTGGCGGCCGACTCCGGAGAGGGCGGCGGCCTCCAATACGGCCGCGTTCATGCGCGAGCACCAGATCGCGACCGTGGAGGATCTGCGTCAGCGGTCGGCCTCCGACCCGGAGTGGTTCTGGGAGGCGGTGGTCGATTTCCTCGGTCTCCCCTTCGAACGTCCGTGGCGGACCATCCGTGACACATCCAGAGGGGATCCTTGGGCGACCTGGTTCGTAGGCGGTGGGTTCAACCTGAGCCAGGCATGTGTCGACAGATGGGCGGAGGACGACCCGGGCCGGATCGCGCTGCGTAGCGAGAAAGAGACGGGTGAAACCCGCGAGCTGACCTTTGGCGAGATGAAGGATGTGGTTGGCCGTCTCGGCGCTGCACTGAAGGAGCTCGGCGTTTCGAAAGGGGATGCGGTTGCCGTGTTCCTGCCCATGGGAGTAGAGGCCGTGGTGTCGCTCCTCGCCGTGGCCCGGCTTGGGGCGATCTTCATCCCGGTCTTCTCCGGATACGGAGCCGAGGCAGTGGCTACCCGGCTCGGCGACCCGCGGCCCAAGGTCATGATCTGCGCCGACGGTTTCCAGCGCCGCGGCACGCTGATCGAGATGAAGGAGGTCGCCGACGAGGCGATCGAAAGCGCCGGTGGGGTGGACCGTGTTCTCGTCGTCGACTACGCCGGCCGGTCTAACACGCCGATGGTCGATGGTCGGGACGTGTGGTGGCACGATGTGGTTCCGGACGCCGAGCCAGTCCCGCCATTCCCGACCAGCACCGAGGCTCCCGTGCTGATCGCCTACACCTCGGGCACCACCGGCAGGCCAAAGGGAGCCGTCCATGTCCAAGCCGGCCTCACGGTGAAGCTGGCCGCCGAGGGCGCCTTCCACGCTGAGATCGGCCGAGACGACGTCGTGATGTGGGCCACCGACATGGGATGGATCATGGGCCCGTGGATGGTCCTCGCCGGTCTGGCCAACGGGGCAGCGCTAGCCACATACGACGGGGCGCCCGACCATCCGGGCCCGGACCGGCTCTGGGCAGTGGCGGCCAATCTCGGCGTGACCTTCCTCGGGATCTCACCCACGCTCATCCGCGCCCTGCGGCCCCACGGCGCCCAACCGGCCCGCCGCCACGACCTCTCACGTCTCCACACATTTGGATCAACCGGTGAGCCGTGGAACCCGGATCCGTGGTGGTGGCTGTTCGACGACGTCGGAGAGCGGAAACGGCCGATCATCAACATCACCGGAGGGACCGAGATCGGCGCTGTGATCGTCGGGGTCAACATCCTGCAAGGGCTCAAGCCGACATCGGTGGGATTCCCATCTTTCGGGATCGACGCCGACATCTACGACGCCGAAGGCAATCCGGTGCGTGGGGAGGTCGGTGAGCTGGTGATCAGGGGCTCATGGCCGGGGATGACCCGTGGCTTCTGGGGCGAGCCCGAGCGATACCTCGAGACCTATTGGTCCCGTTTCCCCGACGTCTGGGTGCATGGCGACTGGGCCTCGACCGACGACGACGGATTCTGGTTTCTACATGGCAGATCTGACGACACCCTCAACATCGCCGGCAAGCGCGTTGGCCCCGCCGAGATCGAGTCGGCGGTCGTGGCCCTTCCCGAGGTGACCATGGCCGCGGCGATCGGAATCCCCGACGAGGTGAAGGGGGAGTCGATCGCGCTCTACGTCGTGCCCTCGCCCGATGTGGAGCCCGACGACAAACTCACCGCAACGGTTGTCTCCGCGGTGACCGGGACGATGGGCAAGGCGTTCCGCCCAAAAGATGTCCATTGGGTGGCCGACCTGCCCCGAACCAGGTCGGCGAAGATCATGCGCCGGGTGATCAAGGCAGTGGCCCTCGGGGAGGAGCCGGGCGACTTGTCCGGTCTGGAGAACCCGGAGAGCCTGAAGGGTCTCTGACTACTCGGCCTCGGCGAAGATCTCGCGTGGGGCGGCGAAATGGCAGGCGGCCAGAGTGTCGAAATGCTGCTCCAGCGGGGGCTCGACCTCGGCACAGATGTCCTGGGCCTTCCAGCACCGGGTGCGAAAATGGCAACCGGAGGGAGGGTTGGCCGCCGAGGGCACATCGCCCTGGAGCAGGATGCGCTTGTCGGAGTGGAATTCGGGGTCGGGCACCGGCACGGCCGAGAGAAGGGCCTGGGTATAGGGGTGCGACGGATTCCCGTAGAGATCCGACTCGACCCCCTCCTCGACGATCTTGCCCAGATACATGACGGCAACCCGGTCCGAGATGTGACGAACAATCGAGAGGTCGTGAGCGATGAATATGTAGGAGAGGTTGAACTCGTCCTGGATGTCCTCGAGGAGATTGACCACCTGGGCCTGCACCGAGACATCTAGGGCCGAGACCGGCTCGTCACAGATGATGATGCTCGGGTTGAGGGCCAAGGCCCGGGCCACCCCGATCCGCTGGCGCTGTCCACCGGAAAACTGGTGTGGATACCTGTTGATGTGATTGGGGTTGAGCCCGACCAGCTCCAGGAGCTGGCGAACCCGATCTCTGACCTTGGCTTTGGGGAGCAGATCGGTGTGGATCGCCCAAGGCTCGGCGATGATGTCCCCGACCGTCATTCTCGGGTTCAGAGACGCGTAAGGGTCCTGGAAGATGATCTGGATATGGCGCCGCAGCTCACGCATGTCGCCTTTGTCCAGCGAGAAGATGTCTGTGCCCTTATAGAGGGCTCGGCCTGCCGTCGGCTCGATCAGACGGAGGAGGGTGCGGGCCACGGTCGACTTGCCGCAACCCGACTCGCCGACTAGCCCCAGTGTCTCGCCCGGCATCAGGTCGAAGCTGACCCCGTCTACGGCCTTGATCGAGCCGACCTGGCGACGGAACACTCCCTTCCGGATCGGGTAGTGCTTGACCAGGTCCTGAACAGAGAGGATCGGCTCAGTCATTTGAGAACACCTCGGCAAAATGACAGGCCGAGGTTCGGCCCTCCAGAATCTCTCGCAACGGTGGGTCATCGGTCCGACAGACGTCCTGGACATAGTCACAACGGGGATGGAATGGGCATCCCGAAGGGATGTGGAGGAGGTCGGGGGGCGACCCCTTGATCGGGGAGAGACGGCCGCCCTTGTGGTCGGGCCGGACAAGGGAGCGCATCAGACCCTCGGTATAGGGGTGATAGGGATGTCGATAGAGCTCACGGATGTCGGCGGTCTCGACTATCTCGGCGGCATACATGACCGAGACCTTGTCGGCTACCTCGGCGACCACCCCGAGGTCGTGGGTGATCAGTATCAGCCCCATCCCGGTTTGCTGCTGCAGATCAGCAAGGAGCCCCATGATCTGCGCTTGCACGGTGACGTCGAGAGCAGTAGTCGGCTCGTCGGCGATCAGGACATCCGGATCCAGGGCGATGGCCATCGCGATCATTACCCGCTGGCGCATACCACCAGAGAATTCGTGTGGGTATGCATTGACTCGCTCGGCTGCCGACGGGATCTTCACCAGGTTCATCAACTCGATGGCACGTTTGTAGCCCTCGGACTTGGACATGCCCCGATGCTTCTGAAACATCTCCGAGATCTGCCATCCCACCGTGAACACCGGGTTGAGCGCGGTGAGAGCGTCCTGGAAGATCATCGAGATCCGATCGCCTCTGATCTGGCGTCGCTCCTTCTCTTCCATCTTCAGCAGGTCCTTGCCCCGAAACAGGATCTCGCCGCCGGTGACGAACCCGGGAGGAGAGTCGATGATCCCCATGATGGCCTGGGCGCTGACAGTCTTCCCCGAGCCAGACTCGCCGACAATGGCGAGGGTCTCGCCCTTGTCGACTTGATAGCTGACCCGGTTGGCCGCCTTGACCGTGCCGGATCGCATCCGGAACTCGACTTCCAGGTCCCTCACGTCGAGAAGCACCCCGGTGTCGGCGGAGTGGGGATCGACGGCTGTGTCCAGCGGGGTGACCTTCGTCATCGCAGCTTGGGATCCAAGGCGTCGCGAAGGGCGTCACCCATCAGGATGAATGCGAAGACGGTCATGCTCAGGAAGAGCCCGGGGAAGAACAAAAGGTGCGGGAAAGCAAGGATGCGATTCTGTGCCGTATTGATCATCAGGCCCCACGAGATGGCGGGCAGCTGCAGACCCACGTTGAGGAAGGACAGGGAGGCCTCGGCCGAGATGATGACCCCCACGGTGATGGTGGCATAGACGATCACGGGAGTGATCCCGTTGGCGAGGACGTGACGGGTGATGATGCGCCAGTCGCTGGCACCCAGGGCACGGGCCGCGTCGATGTAGTCGAGCTCTTTGACCGACAGCACAGACGACCGCATGAGCCGCATCATCGTTGGCCAACCGAAGGCAATGAGAACCGCCGACACCTGCAAGATGCCCCGGCTGCCGGCCAACGCGTTGAGGATCACGAGAGCGCCCAGGATCAGCGGAATGGCGAACATGATGTCGGTGAAACGGGAGAGCGTCGAGTCGAGCCAGCCACCCTTGTATCCGGAAAGAGATCCCAGCGCGACCGCGATGATCGTGGAGAAGAAAGTGACGAAGAGACCGATCGAAACAGATGTTCGGGCCCCCCAGATGGTGCGGGCGTAGTAATCGCAACCCTGCAGATCGGTGCCAAACCGGTGTTCGGCACTCGGCGTCTGCAAGGCGTCGATCAGGCTGCAATCCCGGGGATCGACCGAGGTGAAGAGTGTCGGGAAGGCGGCCATGACCACCATCAGGATCACGAGCAGAGCCGAGATGATGAAACCTGGCTTGCGCCGCAACTCCTTCCAGGCGTCGGACCAGAGACTGGCCGGCTTGTCCTGTTTGGGCGCCTGGGCAGGAACCACCTCCGGGGTGGCGACATCAGGCGCCAGGACTTGGGCCGGCGTCTTGTTGGTTGTGTCAGTCATACCGGATCCTCGGGTCGAGCACGGCGTACATGACGTCCACCACCAGGTTGGCGACTGCGTAGATGATCACCAGGAGGGTGACGATCCCGACCACCACTGCCCCTTCCTGCCCGAGGACCGACTGGTACAACGCCTGGCCGATCCCGGGGACATTGAAAATGGTCTCGGTGATGATCGCCCCACCCATGAGCGCCCCGAGATCGATGGCGAGGAATGTGATCACCGGGATGAGAGAGTTGCGGAACGTGTGGACCCCGATCACCCGGCGCCGGCTGAGCCCCTTGGCCTTGGCAGTGCGCACGTAGTCGGAGCGAAGGTTCTCCACCACGCTGGAGCGGGTGAGTCGGGCGACGTAGGCCAGCGAGACAGCGGCGAGGACGATGGCCGGGAGCAGATACCCGTACAGACTGGGCGGGTTGCCCGCGGTCACAGGGAGCCAGCCCAATCTCACCCCGATGAATAGCTGCGCCATGAAGCCCAGGACGAAGATGGGAATCGAGATGACGGCGACCGTGCTCACCTTCACCAAAGAATCTAAGAATTTGTCTTTTCGGATCCCGGCCCAGACCCCGGCCGTGACTCCGATCACCATTTCGATGATGAAGGCGTATATGGCGAGACGCAGTGTCCTGGGGAACCTCTCCTTGATGATGTCGAGCACCGGCCGTTGGTTGAAGCTCTCGCCCAGGTCCCCCTGAAGGACCCCGGTCACGTAGTACCAGTACTGGACGATGTAGGGCTCGTCGAGGTGGTACCGCTGGACGAGCGTCTGCCTCAGGGAGTCGGGCATCGGCTTCTCTCCGGCGAGGGCACGAATCGGGTCTCCGGGTATGGCGAAGACCATGGAGAAGATGAGAAAGGTCGCAGCGAAGAACACGAGGACGAATTGCCCGACCCGCCGGATGATGTAGCTCGTCATCGGTCAGTCTTCACCCAATCGCCTCCTCCGCCCCGAAGGTCGAAGCCTCCATCCTCGCCACCGGATGGAACCATAGTGTGGAGCGACATCGCGAGGATGCCGCTCCACATTCGGCGACGTTACGCCGCCATCGGTTTTCAGCCGCCTGCCGTCAGCTGGGTGTAGACAATGTTGCCGAAGGCGTCGACATAGACGCCTCCCACATTGTCGCTCCAGGCGTACTGGTTGAGCCCGTAGAACATCGGGATCAACGGAGTATCGGCACACGCGATGGCCGCCGCCTCTTGATAGAGGGGGATGGCAGCTTCGAGGTCAGCCTGCGAGTTGGCCTCGTCGATCTTGGCGTCGTACTCGGGGTTGATGTAGAACGTGCTGTTCGAGCCCGCGGGGGGCACGAACCGGCTGTCCAGCAGCAACTGCCA
>JARDZU010000118.1 GCA_029240695.1 Acidimicrobiia bacterium | reverse complement strand
GCCAATCGCCAGGTCTTCAATTTGTCCATCAGCCCTGCATCGACTGACTGCCCACCCGGAGTGAGCCGCCCGTAGACACCAGCCTTGCCCACCTTCTCGCCGAAGGGCACCGACAACATGGCCCCGCTGCCAGCCGATTTGACCACCACACCAGTGGTGAGGATCTCGTCGACCACACCCCGTTGCCCACCCATGATCGTGATCTCGTCACCGACCTCGACGAAGACGGCACCTGAAGGAATGCGTGCCGTCGCCAGTTCCTCCCGGGACGGAGGTAGCTCGGTCGGAGCAGTCCCGTCGAGCTCGGCCAGAAATCTCGACGGCCGCGCCTCGTCGACCAGAACCGTGACCGTCTGCCGCCCTCGTGTCATGGCTACATGGAACACCCGGCGCTCCTCTTCGATGTCATCGGACAGCTCATGGGGCATCGAGCCCCGGTCGGCGCCGAACACCACGACGTGATCCCACTCCAGCCCTTTCACCCGGTGCACTGTGGACAGGGTTACCCCGCCTGGGTTGGTAGGAGTGGCCAGATGCTCTCGGAGCCAGGCCTCGAACCGATCCGGCTCCGGGCCGAGCGGCGCCACCCGGCGCAGGGCGGTCAGGTCGTCGCCCTGAGCCGCCCGGTCGGCCCGGGTACGACCTGCATCCAGCGCCGCCGCCGCCCGGTCCAGTCCGATGCTGTGAGTTAGCACGTCGAGCAGCCGGGGAGTCGAAGCGGTGGACTGCGCAGCATGGGCGATGTCGTCGCAGAGCTCGCCCCACCGATCCGCGCGGCGGCCGTCGAGGGTCTCACCCAACTCCGCCAGCTCTCCCAGTGAGAACGGTCCCCGTCGTCGTCCGATCATCTCCCCGAACAACCGGGTGATCCCACGGCCAGGACGGCGGATGATCTCGAACAGGTCGTTGCGGCTCATCTCGTCGGGGTCTAGGGCGATCCGGATCCAGGCAAACGCAGCCCGCAGCACGGTTCGATCGAGAGTGGCGCTAGTGAGCGGGCTGCGGAACGGAACTTCAGCCTCACTGAGGGCGACATGGACCGGCAACAGGCTGGAGTTCACCCGAGAGAGGACGGCGATCGCCTCCGGCTCCGCCCCTCCCTTGATCGCTGTGGCGATGTGGTTTGCCGCGGTCATTCCCAGTTCGTCGCCCGGCTTCGTGACGATCTCGAGCCCCTGACGCTCGCTGACGCTACTGATGGTCTTGTTCACCCGACGCTTGTTGTAGCCGAGAAGGTTGATCGCCGACTCGACGACGTCGGCCGGTGACCGGTAGTTGACCTCGAGGGCATGGGACGTCGCACCGGGGAACAGATCCTCGAAATCAATGAGGAATCCGGGGTCAGCCCCGGCGTACCCGTAGATGACCTGGTCGTCGTCGCCGACCCCAAAGACATCGAGACCAGGCGATGCCACCAACCGAATCAGGAGGAGATATGCAGGTGTCAGGTCCTGGAACTCGTCGACGAGAAGATGCCGGCACTGTGCCTGCCAACGAGCGCGCAGATCGGGCAGCCGGCACAAGGCCTCGATGGCGCCGTAGATCTGCTCGGAATGATCGGCCTCACCGGCACGCTCTAACCCCTCTCGGTAACGGCCAAAGGTGTCGGTGAAGCCGGGTACGTCGTCTCGCTCTGCTTCTACCTGCTCGGGGTCACGAAGCCCGATGCGCACCTCGTCGAGAGCTTCGAGATAGGGACCGATGGTGTCGGTGTTGGCACGGGGCGGAGCGGCGGATATCGGCTCCAGCCGTCGACGTTGCTCCCGCTCCTCGATGAGGCGTATACCTGGCTTGGCCATGCGAAGGATCTCCCAACCCAGCGAGTGGATGGTGCGCACGTTGAGCCGACTCCCACCGGGGAGCCGTTCTACCATTTCGGCGGCGGCTCGCCGGTTGTAGGCGAGGGCGGTGAGGATTTCCGGCTCGATGTCCCTGTCCTCGATGAGATGACGGACCCGGGCGGTGAGCACCCTGGTCTTCCCCGAGCCGGCCGGGGCGATGACCCGGGCTGGGCCGACAAGGTGGGACACCGCTTC
This sequence comes from Acidimicrobiia bacterium, assembly GCA_029240695.1. GTDB lineage: Bacteria > Actinomycetota > Acidimicrobiia > Spongiisociales > ZC4RG35 > JARDZU01. Next base: position 7,162 of record JARDZU010000118.1, on the reverse strand, counting down.
GTGCTGGTCGGTGGCCAGATCGACCGAGGGCTCGATGAAGGGCGGAACGGGGGTTTCCCGGCCCAGGTCTGCCGATTCGTGATGAATCACCATCTCATCGAGATCGAGCGGCTGGCGGGGCCCGCCATCGATCCACACTGGAGTCCCATCGGATCTGATGACATCGGCAGGGCCGCCGACAGTGACATCGAGCCGGGAGGCCGCCTTGTGACCCCACCACCACACCGGCGGATCGGTGCGGGCGTCGTAGGAGTTGTGCCAGACCACTTTGCCGAGACGTTGCCGGAGAAAGGTGAATCGGCTGCCCAACTCGTAGGGAGAGACGTCGGTTGTCTCAACCCGGCTCAGCTCGTCGGGCGGGACGTCGAGCTCGTAGACCGTGGGGAGACGCTTCACGTACCGACGCTGGGCGTCGTTCACAATTGAAAGGAGTTTGTCCGAGTCGGCGAGCAGGGCCACGTCGATCGGGATCCGGTCGGCGTCGGACCAGGCCAGAGGGGCAGGCGATCCGGGACCCACCACCACCGACCGTCCCAGAAGGGCAGGGCCCGGTGCCGTCACCCGATCGAGATTACGAGTGGAGGGGGACAGATTCGACGGGTCTCGTCGGCTCCAACTCAGAACTCGAGCCAGGCCGTTTCTTCCAAGGTGCCGAGGTCACTCGTCATGATCCCCTTTGCCGACACCGTGTAGAGATCGTCGCCGATCACCAGTGAGCGCATGATCTGGGCCCGATAGTCCCCAAATTTGTCATCGCCGCCCGGGTGAACGAGTCGTTCGACCTCTGCCAGGTTCCCATCGTCGTCGACGGTGAGTCCAACGGCGCCGAAGAACACGTTGTCGCTCTTCCCGTCCCAACCCCACTGCTCGATCGGGACCATGGCCAGACCGGTCTGCTCCCAGTAGAGGAAGGCGTGATGGTTGTATTCCACCTGTGACGACGATCCCTGGCTCAAGGTGAACTGGTCGACTTTGGTCGGATCAGCCGGGTCGCGCACATCGAAGACCGAGACCTGAGTGCCCTGGACCTGTCCGGTTTCGGTGGCGTCCTGCCCGATGCCCATGAGCAGACCGTCCCCCACCGGGTGCAGATACGCCGAGTAACCGAGGATCTTCAACTCCCCCACCACATGCGGCCGGGTCGGGTCGGTCAGGTCGATGGTGTAGAGAGGGTCGGTCTGTCGGAAGGTCACGACGTAGGCGGCCTCATCGATGAACCGCACCGAGTAGATCTGCTCCCCCTCGCCGAGACCGTCGACCATCCCGATCTCTACCAGCTCACCGTCGCCCTCTTCGAGGACGGTCACCTGTGACTCGGAATCGAAACCGCTTCCCCACGACGGGGGGCTGGTGGTCGAGGCAACCCGGAGCAGCCCATCGTGCTCATCCATGGCGAACTGGTTGAGCAGATATCCGGGGACCCGGCCTGTGGCCCGGTAGGTGGCGGCCTCGGTGCTACTGATGTCGAACTTGTGGATCTCGGAGCTGACCTCTTCGGGTCGATCGTCTTCGACCCCGGAACGGGCCCACTCCCACGACTGCCAGTTCTGGGTGGCCACATAGAGACTCTCCGCTGAGGCGTAGACGGTGTCGCCGGTGGCGAGCAAGCCGGTGGCGTCCACCACGTCGAGCCCGGAACTGATGTCGATGGTGACCACCGACAACATGTCGAGACCGGAGAAGTCCTCGGGGTGAGCGGCGCGCTCGCAGTCGAAGAGCGTCCCTTCGGCGGTGACCTCACCTGTGGCATCGGTGACCACATAGAAGGGAATCCAGTTGTCGACAGTGGAGTTGCGGATGATCTCCCGGTTCTCCTCAATCGCCTGGCGCTCGGCCCGGAGCCCGGAGCCGGCGGGGTAACTCCACTCGAATCCGACCGGCGCCGAACGGAGCACGAGGCGGACGGTGTCGTCGACCATGCGGGCAGAGACGAAGCCACCATCGATGGTCATCGTGCGGACGATCTCGGGGTCGCCCGCGATGTCGACCTCGATGAGCTGGACGGTCGGCGACTCGGGGACCGGAGCGATCAAGGCCTCACCTCGGGTCAGAGGGACGACCGGCATCCAGCCCGAGCCGAACAACAACACGGTGTCTCCGGTGAGGAACATGCTCTGCACCATGAAATCGCCGACCTCGAGCCGTCCGATCTCCACGGGCTCGGGGCCGGTGACATCGGCCACGATCAGCATCCCCTCTGATAGGACGACGATGCGCCGCCCGTCGGTCTTGACCATGTCCGGCTCGTCAACCCCCACTACCTGGACATTGGTGGTCGAATGATTGGTGTCCTGCCCGGCTGCCCGAGCTGCCCCTTCGGCGGCCATCGTGGTGGTGGCGCCTTCTTCGACCGGCCACCCGATGAAGCCGTCGCCCAGCCCGTAGGGCCCGACCAGCTCCACACCGTGAGCAATCACATAGTCGAGGAAGGTGTCGCAGGCGTCGAAGGGGACGAGTGCGTTGGAGGCGAGGCGTCCCCGAGGGGTCCCGGACTCGACGCGCCGATCGGGTCGAGTCGGGATCGTATCGTCGTTGCGCGCGGTAAAGGTGCATGCGGTGAGGAGGAGGGCGAAGGCCACGAACGTCGCGATCGACGGGATGATCCGGCTGCGCATGATTTCCTCCTGCGGGTTTGTCCCCATTGGGATGCCGCGGAGGGCGCAACGGTTCCCGCATGGTTTCCTCCCGGGGTACCAGCGCGACTGGTGAGGTGGCACGACGGGGAGCGTCACGTATACGTGACGTACCTGCTTTCAGGTTCCGGGGTTAGAAATCGGGTCCGGCCGATCCTCCCGTCGCGGCCTCTGGCCCGCGCGATGCGCCAAAGATGGCGGCGGGCTCGAGGTCCTCGGTGGTGTCGGCACGGACTGCCACCCAGACCGCCCCTCGGGCCAGGGAGCCGACCGGCTCGATCGAGCCGTCGGCGCCCTTCGAGCCGCCGTCGAACAGCTCCTCGTGAGGCCACCAGGTCCGATGGTGCCAGGTCCTCTCGAAGGCACCGCTGGCGAGGTGCTCCGGATCGAAATAGCGGGGATCGGCATCCCCGTTGCCTTGTGGTGAAACCTCCGACATGAAATCGAGGAGGGAACGCCCACCCGTGTCTCCTCCGATCGGCTCGAAGTTTCCGGCGTCGGCCAGGATCGGGCCAAAGACCTCCTTCTCACCATGTGTCTCCAGCGCCTGGAGGAACGCCGGGTCGTAGACACCGTCGAAGAACAGGTCCGCCCAGCGCCACCGGTCGCCCTTCTCGGGCCGGCTCTCCGCCTCGAACTGTGCGACCGTCTTCGGGTCTTGGTCGGGCCGGCCGACGGTCGTCGGGTCATCGGATCCGACCAGTACCGCCTGCTCGCTCCGATAGGTCTGGATCGATCCTTCGTACTGAGATGTCAGCCAGCCCCGCTCCGAGGCAAGACGCACGGTACGGGTCTCGAAGAGTTTCTCCCCCCGCGTCGACAGACCGAACTGGCACACCGCTGCCTTGTTCACCCCGAACTGAACCAGGTCGACCCCGGTCTCGGGGATCGACCCGCCCTTGCCGAACGGGTACCAGATCAGGCGGGACAGGACCGCCGACAGCCCGAGGAATTGCTCCCGGGCAGCGTCGGCCACCCGATCGGCGGTGAATGCGGCGTCTACTTGCTCAGCCAATTGACGGATCGACTGGCTGTAGCTTCGCAAAGACAACCGCTCCTGAACGCGACGCCAGGAGACGACGACCAGGACGAAAAGCAGCCAGAACCCGATCGTGCCGCATATCGGCCACACCAGGCTGCGGAGCTCCTCCCCCGGAACCGTGGCGTACCACCCGTTCGGCTGGGAGACGGCGCCGATGACCATTAGCGACACGTAGACGAGGACGGTGAGGATAGTGAGACGGGACATCCGTCCCAGGGCGGGCAGATGGTCCTGGTACGTGGCCAGCGAATAGGCCTGACCCAGCCCGGCACCGGTGACTATCCCGGCCAGGACCGCGGCATAGGTGGCCGGCTCGGTCGACGGGTAATCGAGGAAGGTGATGGCAAGTCCGGCGAACAGGGCACCCACGACTCCCCCGATGAGTGCACCAACCCAGGTCGGGCCTGCTCCGAGTTTCGACAACCGCTCACCGTCTTTGGTCGAACCCTCGGCCAACGCCTGGACCCCGTACGACCTGAGCAGGATCAGACCGGCGACACAGGCCAGGGTCAAGGCGCCGAACAGAATGTTCCTCGTAAAGCTGTCGATCTCGGTGATGCCCCAGCCCCGAATGGCGCCCGTGAGCAGGAGCAGGCTCACCACCAGGGCGGCAAAGAGGACACTCCCCGCGATGTGCCAGAAGGCGTAGCCCGGTGGCCGGTAGTTGTGCAGCGCCGCCATCTGAACGTCGAGTGTCTCCAGGAGACGGGAGACGGAGGCCCGATTGGATCGGGCGATCCGCTCGATCCGGGCGCCGAGCCGACCTAGGAGGCTGACCGGAGAGCCCGACTCCGACTCGTCGAGGATGTCCTTGGCCGTCCCCACGAGCGAGTCCCCGGGGCGGGGGGCCAGCGATGCGGCGTCGTTGACCACAGCGCGTTGGCCGTGGACCTCGATCGGGTCCATACCCGGCGGCGGGTCGCTGCCGTCGGCGGTCGAGAGCACCAGGCTCCTCAGATCCCGCCACACCGCCTGGTCGATCGACGGCCCTCCCTGGAGGTCGAGTCGGCGCTCCGCCTGACGTTTGAGGTCGGCGATGAGAGCATCGAAGTCCTCCCCGTGGCCACTCGGGCTGAACTTTCCCTTCCAAACCACCTCGACGACGGACGAGCTGCCCACCAGATCCTGCATCGTCCGCCCGGCCAGCTCGGAGAAGTCCTCGAACAGCCCCTCCACGGCCCGGCGGGGCAGGGAGATGATGAAGCGCCCCATCTCCTTCAGGATCAGGAGCAGCGCCCGGACCGGCCGCAGCTGATGACGTTGCGGGGCATCGGGGTCCTTGACCTCGAAGGCGAGACGGTCGAAGAGCGGGATGGACCGGTCCGCCAGATCGGCCACAGCCGCCGCCGGCGATGGCGCCTCGATGGTGCCGGGGGGAACGGGGAGACGGCCCTCGTGGTCGACGATCTCCTGTAACGGCAGGGCTGGGCTGCGGCCGACTCGAACGTAGGAACGGGTGAGACGAAGTTTCGGGCTGTCGCCGAAGATCACTCCCGGGCCCAGACCATCGAGGACGGACCCTTCCATCCCGGCGAACATGCCCAGGATGACCGCTGTCTCTGCTGCGATGTGACCGACGAACGTCGGGGTTTCCGGGGAGAGCGGGGCGGCGAAATGCTGGTCAGACCTCCGGTCCTCAGGGACCACCACCAGATTGGCGTGGACATGGGTCGAGAAGAACCCCTCCTCCGGCGCCTCCAGCCTGTCCCAATCGGGGAACCAGAGGCGTGCCAGCCGGACCGACGACTCCCCTGGTGCCAGCGAGGTCAGTTGGCGATGAACCATTTTGGAGATCTCTGCCACCTGCGTGGCGGGCACGCCGTCACCTGGTGTGGCGATCGCACCGACCCTGATCTCGTCGGCAGCACGCTCGCCGATCGAGGTGAAGAGCGCTACCTCCTCGGGCCCGTGGCGATCGAACCTCACGCCAGGCCAAGGTTGGGTTCGGGCCATCCTCGAATCGACGAACCAGAAAGGCCCGATCAAACCCTGTTCCACCATGCCACCGAGCATCGAGGCCGCGCCCCATGCCGGGCCGGCCCGATCCCCGACCAGGACGGTGGAGACCGTCGTCATCCGCGAACCCAGGGTTCTGGGCTTCGCTGAGCGGTGCCTGCAACCCTGGGTTCGCGGGTCAGCACTAGAACTCGGGGGTGGTCTGCGATGCCCTCACCTGGAGGGCGACGACCATGCGGTGCAGCTCCTCATGGATCAGATCGGTGGCGCCCAACCAGGCGTTCTCCGGACCGATCCTCCCCTCCCGGCGCTCCTCATCGGCGTGGCGGGCGTAATCCTCATCCAGCCTTGTGATCAGATCGGCAAGAGCGGTTGCCCGCTTGCCTGCCTCCTCGAACTCGATCTGGGTGACGCCTGCCTCCCGGCCGAAAGCAGTCCCGGACGAGACCCATTCCTCGAGGATCGGGCTCAGCTCACGGAACTCGCCCATCTCAGCCCCCATCGTCCCGGAGTTGCGCCCCAGCTCGACCAGCGTCGCGAAGATCCCCAGCATCTCATCTGGCTTGCCGGCGTCAGCCGAATAAGGGATGGCCAGCGCCAGGGTCTCGAGGAAAGCCCCGAATTGACGAGGACGGTTCTCCCCCGGCGTCGTCACCAGCGGCGGCGACTCGATGACAGCGCCGCCCTTCCCCTTCTCGAAGCGGACCACCGTTGCCCCGTTGTCCTGGCCCACCGTGAGAAGGCCGAGAACCCGGGCGATGAACCATCCTCTGACCAGCGCCCGCACCATCGGTGTCGGCAATGGGATCGACTGGGCTAGCGGCCGGCTGCGGCGCCACTTCCAGAAATCACGGAGACGTCCCGCTCTCGCCGCGGCGGCATAGCCATCGGCGATGGGGTCGATCAGCGAGCGAAACACGGCCGGGTGCAGCGCTCCTTCCAGCATGCTGTAGATGGAGATCCGCTTCACCCGATCGCTCTGGGTGACGTTGTCGTGGGTTCCGTCGGTTCGATCGGCCAGCTTGGAGTCGAGGAACTGGTTGACCCAGCGCTCGAGACGATGGTTCTTCAAGGGGATCTCCCCGGGCACGGCATGAGTGGTGATCACCCGGTCGTGGACCTCGGCGAGCAGCACCGGGTCCACGTGGACCAACGGCTCTGCCGCCTCGAACGCCGACTCGAGAGCCGACTGGAACGCCCGCTCCCGATCGCGGGCCACCGAGGCGGGGACCTTCCTGTCCGGCTCCTGGAGGTAGGCGCGCAAACCCTGGGAGAGGAAATCGTCGAAATCGGTGCCCTCTCGGGTAAGCCAGGCCCGGGCTCGCAGCACCAGCTCGTCACGCTCGGTGTGAAGCCGGAACCGGGCGGGCCGATCGGGCTCGCCGCCGAGAAGGATGGCCTCACTCGGCTGCCACTGGTCGATCACCTCGAACAGACCCCGTACCTGGGACGCGAGACGACGGTCCGTCGGTTGCGAGTCCTCCAGATAGTTGCCGGTGACCACCTCATGTCGAACCGAGCGCCATCTCTC
>JARDZU010000117.1 GCA_029240695.1 Acidimicrobiia bacterium | reverse complement strand
ATCTACATCACCAACCTGGTTGGACGGACGCCATGTGTCGAACGTGCGATATTGCGCCAGAATGAGTGTGATCCGTTGCCTCTAAGAGGTCTCCCGCTAGATCGAGGGTGAATATGGCAGAGACATTGGAACATAGGGACAAGGTCCAGCGCAGTCTGGAGGACATCCATAGGTCGCTGGTGGCGGTATCGATGAAGCTGGCACAGCTTCAACTCGATGATGAAATCGACACCGAGTTGGGTAGCGCCCTCGAGGAACAGATGGCGGCCCTGGCGCCTCTCACAGACCGCCTCGAGAGTCTCGAATCCGAATTTCAGATGGAGACCAACCGCCTGACAAACGAGGGAGAACTCCAGGGTTAAGGGAGTTCAGGTCGGCTCACTCGCGGTAGTCCTTCACGCCAAGGTACATCCATGAGGCGGAAAAGTCGGGTCGGGCTTCCTCCACCCGTTTCGAGCGTGCGCAAGAGGATTCCTGGTTTCGCGTTGCCAAGCAGCGGGAATAGTGGGGCGGACCCGGATTCAACGAGCGCGGATGAACACAGTTGACGACAGATATGACCTGACCGTCGTCCCAGCGACGCCCTACCACGGAACGGCGGAATTGATCAGCCGGGACGGTCGGGTTGTCGACAGGGTCGCGGCGAGTCTCTTCGCGCGACGACCGCCCGGTATCAGCTTGGGATCGTGGGGTGGTCAGATCCAAGCACTCGAGCTCAATGAATCCGATTGGGGAGAAGCCGAAGCCATCCGTCTGAGAAACGGGGTGGAAGCCAGGATTGTTCTCGAGCAAGAGACGATTCAACCGACCGATGTCGGCTTATGCCGCACCGGGACACTCGTCGGTTTGGGGGCGCCGCCGTTCTAACCCTCTTCTGGGATGTGCGGTGACAGTAGGTCGCGAAAATCGACGTTGTCTGACGACTCAATATCAACCGCCAACGCGACGATGACTCTTCCAGAGGTGGGGCTTTGGGCTTCAGACGACGTGGGCGTCTGCTCGGTTCACCCCCCCAACGATCTTCGGTAGAGAGGTTGAATCGATGACCCTGACGCACATGGCCCTGGGAGCCTTGACTTCCATCTTCGGAGCGCACCTGTCGTGGGCCGTGACCGACCTGATAATCAAGCGAAAGCGTGATGGGCGCAGCGTTGTCGCGCCGACCCTCCTCTCCGTCACCGGTGTGATCGTGATCGTGGTGACCTGCGGCGTCGTCCTGTCGTCCGCCACTGTCTGAATGAAGTCGCGAAAATTACCCTCGATTCCAGTTTGACGCCCCGATGAGTTTCGGTATAGTTCCGATCTGAAGCCCCGACGGGTCGAAACTTCGGTTACGACTTGTTGGGGCTTCTTATATTGCGGACACCGCTCTGATAGACGCCGGTGAGGGTGGCCGCAGTCTCCGGCGCCGATAGAGGGCTCGGCGCAAGGTGCGCCGACTTCGAACTCTGCGCCTCGATTCCCTCAAGCCGGGATCGATGACCCAGCGATCGAGGTCACCAGAAGGACCGGGCATCTCGAACTCAAACTACGGGCCGCTGGTAAACCGACTCCCTCGTCTGGGTAACGCGCCCATGAAATGAATGTGAAGCTCGGGTGCCTCCAGGGCCCTTCGACCGTGGTGTGGACGCCGGTCGCGTACTGTCTCAGCAAGGCGGGAGGAGTTGCCTTGGGTCAGGAGGATGATCAGGTGACATGACACCGAGGTTTCCGACTGCCAGCAGGGATGTGAAGATTGCCCTCAAATCATCTCCATTCCAGTTTGACGCTCCGATGAGTTTCGGTATAGTTCCGATCTGAAGCCCCGACGGGTCGAAACTTCGGTTGCGACTTGTTGGGGCTTCTTATTTGCCTGTCCCGTGCTCAACTTCAGGACGTCGTCCTGCCGACATGGAGAGACGTTGGAGTGGATGGGGGACCGGAGAAGGCCCTCCAACCTTTGTCGCCCTCCGGGTGCCACCGTCGCCCCGGGGGTCGGCGCGTCCGCCCCGCGGCTCGATGAAGTCCAGCTAGGACCCGATTACGTGCCATCCTGTCCCCTTCAAGGCCTGGTGTAGGGGCAGATTGCTGTCTCGCCACCAAAACAGTTCAGGTCGAACAGAACTCGAGCATGCCCCCAAGCCAGCCAGCGAACAAGAATCGCCTCAGGTCGATGCGTCCCTTCGTCGTGGTCGCGACGTTGTCCGCAGTGCTGACTGCGAGCCTTTCTACTGGTACGGCCCTGGGCATATCTCGCGCAGAGGTAGACGAGGCCTGTGCCGACTCCCAGGAGGCATACGACATCTATCGCGGCGCCCGTTCCGACTTCGAGGTGGCGGCGGTCGCCCTCGATGAGGCGAACGCTGAGCTCGACGATGCCGAGTACCAGGAACAGCGGATCCGCAACGCCTTTGAGGCACGCCAGGAAGAGAAGGTGGAGTTGTCGACCCGAGTCGAGTCTCAAGCAGTCGAGCTCTACATGCAGGCCGCCTCCGGACCGTCGATGGGGATGGTCAGCCTTTCTTCACCCAGCGAGGCGCTGACTGCCTACGAGTTCCTTCGTGCGAATGCAGACCAGAGCATGCAATCTGTGAATGATCTTGCCGCCGTTTCCTCTGAGTTGGATCGATTGGGAGTGACCCTCGAAGCGGCTGTCGCAGACCTGACCACCGCGCGCGATGTGCAGCAAGAGCAAACGGCGGACCAAGAGGCTGCGATGACGTCGGCACTGGGAGCGTATGACGATCTGAGCGATCGATGCAGGGAACTGCAGGCCGCATACGAGGCCGAACAGGCCCGTCTGCGCGCGGAGGCGGAAGAGAGAGCTCGTCAGCGTGCGGCGGCGGCGTCCAGTGCGGGATCAGGTGGTTCCGGAGGTGGTTCCACTGGTCCGATCATCGGCGGCATCATCTGCCCGTTCACCCCGGGTCGGACGCATTTCAGCAACTCTTGGGGCGCTCCCCGTTCCGGAGGCAGATCACACAAAGGAACCGACATGATGGCCCCGTTCGACGAGCCCATCTATGCGGTGGCCAGCGGGACCGTCAGCACGGGGAGCAGTGGCCTCGGGGGCAACACGATCTGGCTCTCGACGAGTGTCGGGTCGTTCTACTACGCCCACTTGAGCGGTTTCGCGGTCGGAGACGGGGCTCACGTGAGCCAAGGCGATCTGATCGCATACAACGGGAACACGGGCAACGCTTCCGGCGGTGCGCCGCACCTTCATTTCGAGATCCACCCTGGCGGCGCAGGCTCCAGCGCCGTCAACCCGTACAACGCGGTGGCCTCGGTCTGCTTCTAAGCCGGCCTCGGCGTTCTATTTCCTCCGAGCTTCTCGCCAAAGCAACGCGCCACCGGCCAGGACGGCCAGCGCACCCAGCACCACCCAGAGCGGGTCGCCCGTCATGAAACTCTGCGGGGCGAACTCGATGTCGAGACCTTGCAAGATCCATATGACACCGATGATGCCGAGAATGATTCCGAGCGCCTTGCTCAAGTCCCGCATCACTCGAACATAGCTCTTGACTCCGATGCGTCCGCCAGCTGATAATCTTGCTCACATGAAGTCGGACCCAGCTTCGATCACGAGCGCCACGCCTCGGCGTTTCTTCGGGTTCGACTATTTCGGCGCCTAGCGCCGACTCACCCCACCCCCGCGTTACTCCGTCCATATCCACTCTTCAACCGCGCCGAGGCGAACACTCATGAATGACAAATCAGACTCAAACCCAGGTGACATAGAACATATCCGTGACGACATAGACCGGATCGACGCCGACATCCTCAAGCTCCTCGCGGAGCGGAAGGCGCACAGCCTTCGCATCGCCAAAGAGAAGGGGATCCACGACCGACCCTCCCGGGACCAGTCCAGAGAAGAGGGCCTCATCTCCGACCGTATCGCGGCCGGGATGGAGCACGACCTCGACTCGGGCCTCGTGAATCGTGTCTGGAGGGAGATAGTCAACGATTCGGTGCGGATCCAACAGGAGTATCTCGGCCGCGCCGAGCGGCCCCGCCAGACGATGACCGTGGCCATCCAGGGCATCGAGGGCTCGTACAGCCAGCTCGCCTCCCAGCAGTTCTTCGACCACAAGGGAATGTCGGTCAACTACCTGCGCGCGCCGACATTTGCCGCCGCCATCGCGGCCGTGCAACGTCAGGATGCCGACGTAGCTGTTCTCCCCATCGAGAACACCACCTCGGGTGCGATCTCGGAGGTCTACGACTTGCTGTTGGAGAGCAGGCTCGATTTCGTCGGTGACGTCCGTTTCCGTATCCGCCACTGCCTCCTCGGCATCGAAGGTGCCTCGATCTCCGAGTTGCGTCGGATCTACTGCCATCCCCAGGCGGTGGCCCAGTGTTCAGAGTTCCTGGCTCAGCTCGACCATTGCGAGATCGTCTACTTCTCTGACACGGCCCTCTCCGGGCAGAAGATCCGCGAGTTGGGAGATCCGACGATCGCCGCGATCGCCAGCGAGGAAGCGGCGCGTCTTTTCGGCCTCGATGTGTTGAAGACGGGCATCGCCAACAGGGACGAGAATTTCACGCGGTTCGTGGTCGTCGCCGCCGAGCCGGCGGAGGTGCCCGAAGGGGTCGCGGCGAAGACATCGATCGTGATGGCGGTGGGCAACCACCCCGGAGCTCTCATGGAAGCTCTGGCCGTGTTCCACGACGCCGACATCAACCTTGTAATGCTCGAGTCCCGGCCGATCCCCAACAACCCGCGGGAGGAGCTGTTCTACCTCGACTTCGATGGCAAAATCTCCGAGCCTGCCGTACAGGCGGTCTTGGAGACACTCATGCGACAGGTCCGGTTCCTGAGGGTGCTCGGCAGCTATCCCTCCAGTGACCTCCGGCCCAGGCCCATCGAGCGCAAGATGACGAAGGTGAAGCCTCAGGGTCGATCGGCTCTCACCGACCTCTCGCCGACTCCTGCCAGCCCCAAGGGCTACAAGCTAGGGAGCCGGGGTCACAAGGAGCAGAACACGGTCGTCGAGGTCGCCGGGGTGAAGATCGGGGGAGATGACCTCGTAGTGATCGCCGGTCCTTGCGCCGTCGAATCATGGGATCAAGTTATGACCGCGGCCAAGGCGGTGAAGGAGAGCGGCGGCTCCATCCTTCGTGGGGGATGTTTCAAGCCCCGGACGTCGCCGTACTCTTTCCAGGGGCTCGCCTACGAGGGACTCGAGATGCTGGTCGAGGCCGGCAAGGCCTACGGGCTCCCCGTGGTCACCGAAGTGGTCTCACCGGAGGATGTGGAAGGTGTGGCACGCAAGGCAGACATCCTCCAGATCGGCACCAGGAACATGCAGAACTTCTCCCTGTTGTCGGCGGCGGGTCGAGCTCATCGCCCCGTGATGCTGAAACGGGGGATGAGCTCTTCTCTCGACGAGCTGTTGCAGGCTGCCGAATACATCCTGTCTGAGGGGAACCAGCAGGTGTTCCTCTGCGAGAGGGGCATCCGGACCTTCGAAACATCGACCCGGAACACTCTCGACCTGAGCGCGGTGCCGGTGCTCCGGCAGCGAACCCATCTACCGATCATCGTCGATCCATCGCATGCGGCGGGGGATCGTGACCTCGTGGCGCCCTTGGCCCTTGCGGCTCAGGCGATTGGAGCGCACGGGATCATGGTGGAGATCCACCCCGACCCGGATAACGCCCTCAGCGACGGCCCGCAATCGCTCCGATTGGATCAGTTCCAGGACCTGATGCTGGCGCTGGGCTTCGGAGGCTAGAAACTCAAGAGGAGACGTCGACCGTCGTGGGCAGCCACGCTGGTCGCGCCTCCTCGTGGGAGGCGATCAAGTCGTCGTGGCCCATCGTGACTCCGATCCCATCGAGCCCGGTCAGAAGCCGCTCCTTGGCGGTCGGGTTGAATTCGAAGTGCTCCTCGAGTCCGTCGGCTGTCACGGTTTGGCTCTCCAGATCGATGCTGACCTCTGCAGTTGGGTCAGAAGCCGTATCGATCAGGCGGGTGACGGCATCCTGGGGCAATTCGACGACCAAGAGACCGACATAACTCGAGTTGTTGCGAAAGATGTCGGCTGCCGAGGCGGTGATGACCGCCTCGAAGCCCCATTGTTGGATTGCCCACGGCGCGTGCTCACGTGAGGAGCCGCACCCGAAGTTGGGTCCTGTGACCAGCACGCGGGCTCCCCGGCGGGCGGGATCGTTGATGACGAAGTCGGAGCTCGGCGTGCCGTTGTCGGTGTGGGCCCAGTTGTAAAAGAGGAATTCCCCGTAGCCGTCCCGTTCGATCCGCTTCAGGAACTGTTGGGGAATGATCTGATCGGTGTCCACGTCGCCGCGGTCGAGGGGCATCATCGTGCCAGTGATCGTTGTGACAGGCTTCACGAGTCCTCCCATTCCCTGACATCGACGAAATGGCCCGCTACCGCAGCCGCGGCGGCCATGGCGGGGCTGACGAGGTGAGTCCGGGCCCCGCGGCCCTGACGCCCTTCGTAGTTCCGGTTAGAGGTCGATGCACATCGCTCCCCGGCGGGGATGACATCGGGGTTCATCGCCAGGCAGCTCGAGCAGCCGGCGTCCCTCCAGGAGAACCCGGCGGCCTCGAAAACCTCGTGAAGACCCTCGGACTCGGCTTGGGCCTTGACCTGCATCGATCCCGGAACGACCACGGCGCTCACGCGTGAGTCGACCCTGCGGCCCTCGACAACTTTGGCAGCGGCGCGGAGGTCTTCGATCCGCCCGTTCGTGCAAGAGCCGAGGAATACGTGGTCGACCGCGATGTCGAGGATGGGTGTCCCCGGTCTCAGGGCCATGTACTCGAGTGCGCGCACGGCGGCATCTCGCTGCAGCGGGTCGTCATAGGAGTCCGGGGACGGAACCGACCCGGTGACCGGCACGGTCTGAGCCGGGTTGACCCCCCAGCTGACGTGAGGGACAAGACGGGAAGCATCGAGGACCGCCACCTTGTCGAACACTGCGTCGGGATCGGTGACCAGGCTCTCCCAGACCGACACCGCCTCGTCCCACTGGACGCCCTTCGGCGCGAAAGGTCTGCCTTCGATGTACCGGATCGTGGTCTCGTCGGGGGCAATCATCCCGGCTCGGGCTCCACCCTCGATCGACATGTTGCAGATGGTCATCCTCTGCTCCATGGATAGGTCGTGTATCGCCCTGCCGCGGTACTCGATGACATGTCGGGTCCCCCCGGACACGCCGATCTGGGCGATGATCCCCAGGATCAGGTCTTTGGCGGCGACTCCCCAGGGCAGTTCGCCCTCTACCTCGACCGCCATCGACTGTGGTTTGGCCTGCCAGATCGTCTGGGTGGCGAGGACGTGCTCCACCTCAGTGGTGCCGATCCCGAAAGCGAGGGCGCCGAAAGCTCCGTGGGTCGAGGTGTGGCTGTCACCACATACGACGAGCAGCCCGGGTTGGGTCAGACCCTGCTCGGGACCGACGACGTGGACGATTCCCTGTCGCGGGTCGTCGAGGCCGAACATCGTGATGCTGTGGTCTTTGCAGTTCTGGACGAGGGCATCGATCTGCCGCTTGGAGAGAGGGTCGCGAATTCCTAGGGAGCGACCGGTGGTGGGGATGCCATGGTCAACCGTGGCCACCGTCAGGTCGGGACGTCTCACGGTCCTTCCCGATTGGTTGAGACCAGCGAATGCTTGTGGCGAGGTGACCTCGTGGACGAGATGCAGGTCGACGTAGAGCAGTGTCGGATCTGCGTCGATCACGATGTGGTTGTCCCACACCTTCTGGAAGAGGGTGCGCGGCGCGGTCATGCCGGGGTCCCTGCCTTCTCGGGCTCGGCGACGAGCGAGGCGACCCGGTCACCCACTTCGGTGGTGCTGATGCCCATCTCACCGGCGCGAAGGGAGGGAAGCGAGCCTGCCACCTCACCTACGGCGCTCTCGACGGCGTCGGCCGCCACGACCTCGCCGAGGATTCGAAGCATCATCCCTGCGGCGCCAATAGCGGCCAGCGGGTTGATCAGCCCTGTTCCCTCGAACCCGGGGGCGGTGCCGCCGATCGGCTCGAACATGGAGACACCGTTTGGGTTGATGTTGGCCCCGGAAGCGATGCCGAGACCGCCCTGGATGGCGGCTGCCAGGTCGGTGATGATGTCGCCGAACATGTTGTCGGTCACGATGACGTCGAATCGGCCGGGGTCCTCGACCATCCAAAGACACGCCGCATCGACGTGTGCGTAGGACGTCTCGACATGCGGATACTCGGCGCTCACCTCTTGAAACACTCTCGACCACAGGTCCCATGCATAAGTGAGGACGTTGGTCTTCCCACAGAGGGTGAGGTGTCGCCTCGGCCGACTCCCGGCCAGGTCGAAGGCGTATCGGATGCAGCGCTCGACAGCGAACCGGCTGTTGACCGACTGCTGCACAGCCACTTCGAATGGGGAGCCTTTGGCGGTGAACTCACCCTGGCCGGCATAGAGACCTTCGCTGTTTTCCCTGACCACCATGAAGTCGACGTCCTCCGGCCGGACGTATCGCAAAGGGCCCTTGACCCCTGGATGGAGCTTCACAGGACGCAGGTTGATGAACTGGTCGAGCTCTCGACGCATCCTCAGCAGGATGTCCTGCTCGAGGACACCGGGCGGCACCTGTGGATGGCCGACGGCGCCGAAGAGAATGGCGTCGGCGCTGCCCAGGGCCTGGAGGTCCGCCCCGGTGAGGGTTTCATTCGTCCTCAAGTAGCGCTCGCCACCGAGCTCGAGGTCGTTGTATTCGGTCTCGAAGTCGTGGACTTCAGCAGCGACGTCGAGGACCTTCACCGCCTCGCCGACTACTTCGGGGCCGGTCCCGTCGCCGGGGACTCTCGCTATGGAATAGCTGCTCATTCGAACGAGGCCGTGACCCCGTCCAGTACCTCGATCCCGGCGACGACCTCCTCGACGATGGCCCGGATCTGATCCGGGGTCACCTCGCCGGAGCGGTCGGCCACATCCTTCATCCGGGCGAAGGACGTCTCGAAGACGGCGTCGCTCACCTCGATGCCGAGCTGGCCCAACGCGTGCTTGAAGGCGGCGCGGCCGGAATGCTTACCGATCACGATCACGGAACTGCCCATGCCTACTGCCACGGGGTCCATTATCTCGTATGTGGTGCGCTCCCTGAGCACGCCGTGCTGATGGATTCCCGATTCGTGGGCGAAGGCGTTGCGTCCGACCACGGCCTTGTTGAACTGGATGGGGTAGCCCGTCTGCTCCGAGACCAGTCTCGATGTCTCGTAGATCTCCTCGGTGGTGACTCCGACGCCGACGCCGTACGCGTCGGCACGTACGCGCAACGCCATGACCACCTCCTCTATCGAGGT
>JARDZU010000273.1 GCA_029240695.1 Acidimicrobiia bacterium | reverse complement strand
GGCTCGTCCCAAACGGGCAGGATCGAGGAGAAGGTGCGCGGGAAGGGGGGCGTGGTCCGGATCAGCGACGAGATCGTCTCTCTCCCATGCCATCGAGCGATACGCCTCGATCAGCAGATGCCACCAGTCCGGGTCAGCCGGGTCCGAAGGAGGTCCCAGCGTCTCGAACACAGCGAGGGTGGCAGGGCCGAGGTAGCCCTGTGAGTTGGGGGGGATGGTCCAAGCAAACATGTCCCCGACCGCACATGAGATTGGACTCACCCAGTCGGCGTGGGATCGGGCCAGGTCACCGTACGTTATGAGACCACCCAATTCCTCCACGATGTCCTGGGCCGGATCCCCGAGATAGAAGGCCTCTCGCCCTATCTCGCCAACAGCGTGGAGAGTGGCCGCAAGGGCAGGTCGTTTGACGACGTCACCTCGCACCACCGGCGCTTCCCCCGGATAGAACTCATGGACCGCCTGTTGCCCCGCGTAGAAGGACGCCTGATCGAGAAAGGCACCAGCTTGCTCGGTCGAGACCTCGAAGCCCTCGCTGGCGTGCCCGATGGCGGGAGCGATGCACTCACTCAGTGAGAGACGGCCGAGCTCGGAAGAGAGCACGGACCACCCGTCGACACAACCGGGCACCGTGACGGAGAACGGGTGGTCGCGCCGGATGACCTGGAGGTCCCGAACGGCACTGGGGTTGGCATTGGATCCGGCCCGGCCGGAAGCGTTTAGCGCACGGGGCTCATCCCATCCCGGCCTGTGAATCAGGGCAAAGAGATCACCCCCCACCCCGCATGTCTCGGGTGCCACGACCCCCTGAGTGGCCGTGGCGGCGATCGCCGCGTCCACCGCATTTCCCCCAGCGATCAGAACACGTTTGGCCGCATCCGTGGAGAGATGATGTGGGGTGGAGACCGCGTGCGTCAGGATATCTTGAGGTCGGGAAGCACCCGATTGAGGGCATCGAGGACGGAGCGGACCACGGCTCTCGACTCCTCGTCCTCGACATAGGCGCACCCGATGAGGTGTCGCTCGGTCGCCTCGGTGACCACGACTATTTGTGCTACCGCCACCTTGCGGCTCCCCAGCACGGGTACGTCCATCGACGAGACGGCGAGCGCCGCCTCCTGATGGATGGCCTGGCGAATGGCCTCGAGCGTGGCCTCGGCGATCTGACGGGATCGGGTCGTCACCGCGGCGGCGCCCTTCGATGTGCCGGTGAAGACTTCGTTCTGCCACCGCAATGTCACCGAAACCACGGCGCGGGATCCGTCGAGGATCTCGCTGACGTCGACCAGCGCCGGGCGAAATCCCATGTCGAGATCGGAGTCGGCGAGCTGCACGACCGAGACCACCCGGCGGTCGATCTCCTCGCCAAACAGCGCCTGGCTGAGGGACTGCACGTCTCTGACGACCTGCTTCGGCGGCTTGTTGCGCCGGGCCAGGACATGTATTTCCTCTATATGGCCGTTGCCGGCGACGATCCTCGCCGCTTCGACGCCGTCGATGCGACAGATCTTGTCCTGGAGCGCGACTAGGTCCATGACCGCCCAGCGTACAGACAACCGGAGCGGTCTATCGGGATAACCCGTCTCATTTCCCCTTGTTCAAGGTACCGATAGGCTCTAGATTGCGGCGGGCTGGAAGGCAGTATTGGAAACGTGGGGCAGCCGAGGTCACTGACCCGTCTGCCTGGCCTATGGCGGGCGAAGTCAGGGGCCTTTTGACATGTAAAAGGTTCCCCGTCAAGACTTGCCGGGGAAAGCGGTGAGACCGGCGTCAGACGTCGGCCTTGTACTGGACGCCCATCAACCCCAGCGGAGCGGATCGTCAACACCGGCATACAACGCCGGTGAAATACGGCACCAACAGGTGAGCGTTCTTGATGAAGGCATTTCTGGCCCGTAATCACAGATGTGTCGCGAGCCTGGAGATAGTGCTCGCCGGCACCCGGATCGGCTGATAACCGACGCCGGCTCTCACCAAACGGTCACACATGTCGTAGAGGGGCTCAATGAGGCTAGGTAGAAAAAGACCGTTACGGGGATGGTTCGGTCGTCTCCGACCCACGGTTCAGCGCCGGTTGAAGATCGCTGTGCCCTACTCGCTGGCGGGTCTGGCCGCCCTCGTCGGGTCATTCTTCTACTCCGAGATGCCGGACTGGGCGTATTGGGCCCCATTTGCCGTCCTATTCGTCCTGCTCGAGTTCTTCGCGGTCGAGGTCAACGATCGCATGCTGCAGTCCGCCTCTGTGATGGTGGCGATGAGCGCCGGGGTGATCCTGGCCATGCGCCCGGATTCCGATGCGATGTTCGGTCTGGCGCTGATGGGTGCCCTTGCCCTGTTCACCCCGCTCGACTTCAAAGAGAAGCGCTGGTTCCAGCCGATGGCCAACTTCGGGCAGATCGTCACTGCCGGCGCCGTATGCGGCCTCATCCTCGACACATATCTCGAAGGCGTCCCGGTGACTGCAGGGTCTCTGATCAGAGTGCTGGTCGTGTCGGCGGTCGCGGCCCTGGCCTACGCCACGGTGCAGACGGTTCTGGTTCGATATGCGGTGAAGGTCGTTTTCGGCCGGGACAATCTCGAGCCCTGGTCCCAGATGCCGACTCTGTTCGTCGGTCAGGTGGCCATGGGCCTCATCGGCGGGCTCATCGGCGCAGCTTTTCTCATCGCCGACGGCGAAGCGATCATCGTGTTCATCGTCGGGGTCTACGCCATCGGCCACATGTCCCTCTACGCCTTCTCCCAACTGCGCGAGTCTCACATCGGGTCCATCCGCGGGTTCGTGAAGACGCTCGAGGCCAAGGACATGTTCACCAGAGGGCATACGGAGAGGGTGGCGTTCTTCTCACAGATGATCGGTGAGGAGATGGGCTTCAGCGGGACCCAGCT
>JARDZU010000272.1 GCA_029240695.1 Acidimicrobiia bacterium | reverse complement strand
CGCGCCCGGTCAGCCCGCGGGCGAGCCGAATGGAGTGCATCGTCGCCTCGGTGCCGGTGTTGGTGAAGCGCATGGAGTCGGGCCACTCCAACGCCGCCATCACCTTCTCAGCAGCCTCGACTTCACGACGCTGCGTCATGGCGAAGCTGGTCGCCTCTCCTGCTGTGTCCACAACCGCCTGCCAGACATCAGGGTCGCCATGACCGAGAATGACCGGCCCGAAGCCACACTGGTAGTCGATGTAGTGCTTGCCGTCCATGTCGACCACATGTCCCGCCTCGCCGTGGTCGATGACCAGCGTGTCGTTAGGCCCCCAGTAGCGGAACTGACTCGACACCCCATTGACCAGCACCTTGCGCGCTCGCTCGTACCACTGTCTGGTCTGATCTCCTTGGAGACTCACCAGGCCATGCTACTGAACCGCCATTCAGCCGGGCCCGGATTCGGGTTACCGTTACGGAATGGCGAAAGACCTCGAGCTTTTCATCGCAGGTGAGTGGACAGAGGGGACCGGCGAAGACCACTACGAGGTCCATTCCCCCTCCACGGGCGAGCACCTGTACAACGTGCCGAAGGCCTCTCCGGCCGACATCGACCGTGCCGTGGCCGCGGCACGGGAGGCGACCGAGGAGATGCGCCATTGGACCGCTTTCGAGCGGGCTGATCTCTGCCTTCGCATCTACGACTTGTGGCAAGGCAAGGTCGAAGAAGTTGCCCGCATCCTGTCAATGGAGCAGGGCAAGCCATTTGAGGCAGAGGCCAAAGACGACATCGCCGAGTCTGGTGACTACTTCCAGATCGCCGCCGAGGACGTCAAACGTCTCAAAGGGGAGCTGATCCCCACGACCAGTCGGCACCGGCGCATGTTCACGGTCCGCCGCCCGGTCGGGGTCTGGGTAGCGATCACGCCCTGGAACTTCCCGGTGATGATCCCAATGGAATACGTCGGGCCTGGTCTCGCCACCGGAAACGCGGTCATCGTCAAACCGCCGGAGTTCACCTCCTGGGCCTTGCTCGAGATGGCCGAGGTCTTCGAAGAGGCTGGAGCGCCAAAGGGTGCAATTCAGGTCATCCCCGGCGCCGGCGACATCGGCACGCAATTAGTGACTCACGACGGGGTGGATGCGGTTGGTTTCACCGGCTCGTCAGCCACCGGCAAGAAGATCGTCTCCGTCATGGGCCTCAAGCGCTCGATCATGGAGATGTCAGGCAACGGACCGACCGTGGTCACCGCAGACGCCGATGTGGCCAAGGCCGCGGAGGCGGCGGTCTACGGGGCGTACTACAACGCCGGGCAGGTCTGCGTCGCAACGGAACGCGTGATCGTCGTCGACGAGGTGCACGATGAGTTCGTGGAGGCATCGCTTAAGGCCGCCGAGAGCGTCCGGCTCGGCGACCCATTCGATGAGGCCACGAACATGGGGCCCCTTAACAACGAGCCGACGGCCGCCAAGATGGACCGCCACATCGCCGACGCCGTCGACAAGGGCGCCGAGTTGCTGATGGGTGGAAGGCGGGCGTCAGGCTTCCCCACCGACCTCTACTACGACTTCACCATCCTCGACCGGGTGCCCGAGGCATCGGAGGTGGCGCAGGAGGAGTCGTTCGGGCCGGTGCTCCCCATCCTCAGCGCTCGGGACGACGACGAGGCTGTCGGGGTGGCTAACCGGACCCACCTCGGTCTGCAGGCTGCGGTCTTCACCAACGATCTGACTAAGGCGTTCTGGTATGCCGATCGGATCCGCTCGGGCACGGTGGTAGTCAACGACTCGACCGATTTCTGGGAGACCTTCCAGCCCTTCGGTGGTGCGGCTGGCACAGACACCGGTTGGGGTCGCCAGCGAATCGACGAGTTCACCGATCTTCAGACGGTGGTGTTCGTGCTGCGAGAGGAGGAGTAGCGCGCTACTCCCTCATCGTCATCGCCATGCCGGCGAAGCCACCACCGAAAGCGCCAAGCAGAATGCCGGGGAGCAGCGCCGTCAGCATCGAGACCAAAATGTCCTGGTCGGTGATGAGCCAGATACCAATGGTCAGGGCGACCAAGGTCACCGGGACGCCGATCATGATTCCCCGGATGATGGCGGCACCCATCGGGTCGGTATCGGTGCTTTCGTGATCAGCCACCGCGCCCATGATGCCAGAGGTCAAGGCACGATTGTCGGCTCGGTGCGCGTGTCGGTGTCGGCTCGCAAGCCCATTCGTCGCACCGCCACGACGAACGGCAGCCTGATCGCGTAGAGGATGCCAGCTACGACATAGGCGGTCCCGAACGAGTACACATCGGCCACGCGGCCCAACGCAGGTTGGGCCACGACGCCGCCGGCGCTTCCCATCAGCGAATTGAACGAGAGCACCGTCGCCCGTTGCTCGGAGGGAATGCAGGCATTCATGTACGCCTGCTGCATCGGGCTCGAGAGGGAGGAGATCACGGAGAGGAGGGTCAGCAGCCCTATCGCCACCCAGAATCCGACCGGGATCTCGAGCATCTGGGCCAGACCCACGCCCACCAGGGCCACGCCGCCGACAACGACCTCGAGGATGATGACCGCTGTGCGGGTCTCGACCAGCCCGCGCACGAATTTCACTGACGCGCCGCCGGCCATCTGGGCGACGGCGAACACGGCGGCGGCGATCCCGGCCAGGTAGGTGGCGTTCGGATCCCCGTACAGCTCGAGCAGGTAGGGCTGGAACGCATAGAACGCCCAGATGGTGACACCGGCTGCGAAGGGCGCACCGAGCATGAACATCCGGATTGGAGGATTGCCGAATCCATGCTTGATCGAGGCCCGCAGGATGCCGCGAACCTGCTCCCCGACCGCCACCCCTCTGGCC
>JARDZU010000116.1 GCA_029240695.1 Acidimicrobiia bacterium | reverse complement strand
GTCCACGACCGTCGACACGCGATCGGCGTACTCCTGGAGTGGATGCACCGTCGGGGTCTCGACGGCATCGGCGGCTGCCTCGGTCTCAGACGGGCTCGAGGTCACGCCGGCTCCACTTCTCTTTGATGTCCTCACCCTGGATCTTCTTCTGAAGCAAGACGATCCCGTCCATGAGGGCCTCGGGGCGTGGCGGGCAACCCGGCACGTAGACGTCGACCGGTATCACCTGATCGACGCCCTTCGTCACCGAGTACGAGTCCCAATAGGGGCCGCCGCAGTTAGCGCAGGAGCCCATCGAGATGACGTATTTCGGATCGGGCATCTGGTCGTAGAGACGGCGGATGGCCGGCGCCATCTTGTCGGTCACGGTGCCCGCCACAACCATGAGGTCGGCCTGGCGCGGTGAGGCCGGCAACGGGATGATCCCGAATCGCATGAAGTCGTAGCGTGGGCCCGACGCCGCCATCAGCTCGATGGCGCAACAGGCCAGACCGAACTGGAACAGCCAGAGGGAGTATTTCCGGGACCAATTGAGAAGCCAGCTCACCGGCTTCGGGGCCCCGAACTTCTGGACTACTCCCACCGGAGCACTCCCTTGCGGACGGCGTAGACCAGTCCCAGGATGAGGATGTCGATGAAGATGAACATCTCGACCAGCCCGAATGTCCCCAGCTGCTCGAGGACGATCGCCCAGGGGAAAATGAATACGGCCTCGACGTCGAAGATGACAAAGAGGAGGCCGTATACGTAGTAGCGGACGTAGCTCTGGCTCCACCCCGAGCCGACGGGGTCCACCCCGCACTCGTAGGTCAGACGCTTGGTGGTGGTGGGATTGGTAGGTCGGAGCACCGCGGCCACGCCAAGCATCACCATCACGAGGATGGCGCCCAGCACGGCGAAAGCGCCGACCGTCAGATAGCTCTCAAAGTAAGAGCTCATGCTCTGTGAGGGTCGAAGGACACCACCGCGGGCGAGTATACGCACGGGTCGTTTGACGTCGAAGTTTGGAAACTCCAACTGGTATGGGCAAAAAAGGTCAGGCAGGCCCTAGCCTGCATCGATGGCGGACCCGCCCTCCTATGACGCCCGAGGTCTGGTGAACCTCGTCGCTGAGATCGAGTCGAGGTTGATCGGAAGCTCACCTTCCCCCCGGCTCGACCCGATGATCGGCGAGTCGATACCCGATGGACCCACGTATGTCGTCGTCATGTTCGATGGCCTCGGTATCGCCCAGCTCGACCACGAAATGGCGCGCTCTCTGCGCGAATCACTGAAGGCGACCCTGCATGCTCCTTTCCCGAGTACCACCAGCGTCGCCCTGGCCACCGTTGCAACCGGCCTGGCCCCGTCTCAGCACGGGCTGATCTCCCATCTCTGCTGGCTCGAGGAGACTGGCAGCGTCGTCAACACGCTGAAGTGGGTGGACGTCGCCGGTCGGCCGGTCCACCACGACTATGGCTCATTCCTCCCGGGGCCCAACCTCTGGGAGCGTCTCCGACGTGCCGGTGTCGAGCCCATCACCGTCCAGCCGGAGCCATTCGCGGGGAGCCCGCTCTCCAGGCTGATCTACCGGGGAGCCCGCTTCGAGCGGACCTGGGACGACCACGACCTCGCAGAGGCTACGGTCCAACTCGCCGCCGAGCCGAACCGTCTGATCTTCACCTATTACTGGCCGGTCGACTTCGCCGGACACGTTCACGGGCTCGAATCGGACGAGTTCGCCGAGGCTCTCCGGCTGGCGGCCAATGTCTGGGAGGAGATCGTCTCGAGGGCGCCGCCGGACGTCACCATCCTCGGGACTGCCGACCACGGGCTCATTGGTTACGCCGATGAGGACAAGATCTTGATTCGTGACAAAGCTTTCGAATCCCTGAGGTATTCGGGCGATCCGAGGGGTGTCCATGTTTGGGGTAGCGGAGCGTTGGTCGAGCTATTGGCCGTGCAGACCGGAGCCGTGATCAGCGATCCGCTTGCACTACTCGGACCTGAGCCCGGCCCAGCGGCCCGCGCCAGGGTGGGCGAGGCACTGCTCCTAGCACCGCAGGGCAAAGTGCTCCTCCCACCCGGGTTCGACAAGCGTCTCCACGCCTATCACGGTGGTCTCGCCGTTGATGAGATCGAGATTCCCCTCCTCGTCGGCTGAGCCATCCCCGGTTTGCCCCGCCAAGCCGGGGGGTAGGTAAAAAGCTCATGCATGACCTGACCGGGACAGTCGTGGCCATCATTGATGACGCCGAGGAAGGGCGGGCGGCTGTCGCCGCTCTGGCCCAAGAGCAATTCACGGCCGAGCTACTTCATGGCGAAGAAGGAAGGGCACATCTGACCGAAGAGGACGAAAAGGGTCTGGCCGCCGTTGCCAAGAAGATCGCGCTCGCCTTCGGCGATGAGGTGCGCATCGTGGACCGGCTCGACAAGGCTCTCGAGAACGGTCGATCGGTGGTGTCGGTGGACGTCGAAGACGACGAAGAGCAAGCCGCACGGGTAGCGAAGATTCTCGAAGAGCACGGCGGCCACGACATGTGGCGACTGGGTGAGTGGAGCTTCAATCGGGTCGGGCCCGAGGGCTCCGGGGAGGGCTGAGCCGACATGGCTCACCAAGACCACACCATCGCCATCTTCGCGCCTCACCTGACGCTCACAGTGACCATCGAGACGGGTCGGGACGATGGGCCCGACGACATCCACATCCATCCCGGGGGTCAGGGGTTCTGGGTGGCGCGCATGCTTCGGCACCTCAAAGAGAAGCCGCTCTTGTGCGGCCCGGTCGGAGGTGAGTCCGGTGGAGTCCTGCGGAGCCTCATCAGCCAGTGGGGCATCGAACTGAGCCCGTTCGAGGTGCAAAAGAGCTCGCCCGCCATCGTCCAGGATCGCAGATCGGGAGACCGTGCTTCCATCGCCGAGGCTCCGGCGCCCGGCCTGAGCCGACACGAGCTCGATGACGCATACGGCAGGATCCTCGATCATGCTCTGAGCTCAGAGGTCGTGGTGATCACCGGCCAGCGATCGGAGATCGTCCCCGTCGACACTTACCGGCGCCTCGGTCACGATCTGGCGTCCGCCGATGTGCCGGTGGTGGGAGACCTCCACGGCAACGAGCTGGAGGCATTCCTGGAGGGCGGTCACCTCGATCTGCTCAAGATCAGCGACGAGGATCTGATCGAGGACGGGAGGCTCGAGGGGGAAGACGAGGACATGGCGCTGGACCAGCTCCATCGTCTTCAAGAGTCGGGCGCCAAACGCGTGGTGATCTCCCGGGGCCCGCGACCGGCTCTGGCTCTGATCGAGGGTGCCACCTACCGGGTTACCGGTCCGGACCTGGAGCCGGCGGACTATCGCGGAGCCGGTGATTCCATGACCGCGGGCCTGGCTGCCGCGTTGCGACGGGGCCTCGGGGCCGAAGAATTGCTCCGTCTCGGCTCGGGCGCAGGTGCGGCCAATGTGACACGCCACGGGCTGGGAAGCGCCTCCGACGACCTCATCCCCCGTCTTGCCGAGCGGGTCGTGATCGAGGCTCTAACCCCCCTCCCGCGATGAGCGATCTTCCCAGAGTCATCGTCACCAACGACGACGGGATCGATTCACCTGGTCTCCGACTGCTCGCCGCCGGGCTAGCCGACGATTTCGATGTCGTCGTGGCCGCCCCGGCGACCGACATGTCCGGCAGTGGCACGGGCATCGGCGGATTCGACCCGGTGAAAGGCGTCGACATGACCACGGTGGACATGGGAGGAATCACGGCGTACACCATCGCCGGGCCACCCGGACTGGCCGTGATGGCGGCGGCACTCGGTGCATTTGGCCGTTTCCCCGACCTGGTCGTGTCCGGGATCAATGCCGGCATGAACACCGGCCACTCGATCATTCATTCGGGCACCGTGGGGGCGGCGCTCACCGCCCGGACTTTCCGCAGTCGCGGCATCGCAATCAGCCTGGCCCAGTCCGATCCGTGGCAATGGGACACAGCTGTAGAGGTCGGAGTGTCGGCCGCTAGGTGGCTCCTCGGCCGCACCGGGAGCCCATATGTGCTCAACGTGAACGTGCCAGGGGTTCCGCTCTCGGAAGTCAACGGGATCCACTGGGCAGACCTGGACGAGTTCGGCTATTTCCGTGTGGCTAACGCCGATGTCGAGTACAGGAAGCTGCAGTTCGTGGTGGGGTCATCGTCAGCCGGCACCGACCCGGCTACCGATACGGCGCTGTGCGCCAAGAACTTCGTGACGATGACGCCGCTGGCCACTATCGAGCCGGCCGGGTTCCCTGACCTGGATGCCAGTTCGGTATGGAAGCCCTGAGGCCCTATTTCGGTTTTGACGGGGGCATGGAGGGGAAAGACCCTCACACACCAGCCAACCCGGAGGTATTCGATGGAATGTGCACACGAGTGGTGCACCTGCCTGGTGATGGAAGAAGGCGGGTTCTGCAGCGAGAGCTGCGAGGTGGGAACCATGTCCGGTGGCTTTTGCGGATGTGACCACGCGGTATGCCAGGCAAGCCGCGTCCGTGCTCCCGCCATCGACCACGCCATCGACCAATCGTGAAGCGGCTGAGCCTCATCGGTGGAGTGGCGATGGGGGCGGCATTTGCGTATCTCTTCGATCCAGCGCAGGGCAAGAGGCGCCGCAGGCGCCTCGTCCGACAGGTTGCCAACACGATCGATGCTCTCAGACCGGGGGGAGACATCGGTTCGCGGCATGGCCCCAAATCCAGTGAGTGGGAGCTACCGATGGCTACCGTGAACATCGACATTGACCAGGGGACAGTCACGCTGCGCGGCGCGTTCCCCCCGTCAGATGAACCTCCGGGTCGGGCTTGGGCCCATCGTGGTCTGAGCCGGGTTCGGGGACATGCGGCCGCTCGTCGGGGTTTCGACGGGTCGGATCAGGGGTAACTACAACCTCTAAGCCAGGATCCAACATGTCCTTCAACCTGTCCTTTCCGACCATCAAAGCCGCAGAACCGGATGAAGAGCAGACGAGCACGTTCAGCGCCGCCTACCCCGACCCGTCCATTGCCGGGGCCGTCGTCGACGACCTTGAGAGAGCCGGTCTGCGCCCGACGGTGATCGAACCGCTCGGTCCCTGGACACTTTCCGCCCTCCCCGATCCGGGGAGCAAGTTCTTCGAGCACTCGTTGATCACCGCCGCGACCGGTGCGCTCGCCCTCGGCACGATTACCGCGCTCGCCTCCGTGATCTGGCTCGATGGACGGCACTGGTTGGTGTATGCCGGCCTCGGATTCTTCGTCGGTGCCCTGACCGGATGGATCGGCAGCGCCATGTCCGCCACGGCGCATCCACCCCGGCGGGAGGACCTCCTCGCCCATCCTGGCGGCGGTCTGACCATCGAGGTCGAGGCCGGCGAGCCCCGCAAGGCAAGGCTTGCCGAGTCTGTCATGGGTCGTCACGAGCCGATCCTCTTCACCGCCCGAACCAAGCCTGGCCCTCGATCACCCAGCGAACGGGTGATGTGGGAGCACGACCAAGGTCTCTCGCCGCTCGAAGCGCTGTCCGTCTGGGTCGAGGGTCGGGATCGGAGCAGTCGGTCGGCGGCGCCCCCGCGCGGCCGGCACCTCGAGAGCCACCGCCTGCGATCCTGAGGAACGGGGAATAGCCGGCGGTCGTCCTGGCCAGCTGGCCATCCGTCCCGGTCATCCCGGCCAGCAACCATTTGCACTACGACCATAGTGTTAATTAGATTCCACACATTGTTCGGTAGCTAACGATCTGGAGGCAGACGTTGAGAAAACTGGTAGCTGGGGCACTCCTCGTGACGATCGCATCCGTTGCATGCGGAGGGAACGGCGGATCGGAGGGCGATGGCCCATTGGTCGTGTACTCCGGCCGAGCCGAGGAGCTGGTAGGGCCGCTCTTGGAGGAATTCGAGGCCGAATCGGGTATCGAGCTGGACATCAGGTACGCCGACTCGAGCGAGCTTGCCGCCACCCTCATTGCCGAAGGAGAGGAATCCGCAGCCGATGTGTTCTTCGCGCAGGACCCCGCTTCCTTGGGCGCCGCTGCCGGGCTGATGGCCCCTCTTCCGGAGGAGACACTCGACCTGGTAGACGGGCGATTCCACGATCGAGATGGCCGGTGGGTCGGGACCTCTGGCCGGGTGAGGGTGGTCGTCCACAACACCGCCTCGGACCTGCCCCTGCCTCAGACCATCGATGATGCCGTCGACCCGGACTGGGCCGGTCAGTTGGGGGTGGCGCCCACCAACGGCTCTTTCCTCGCCTTCGTGTCAGCCATGATCCTCGAACGCGGCGAGGATGCGACACGTGAGTGGCTGGAAGCGCTGGCCGCAAACGACCCCGTCGAGTTCGACGGCAACGCGCCCATCGTCGAGGCCACCGACACCGGTGAGCTGGGCGGTGGGCTGGTGAATCACTACTACCTGCTCCGCCTGCGGGCCGAGGGTCAGGGCAACAACACGGAGAACTACTTCATCCCGGCAGGCGATGTTGGATCGCTGGTGATGCCCGCCGGCGTCGGCATCATGGCGAACACCGACCGTCCGGAGGCAGCCCAGGAATTCGTCGATTTCCTTCTCGCCGAAGAAGCTCAGACTTTCTTTGCCACGGAGACCTTCGAGTTCCCTCTGATCGAGGGCATCCCACAGCCCGACGGAGTCCCACCCCTCTCCGAGATCAACGCCCCCGACGTCGACCTGAGCGACCTCGCCGGTGTGCTCGACCTGGCCACGCGTCTGGTGGCCGAGGCCGGCCTGGTGTGAGTTGACTGCCGGGCCGCTGACGGCGCGCCGGCCCGAAGTCGGGCAGGTTCGACGTCGTGGCGGCTGGGGCTGGTGGGTCGCCGCCGGAGTGGCGCTGCTTCCTGCGCTCATCCCTCCGGTCAGCCTGTTATTCCAGGTCATCGGGACCGGTACGACTCTGGCCGTCCCGACGGGGCGTCTCGCCGAGCTGATGTTGAACACTGCCGTGCTCACGGTGGCGGTCACCATCACGGCAGTCGCCATCGGTCTCGCCACGGCGTGGACGACAACCAGGGTGGCGCTTCCATTTCGCAAGGGATGGATGACTCTGGCTGCGCTCCCCCTCGTCGTCCCCTCCTATGTGGCGGCGCTCAGCCTCATCGCTGCGACCGGGCCTTCGGGAGTCATCGTCGAGACCCCGACGCCATACGGATTCGTCGGCTCATGGCTGGTGCTCTCGGTGTTCACTGCGCCATTGGCCCATCTCACGCTCATCCCTGGGTTGCGTACAATCGATCCGGCGACAGAGGAGGCAGCAACAGGGCTCGGGGCGAGTCGGTGGCGGGTCTTCGTGACTGTGACGCTTCCCCAATTGAAGCCGGCGCTGGTCTCGTCCGGTCTCCTGGTCGGGCTCTACACCATCTCCGATTTCGGCGCTGTGTCCCTGCTCCGCTACGACACCTTCACCCGCGCCATATACACCCTGTATCGGGGGCAGATCGACCGGCGCCCTGCCGCGACGCTGTCACTGATCCTGATGGCTCTAGCCATCGTGATCCTCCTCATCGAGCGCCGGTATCGCGCCAGAGTCCCCCTTCACTCCCGACGGCCACGCAGGGCCCGCCCTCTGCAGGCACTGTCGGGCTGGCCACGCGCTGCCTCGATCTCGGCGCTGACTCTCTACATCCTCGTCGCTCTGGGTCTGCCTCTGGTAGTGATGGTCGTGAGCGTCGCTCGCGGGCTCGAGTCCGAGCAGATCGTGGGGTCCCTCGGCCCGGAGGCGGTCCGGTCGCTGGGAGTTGCCATCATCGCAGCCCTGGTGACCGTGATTCTCGCCTTCCCGGTGGCCATGGTCACCACTCGGAGGCCGGGGCGTCTGTCGGGCTGGGTGGAGTCGGCGATGTGGGGCGCCTACTCCCTTCCCCACATCACCGTCGGTGTGGCGGCGGTGGGTTTCGCCCTCAGCACGGCCAGGTCTCTCTATCAGACACTGATCTATCTGGTGATCATCTACGGCGCCATATTCCTGCCCCAAGCGGCCGGCGCGACTCAGGACTCCCTGGTCCGCGCCAGCCCTGACCTCGAAGACGCGTCCCGTGGCCTGGGCCGGGGACCCGTGGCGACGCTGATGCGGGTGACGCTGCCTCTGGCATGGCCGGGGTTGGTCGCAGGAGCTGCCCTGGTCTTTCTGAGCGTCATGAAGGAGCTGCCGGCAACACTTCTCCTCCGCCCAAATGGGTTCGAGACGCTGGCCATCAGGATCTGGAGCTCGACAGCGGAAGGATTCATCACCCGGGCCTCTGCCGCCGGGCTCGTTCTCCTCGCCGTCTCGATCGTGCCACTCTTTCTGGTGATGTCACGTGAGCTCAGCGACTGATCGCCTCGCCATCCGTGCCCGGGACCTGACCAGGTCCTTCGGCGACGCCGTCGCCCTGGACCATTTCAGCCTCGACGTGTGGGAAGGCGGCGTGGTGACCATCCTCGGGCCGTCGGGGTGTGGCAAGACGACGGCACTGCGCGTGATCGCCGGGTTCGAGAACGCCGGTGGCTCGGTCGAGATCCATGGCCGCACTGTGCTCGGACCTGGGGTCTTCACCCGTCCGGAACGGCGCAGGGTAGGGATGGTGTTCCAGGACTACGCCCTGTTCCCCCATATGACAGTTGCCGGGAATGTCGCCTACGGGCTGCCAAGGGGAGATCGGAGTCCTCGGGTCGGGGAGGTCCTCGAACTCGTCGGATTGACCGGATTGGAGGGGCGGATGCCGAACGAGCTCTCGGGTGGCCAACAACAGCGCGTCGCCCTCGCCCGTGCCCTCGCCCCAAAGCCCGAGGTGATCCTGCTCGACGAGCCATTCAGCAACCTCGACGCCAGTCTGCGTGATCGGGTGCGGCGAGAGCTCCGAAGCATCCTGACCGAAGCCCGCACCACGGCGGTCTTCGTCACTCATGACCAGGAAGAGGCCCTGGCCACGTCCGACATCGTGGCCGTGATGAGGGACGGCCGGGTCCTGCAGGCCGACACCCCGGGACACCTCTACTCCAATCCGGCCGACCGCTGGGTGGCCGAGTTCCTCGGCGACGCAGACGTCCTCGAGTCCGTGGCGCGCGAGGGGCGGGTCGATACCGCAGTCGGTGCCTTCGCCACCGATCTCCAGGGCAACGTGTCGGTCGTCGTCCGGCCGGAGAACGTGCAGATATCGCTCGGCGAGACTCCGAATGCAGTGGTGGCCGGGTCCGAGTTCTTCGGGCATGACCAGCTTGTGACCCTCGCCTTGCACCAAGGCACCAGGGTTCGGGCCAGGATCGGCCCCCGACCCATTTACCGGGTCGGCCAGCCGGCCCGGGTGCGGGCCACCGACGCCCGCATCTTCGCGCGAGGCTGATCGCCCTAGCCTTTCGAAGGTGGATTCGGCTCTGGCCCTCGTCGCGGCGTTGGC
>JARDZU010000271.1 GCA_029240695.1 Acidimicrobiia bacterium | reverse complement strand
TCGTTCCAGGTTGGCGCGGGCCTCGGGCTTGTTGTCGACCGAGACCGAGTCCTCGAGATCGACTATCACCGCGTCGGTGCCGGAATGGACCGCCTTGCCCAGCATGTCGACCCGGTTGCCGGGGGTGAAGAGCATGGACCTGACCGGTTCCAATCACGACCTCACTTGATCGCCATTGGATTCAGGGGGGAGCCCACCGCCCTGGTGAATGGGAGAGGGGGCCCACAGAACATGAACTCATACGCCCCGTCGGCGGCGCAATCCTGGGCCAAGGGATCGAGATCGAAGATCTCGCCGAGCCACAGGCCCATGTGGACGATGAAGACGATGTGCAGGGGTTGGGCTACGTCGGGCGTCTCGTTGGGCCGAACCTCGAGACCCCAAGTGTCACTGGCGATGGCGGCGATGTCACGTTCGGCCACCCAGGCGACGCTATCGAGTCCGAGACCCGGAGCATCGCCACCGGCGTAGTCGCCCCAGGATCCTGCGGCCCGGGCCGAGGCGATGGCACCGGTGCGGACGAAGACGAAGTCGCCGGGGCCGACACTCAGCCTTGCGTGCTCCTCCGCTCGCTGCAGGTCAGCCGATCCGATAGCGTGGCCCGGCTCGAGCCAATCGACTCCGAGGGCACGTGGCAGATCGAGCAGGACTCCCCGGCCGACCATGCCCTGAGACGCATTGGCGACGTCGCCTTTGAGGGCGCCCTTGCTCGAGACCCACTCGGCGCCGTAGCCGTTGTAGATCGTTCCCTCGAACACGACATGCCCGAATGCGTCCCACTGGGTACCGGACTGGAGCGGCATGATGATGATGTCGTCGGTGCCCCGGAAATGCTTGTCGACACCGCCGTAGAAATCCCGAATCGACGTACCCGCGATGGCGTCGGCCCCGTCCCGGATCATGAGGTGGATCGGGTTGAATCGACCCAGGTTCCCGGTTTGCGGGCCGTCCTCGTCGTATGGCAACGCCATCGAGATGGTCTTGCCGGTCCTCACCAACCCGGCGGCAGCCATCACCATCTCCGGAGTGACCAGGTTGAGGGTGCCTCGCTCGTCATCCGGGCCCCAGCGGCCCCAGTTGCTGTGCTTCGAGCCCAACCCCTTGACCGTCTCGATACTCGCAGTCACGTTCCTCTTCTCACCGTGCGTTTCTGCAGTATGCACGATATATGATCGCCTGGTTCCAGGCAGAGAAGGCATGACAGCAGTGATCGAGCACGATTTCACTCCCGAGCAGGACATGTTCCGGGCCACGGTCCGCGAATTCTGCGAGAAGGAGATCAGCCGGGAGTACGTCCGGGAATGTGATCGCGAGCGCCGTGCCCCTCGCGATGTCTACGACAAGCTGGCCGCCCAGGGCTGGCTCGGCATTAACACGTCTGAAGAGGATGGCGGGGGCGGAGCCGGAGCCGTAGAGGTCGCCATCCTGCTCGAGGAGTTGGGTCGGGCGTTCCTCGATCTCTCTTTCTGGGTGTTCCGCACGGTCACCTGGGGCGGTCTAGCCATCGGCCGGGACGGCACACCCGATCAAAAGGCCGAGCTCCTGCCGAAGATAATTGCCGGGGAGCTCGCGGTTTGTTTCTCACTGACCGAGCCCGACGCCGGTTCGGACGCCGCCTCGATCTCACTCTCCGCCGTGGCGGACGGTGACGACTACGTGCTCAACGGCCAGAAAGTGTTCACATCCGGTTTCAAGGTGAGCGACCTCGACATTGTTGCCGCTCGCACCTCCTCGGATGGCGCTAAGCACGATGGCATCACCAATTTCATCGTCGACACGGACAGCTCGGGATTGGAATGGCAGCCGATCGAGACACTGGGCCACTGGCCACTGGGAACGGCGATGCTCTACTTCACCGATGTCCGCGTTCCCAAGACGCGGATGCTCGGCACCCTCGACAATGGCTGGCCGGACCTGGGCGTTTATCTCCGCTACGAGCGCCTATGCCTCTCCGCTGCCCGCACAGGGGCGGCCGCCGCGGCTCTTGCTGATTCGGTGGATTACGCCAAGGAGCGGGAGCAGTTTGGGCGGCCGATCTCCAAGTTCCAGGCGGTGTCGCACCGTCTCGCCGACATGCAGACAATGGTCGAGATCTCCCAGATGCTGGTCTATCGATACGCCTCGCGGCTCGACCGGGGCGTCGCCACTACCCGGGACGCAGCGATCCTCAAGCTCTACGCCTGCGAGGCCTACAAGCAGGTCGCCGACATGGGTCTCCAGGTGCTCGGCGGCTACGGCTACACCATGGAGTACGACCTGCAACGCCATTTCCGGGAGTCGCGTCTCGGAGTGATCGGCGCCGGGACTTCCGACATCCAGCGCAACATCATCGCCAAGACGATGGGGCTGTGATGGGAGTCATAACCGAGGAGGCACGCCGCTGGGCAGACCGGGACTACCCGCCTTTCGAGATGCAGGTCACCGCCATCGACATCGCAAGATTTGCCCACGCCACCGGCGAGACGAACCCCATCCATTTCGACAAGGACGCCGCGGTGGCGGCAGGGCACGCGGACGTGGTCGCCCCCACCCTGTTCTCGTATGTGGTCCGGATGCACGCTTCGGCCCTGGTCTCGCCGGATCAGTTGGAGCCTGACGGCTCCCCCACGGCCGACGTGCCGCCGCTGCCTACGCGCCGGGCCATGGCGGGAGAGACATCGGTCGTGCTCGGGGAGCGAGTAGTCGCCGGAGACGTGATCAGCGTGAGAAAGCGCCTTGCAAACATGTACGAGAAGGAGGGGCGGTCGGGCCCACTGGTATTCGTGGACATGGAGTTCACTTTCACCAACCAGCGAGGCGACCTCGTGGCCCGGGAGAATTTCACCAGGATCTACCGGTGAGCGCCCTGCCCGCCGTTGGCGCCGAGTCGCCAACTCAGGTCCGCAACCCATCTGCCCTTGACCTGTT
>JARDZU010000011.1 GCA_029240695.1 Acidimicrobiia bacterium | reverse complement strand
GGAGAAATACCAGGTCAGAAGTTGGGACCTGCAGGACGACAAGTCCATCGCCCCGCTGATAACGCAGGTCAACAAGGCGCGGCACGAGCATCGGGCGCTTCAGCACACCGACAACATCACGTTCCACCACACCGACAACGACAAGCTGATCGCCTTCTCCAAGCGGGCGGTGGGAGACGTTGTGCTGGTCGTGGTCAATCTCGACCCCGACTACGCGCAGGCCGGGTTCGTCGACCTGGATGTAGACGCGATAGGTGTCGACCCGACCCATCAGTACCAGCTAGACGATCTGCTCACCGACCGCCGCTACCTCTGGGAGGGATCCCGCAACTTCGTCCAGCTCGACCCGGCCGGCATCCCGGCGCACCTCTTCTCCGTGAGGAAGCGGGTCCGATCGGAGCAGAGTTATGACCACTTCGTTTGAGGCTCACGAGGATGGCGGGTCGGCTGCCTGGTATCACGACGCCGTCATCTACGAGGTCCACGTCAGGGCCTTCGCCGATGCGAACGGGGACGGTATCGGTGATTTTCGCGGGCTGACCTCGAAGCTCGATTATCTCCGCGACCTGGGGGTGACCGCCCTGTGGCTGCTGCCGTTCTACCCATCCCCGCTGCGCGATGACGGCTACGACATCGCCGACTACAAGTCGATCAATCCCTCGTACGGGACCATGGCCGATTTTCGTTTGTTCCTTCGGGAGGCGCACAAGCGGGACCTCAAAGTCATCACGGAGCTCGTCATCAACCACACCTCGGACCAGCACCCATGGTTTCAGCGGGCCCGCAAGGCGCCGGCGGGCAGCCGCGAGCGCGACTTCTACGTCTGGTCCGACGATCCAGAGCTCTACAAGGACGCCCGCATCATCTTCCAGGACACCGAGACCTCGAATTGGACCTGGGACCCGGTGGCGAATGCCTACTACTGGCATCGCTTCTTCTCCCACCAGCCAGACCTCAATTTCGAGAATTCGGCGGTCCACGACGCGGTGTTCGACGCCCTCGATTTCTGGCTCGCGGCCGGCGTGGACGGGCTCCGCCTCGACGCCGTGCCCTATCTGTTCGAGCGCGACGGGACCATGTGCGAAAACCTCCCGGAGACCCATGTGTTTCTCAAGGAAATTCGGGCTCGGATGGACGCCAAGTACGACGATCGCATGCTTCTCGCCGAGGCCAACCAGTGGCCCGAGGAAGCAGCCGCCTACTTCGGGGACGGTGACGAGTGTCACGTGTGCTTCCACTTCCCCCTGATGCCGAGACTGTTCATGTCGCTCCGCATGGAAAACCGTTTCCCGATCATCGATATCGTCGAGCAGACTCCGCCGATTCCCGAGAACAGCGCTTGGGCCATCTTCCTGCGCAACCACGACGAATTGACACTGGAGATGGTCACCGATGAGGAGCGGGACTACATGTACCGGGTTTACGCCAACGACCCGCAGACTCGCATCAATGTCGGGATCAGACGCCGACTCGCACCGTTGCTGGGAAACAACCGCCGTGAGATGGAGCTGATGAACGCCCTGCTCCTGTCCCTGCCTGGCACTCCGGTCCTCTATTACGGCGACGAGATCGGGATGGGCGACAACGTCTATCTGGGCGACCGGAACGGGGTCCGCACCCCAATGCAGTGGTCAGGCGACCGCAACGCGGGCTTCTCCGACGCCAACCCACAGCGTCTTTACTTCCCGGTGATCACTGACCCCGAGTACCACTACGAGACCGTCAACGTGGAGGTGCAGCGGGACAACCCCAACTCGATGTGGTGGTGGGTCAAACGCGCTCTCACTTTGCGCAAGGCGATGCCAGAGCTGTCCCGAGGCGGTCTCGAATTCGTCCCCAATGAGAACCCGAAGGTCCTCACCTACCTTCGGTCGCTCGGCGAGCAGGCGGTCCTGGTCGTCGCCAATCTCTCCCGTCACACACAGCCCGTCGAGCTCGATCTGACGGGGTTCGAGGGGGTGGAGCCGGTCGAGCTGTTCGGGCGAGCTCGCTTCCCGGCGATCGGCGCCCACTCGTACGTGCTGACCCTCGGACCTCACGACTTCTTCTGGTTTGGCCTCGATCGGGCGGAGGCGCGGGTCGACGAGCCTGCAGGGCTACCCCGGGTCACTGTCCGAGGGGAGCTGGCCGGCATCTTCCGGGCCCGGGAACAACTCGACAGAGTCCTTCTGGGTGCCATCGAGGGCAAGCGATGGTTCCGGAGCAAGGCGCAGACGATCAGTGGCGGTCACATCGTCGATAGGATCGACGTCCCCGGCGCCAACTCGATTATCGCCTTCCTCCAGGTGGAGTACGTCGAGCAGGATCCCGAGATCTATGCCTGGCCCATCGCCCTCGCGACCGGGTTCGAGGCGGTGAGCAGATTGGTCGAGACTCCCGCATCGGTGATCGCCGAGGTCCAATCCCCGTTGGAGACCGGCGTGCTCTATGACGCCACCACCGAACCCACATTCGGCACCGCCCTGATCGATCTCGCCGCCAACCGTCGCAAGCTGAAGGGGCGTGCCACGACGCTGTCTGCTCTGCCGATGACGGCTTCACGACATCTAGCGGCGGCGATCGAGGGACAGCCGGCACGCCCCGGCGCCGCCGAGCAGTCCAACACCTCGATGGTCTTCGGTGACCAAGTCATCGTCAAGATGATGCGTCGCGTCGACCCGGGGCCGAATCCCGAGGTGGAGGTGGGCCGTTTCCTCACCGAGCGGGCGGGGTTCGAGCATTCTGCTCCCCTGCTGGGCGCCCTCGAGGTCTCGATGAACGGGAAGTCGGCGGCGTTTGCCGTCGTCCATCGCTACGTTCCCAATCTGGGAGACGCCTGGTCCCATACCCTGACGTCGCTCTCGCTGGTATATGAGCAGGTGGCCGCCCGTCGTGCCGAGTTGGGGCGACCGCCGGCTCGAAGCCATCCCCTGGACATCGGGGACGAGGAACTCGACGTCGGGTGGGGGCTGGCCGGGGTTCTCTTGCACGAAGCCACACTGCTCGGTCAGCGCACGGGCGAGATGCACCTTGCCCTCGCCTCCGTTCCCGACGACCCGGACTTCGCCCTGCAGCCGCTATCGACGCTCTATCAGCGGTCCTTGTACCAATCGACCCGGTCGTCGATCAGGAACAACTTCAACCTGCTGCGTCGGCGCCGTTCATCTTTGACCCCAGCCCAGGTGGAGCTCGCCGACATGGTCCTCGAGCGTGAGCACGACCTTCTCGAGGACTTGCGTTCGGTGACGACAGACAAGATCGATGCCGTGCGTCTCCGTGTTCACGGTGACTATCACCTGGGCCAGGTCCTCTTCACCGGCAACGACTTCGTCATCATCGATTTCGAGGGGGAACCTCAGCGTCCCCTATCGGAGCGTCGGATCAAGCGTCTCGGGTTGCGTGACGTGGCGGGGATGCTCCGCTCATATCAGTACACGTCCCAGATGGCACTGCGGGAGGCGATGGAGGGAGGGGTCGAGGAGCTGGACCATGCCGCCCATCTGGAAGACTGGGCGGACGCTCTAGCTCGATGGTTGGCGGCGGCCTTCCTGCGTGGGTACCTGGGGACGGTCGAGGGGACGCCGATCGTCCCTGACAACCGTGAGCATGTCAGACGTCTGCTCGACACCCTGTTGCTCGACAAGGCCGCCTACGAACTCGGCTACGAACTGAACAACCGCCCCGATTGGGTCGATATCCCCCTGCGCGGTCTCCTCCTCGCCCCCACCGATCACGGGTAGCTGGGGATCAGGACGCCGATGGGTACCAGGTCTTGTCTTCGAGCCAGGCACCGAGCTTCTTCCAGGCCCGACGGGCGCTACGCCAGAGCCAGATGGTGAGGGCCGTGGCGGCGATCACCAGGATGATGACGACCACGATGGTCGGGATCGGATAGGTCACAGCGAGGGTGACAAGCCCGGCCACCCCGACATCCTCGGCAAGCGAGATTCCAATGTTGCTGACTGGCTCGGGGGAGGCATTGACCACCACGCGGGTCGAGGCCTTGGCAGCATGCGCGTCGAGGGCCAGCGCCCCCGCGACCAGAGCGCCGACTGCGGCGCCGATGCTGGCCGAATCACCTGCGACGACCGCTCCGATAGCAGCTGCTCCGAGTGGCCTGATCACGGTGTGGATGGCATCCCACACGTTGTCCAGGTAGGGGATCTTGTCTGCGAAGAACTCGATGACAAAGAGGACACCGGCGACGATCATCACGTCGAGGCGGGTCAGCACTTCCGGGATGTCGGTCCAACCGAGACGGCCGGCCATACCCAGCATCAGGGTCACCAGATAGAGATTGATGCCCGAGGCCCAGCCAGATCCGGCGAGCAGCCCTGCTGCTTCCATGCGATGAATCTACAGCCACCCCAGATATCCCACGCTCACCGGAGGACTAGGTTTGGCCGTCTTCCTACTAGTGAGGTAGGCAATGCAGGAGAACATGGACGTCGTCCTGTCCATTCACCTCGTCGAGGATGACATCGAGACTGTGGCGGTGGCGCAGCTGGATCTGCGGGAGGACCACTTCGAGGCGAGTGGTCGAGCCCGTCGCAACCCGGTCGACCCGGCTCGACCGGTCATCGGTGAGGAGCTGGCAGTCGCCAGGGCTCTGGCGATGTTGGAAGCGCAGATCAACGACTCGGTGCAGGAGAAGATCGACCGCTTTCTCGTTCACACCGACTGACCGGCGCCAAAAAGCGTCGCTGGACGAGCAAAGGGGGCGGAACGATGTCCGCCCCCGTTGTGCCCGAACCCCCGCCCTCTTTTTGGGATCCTCGCCAGATTCGATGACGAACATACGGACCCACCCTTTGGGAAGTCTTAGGGGAGTGTCGAGCCGGCTCGCGGTAGGGTAGAAATACGGCCATCGCACCACGCAGGAGGCCATTTGGCCAGGAGCCGCCCGCATCCTGAACCACAACTTCGGCGGGCGCGGCTCGAAGCCCTTCTCGATGAAGCCGCGACCCGTCGCCTCACCGTGGTCACTGGTGGAGCTGGGATCGGTAAGACCACGTTGTTGTTGCAGTGGCTCGGGAGGAAACCAGCCGTTTGGCAT
Organism: Acidimicrobiia bacterium; assembly: GCA_029240695.1. GTDB lineage: Bacteria > Actinomycetota > Acidimicrobiia > Spongiisociales > ZC4RG35 > JARDZU01. The sequence goes on along the minus strand of JARDZU010000011.1, from coordinate 21,749 downwards.
ACCGCGACACCCGGTGACACGTCGCTGTCCGTTCTTGCCCGTGGGATCCTGGACAAGCTGCGACTGAAAGTGCCCGACCTCTCTCCCGAGCTTTTCCTCGCAATCGAGGGCGGGCATGGCCCGGAGACAGAGGCGGGCGAGTCGGACCGGGCCGACTCCTTGGCCGCCGAGCTGAGCCGGGAGCTCGAAGCCAGGCTCAATAGACATCTCTTCCTCGTGATCGACGACATGCATGTCCTGAGCCGACGCGGGGACGGGGCTCGGCTCGTTGCCGCCCTCAGCCGAAACGCGCCAAAACATTTCCATGTGATCACCGCCTCCCGCGATGCCCTCCCCTTCCCGACAAGCCGGATGCGGGTTCAAGGCCATGCCTCCGAGATCACGGCCGACCTGCTGGCCTTCACCGTCGACGAGGTCGCCAGTCTTCTCCAGCAGGCGGGTGAAGGGAATCCGCAAGCAGCACAGAGGATCTTCGATCGAACCGGAGGGTGGCCTGTGGCAGTCGTCCTTGCCCTGCAGCTGGAGCACCTCGGGACGGAGGGGGTTTCTTCCGGTGTCGACGGCAAGGCAACTCTCTTCGAGTACCTGGCTGAGGAGGTCATCGGATCCGAGTCGACCGCTGCGCTGGATGCACTGCGGGCGGCTGCGTTGCTCCCGTGGATCACTTCGGATATGGCGACGAGTCTGGGCATCGCCGACGGTGCGGCCAACTGGTTCGACCCCCACCGTCGGAGCGTCTATCTGACACCGGCGCCCAATCACGCCGGTGCGGTGAGTTTGTCGCCGCTGGTCCGCGATTTCATTCTGGAGCGGCATCCTCTCGGCCGGGAGGAGAGCGACGCACTTCTCCTCTCGGCATCGGCCCGCTACGAGCAAGAGGGGGCACTGGCCGAGGCGATGGAGTGCCTCTCCCGTCACGGCTCGGCTGATGAGATCGCCCGACTGGTGTCTGAGCGGGGCGAGTCGTTGCTGGCCGCCGGTCTGGCCCGTCAGATGGTGACGACAATCGGGCAGATCCCGAGGGATCGCCGTGACGTCGAGATTCGTCTCTTCGAGGCCGAGGCGAGGCAGGTCTTGGGCGACTGGGAAGGAGCCACAGCCTGCTACGAGTACCTGGTCCCCGGTCCGGGCGAGATCCCGGCTCGCGTCGCCTGGCGCCTCGGTTTTCTCAGCCACATGAGGGGCGACGTGAAGTCGGCCCTCGATGTCTATCAGCGCGGGCGGCGGGGCGAAGGTGACCTGGCCAACGAAGCTGCCCTGCTCGGTTGGGCGGCTAGTGCTCACTGGCTACGCGGTGAGCGTGACGAGGCCCAGTCCCTTGCCAACGAGGCGTTGGCGCTGGCCCGTCAGGCGGACGACTCCGGGGCGCTGGCGACGGCCCACACCGTGCTTGCCATGGTGGCGGCGATGGATGGTGACCGGGCCGGGAACGACGTGCACTATTTGCGAGCGCTCGAGCACGCCGAGAGGGCGCGCGACGTGGTGCAGACGATCCGGATCCGCTCCAATCGAGGCTCGCACTTCCTCGAGGAAGGTGACTACGCCAATGCGCTGACCGAGTTGGACATGGCCCTGCGTCTCGCCGACATGACGGGGTTCCAACTGTGGCGGGCGATGTCCCTGTCCAACCGGGCACAGGTACTCGCCGGCCTGGGACGTCTCGAGGAGTCTGTGGCCGATCTCGACCAGTCGCGGGAGATATTCAGGGGGATGGGTTCCATGCTCGAGTCCTATCCACTCGCCCAGATGGCCGATGTGTATGCCTTGCGTGGCGACTTTGCCCTGGCCCGGGCCGGCTACGAGGAAGCCATCCGTCTTGGCGATGACGCTCAGGACCTGCAGGCTCTGGTGCCTTCCTTGTCCGGTCTGGCCCGGTTGATCGCCTCCGACGACCCGGGTCGGGCGCGGGACCTGGCAGACCGGGCGGCGCAGGTGGCATCGGTCATCGGACACGTGCGCGCCCTCCTCGCCCAGGGCTTCGTTGCCCTGTCCGTTGGATCGACCGAGGTGGCCCGGGCCAAGGCGGTGAAGGCGGCCGACGTGGCTCGGTCCCGTCAGGATCTGCCTGGTCTGGCCGAGGCGATGGAGCTCGAGGCAGCGACACTCATCGACGAGACGAGAGCGAGGTCGCTGCTCGAGCAAGCCCGCCGCGTGTGGGAGGAGATCGACGCACCCATCGGGCTGGCAAGGGTCGATATGGCATTGGCCGGCCTGCCCGGTGGAGGTTTCGATCTCGCCGAGGCATCGGCAGAGACCTTGCTCCAGTTGGGGGCGAAGGGTCTCGCCCTCGAGGCGAAAAGGGTCGCCGAGAGCCTCTCGGAGCGCGCTTCGCACGATGTGATCATCAGGACACTTGGCGGGTTCGGTGTCACCATCGCTGGAGAGCCGGTCCCATCGTCTGCCTGGCAGTCGCGGGTGGCGAGGGAAGTCGTTGGGATGCTGGCTGCCAACAGGGGACGCTCGGTCCATCGGGAGGTCGTGATCGAGCGACTCTGGCCCGATGAAGATGCCACCAAGGCCGGCAACCGGCTCTCGGTCGCACTGAGCACGATCCGCGTTGTCCTCGACCCGGAGCGGCGTCACGACAACGATCACTATCTGATGGCGGACCGTGATTCGCTGGCGCTGAACCTCAGCCATGTAAACGTCGACATCGAGACCTTCTTCCAGGAGGCTCAAAGTGGTCGCACCCTCATCCGGTCCGGTGCCCGCGAGGATGGGCTGGCAATGCTCAGGTCGGCAGAAGCCTGCTACGTCGGAGAGTTCCTGGAGGATCAGCCCTATGCCGATTGGGCGATCGGCCTCAGGGAAGAGGCGCGGGCCGAGTTCATGTCGATTGCGCGCATCCTGGCCGAAGCCGACACAGAGGCGGGAGACTACGACTCGTCGGCCCGTTGGTACCTGCGCATCCTGGAGCAGGACGCCTACAACGAGCCGGCTCATCTGGCGCTGGTGGCGGCAATTTCGGCGGCGGGTCGTCACGGAACCGCCCGCCGTCTCTACGGGATCTATGTCTCCCGGATGACCGAGCTCGAAGTGGAGCCGGCGCCGTTCCCCACCCAGACCCCGGCTCACTCGGGCACCGAGCGCCATGCGGCCGGTGACGTTTAAGACCGCACTAAGGCACATAGTCGATACTTCGACTGATGGACGCCTTCGTGGTGCGGGTGTGGGGGCCCATGGCCGACGGGGGAGAGGAGACGGGCCTGCGTGGCGTCGTCGAACACGTCGCTTCTGGGAGGAGCGAGCGTTTTCGAAGCGCCGACGAGCTCGTCTCCTTTCTCCGCACCCCTGATCTGTTCGCAGCCGAGGATCCCCTAGCCGGCGAAGCCTGAGCCTCCGGATACCATCGGCGAACCTTGTTCCCGCTGCGCGATGAGAACCCGACCCGGGTGACACCTGTGGTCACGATGGCCTTGATCGGGGCGAACCTGGTCGTGTTCTTCCTCATTCAGGGACGAGGCACCGTCGACGAGCAGCAGGCCCTTGTCTATGAGCGGGCCGCCATCTCCTGTGAGGTCACGACCGGGTTCCCGCTCGGAGCCGACGAAATCGTTTCGAACGTCTGCCGCGATGGAGCCCAGGATCCGATCTTCCCCGAGAAGAACGTGTTCCTCGCGTTGCTCACCTCGATGTTCCTGCACGGCAGCGTGGGACACGTCTTGTTCAACATGTGGTTTCTCTGGATCTTCGGCAACAACGTCGAGGAAGCCTTCGGGCACATCGGGTATTTGCTCATGTATGTCATCGGCGGACTGGCCGCGACGGCGGCGTACGTGGGGCTGAACCCGGACGCGACGATCCCATTGGTTGGCGCCTCCGGGGCAATCGCGGTCACGATGGGCGCCTATGTCGTTCTTTTCCCCGGCCACCGAATTCTCTCCCTCGTCGGCTGGTTCTTTCTCCCGGTCCCGGCCGCCATATTTCTGATCTTCTGGTTTGTCGCTCAGTTTGGCTTGGGAGGCACCAACACGGCGTGGGAGGCGCACGCCGCCGGATTCGTGTTCGGGGCCGGCATCACACTCTTTCTCCGCTCCTGGCTATTGCGTCGCGTGGCGGTCCGGGCGTGATCCGCTAACAGTGAGGGTGTCTACTGGGGCTATGCAACGAGGTCGCAATATCTAAGCAACACTGAACGCGAGGGTTCAATCCGAGTGGGAACGGGGTGCGTTGTGTGTAGTGTCACTGTTCATACTGCATGATGAGCGGACGTAGGGCGGAGTGATGGGTCGGACCTTGATCGTGGGCGGCTGTGTGCTCAGCCTGGACCGGAAGGTGGGCAACTTCCGCCGCGGAGACGTGCTCATCGAAGACGGTCTCGTAACCGAGGTTGGGGAGAGCATTCGGGCTCGCGATGCGGAGGTCATCGATGCCACCGACACGATCGTCATGCCTGGATTCGTCGACACCCATCGTCACCTGTGGGAATCGTTGTTCCGGGGGATAGGGAGCTCTATGTCCCCTGCGGCGTCCGAATGCACGGCCGATGACGTATACGCCGCATCCCTCATCGGCCTGCTTGGCGCAGCCGAAGCGGGTATCACCACCGTTGTCGACTGGTCCGAGGTCTCGACAGGGCCGCACACCGAGGCGGCGCTTCAGGCGCATTCCGACTCGGGCCTCCGCACCGTGTTCGTCAATGCGTCGTCCGACTGGCAGCCCGGGAGCCGGAGCCTCGATTCCGCCTCACCCCTGACCACCTTTGCGGCCGGGTCTGCCCGGCTCGAGGAATGGGCTGCGGCTCGTGAGCTCGGGATGCGCATTCACGCTCACGCCGGCATCGGATCCGCTCACGCCGACACCAGCCAAATGGCACCCATGCTCGGAGCAGATGTCACCCTGGTCCATTGCTCCAACTTCAGTGATACCGAACTTGATGCCGTCGCCGGTTCCGGCGCGCGCATCGTCCTTACCCCGTCGAGCGAGATGGCTTCGGGCATGCAGCCGTTGCAGATCCAAAAGCTCGTCGATCGAGGTATCCGCCCCGGGTTGGGGGTAGACACGGAAAGAATGGCTCCGGGCGACCTCTTCGCCCAGATGCGGGCAGCCATCTCCCTCCAGCACGCCACACTCTTCGACTTGAAGCTCGCGGGCAAAGCCGGCGTGCCCAAGCTCCTCAGCACCCGCGACGTGATTCGTTATGCCACTTTGGACGGGGCCGACGCCATCGGGCTCGGGGCCGAAGCGGGATCTCTTGCCCCCGGGAAGCAGGCCGACGTCATCGTCCTTCGCGCCGACCGGCCCAACATCTATCCCATCAATGACGCCATCGGTGCCGTGGTGTGGGGGATGGACACCTCGAACGTCGATTGGGTATTCGTTGCCGGGCAGCCGGTGATGCGCAATGGAGTCCTGGATGCTGACCTGGATCGGGCTCGGAACCTGGCGGCCGCGGCCCAGCAGCGTTTGAAAGGCGCCGCCCGCGCCCTCGTGGAAACAGGTAGCGGAGGAATGGGATGACCCAGACCCGGGCTCCTTCATCAGCCGTCACGTCATTCGTTGTCGGCTCTAGATATATGCCGGTGTACCTCGCTGTGATCTTGTTGGTGGTGGTTGCCTCGATCTGGGCGCCGGCCACCTTCAGCAGCGCCGGTCTGAGCCAGATTGCTCTCCTGGGCACCTTCCTTGCCATCACCGCGTTGGGCCAGATGCTCGTGATCATGACCGGGGGGATAGACCTCAGCGTGCCGGGGACGTTCTTGCTCGGCGGCCTGCTCATGGTCGGTGTCGGACAGCAATCGGACGATCGGATCTGGATCGCATACGCGACCGCCGTCGGGGCTGCCGTGATCATCGGGCTTCTAAACGGCATCCTGATCGGTGGGCTCAAGTTGAACGCTCTGATCGTGACCCTGGCGGTGGGGCAGATCGTGTTGGGAGTCGCCAACCGCTATTACACGACAGTGGCCATTCAGAAACCGGTCCCGCCTGCCCTCTCGGATTGGGCCAACGGGACCATCCTCGGAGTGCCACCCATCTTCTGGATCGGGGTGGCATTGGCCGTCGTCCTCATGGTGTTGTTCAGGTTCACCGGATTGGGGCGGAGATTCCAGGTGGTCGGGGCAAACCCGACGGCCTCCAACGTGCTCGGGTTGAGAGTGAACCTGAATCAGATGCTGGCCTACGTCGTTGCTGCCGTCCTCTACGCCACCGCCGGGGTGCTCCTCGCCGCCGACCTTCGGGCACCGGGAGTGACCGTGGGGGCCCCTTACCTCCTGGGGCCGATCGCCGCGGTCGTGATCGGCGGCGCCTCCCTGACCGGAGGCCTGGCAAGTCCTATCTCCACCTGGGCGGCGGCCTTTTTCCTCGCCGGGCTGAACCAGATGATGCGGGTGCTCGGTCTTCCCACCGCGCTCCAGTTCGTCGTGTTCGGCCTGGTCATCATTGGCGGGATGCTGGTCTCGGGAGACCGGATCATCAAAGCCGTCGAAAGGGTCCTGCGCGACCGGTCTCGACCGCGGCGCAGGGAAGGGAGGCTCGTCGTCGAAGGCGGCGAACCGTGAGAAAAGGAGAACCGACGATCGAACCCGTAATCGGGAGAGCAATTAGCGAAAAGAACGGAGGAGGATGATGAAATCCAGGGTTATCGCCCTGATCGCCGTGTTGGCACTCGTCCTGGCCGCCTGTACGGGCGACGTAGCCGAGACCAGCACCACCGCGGCACCAGAAGAGGAGCCGGCGACCACCGTCGCAGCCGAGCCAACCACAACGGCGGCTGCCGAGGTGACTACGACGGCCGCGGCTACGGAAGAGGACCCACTCGCCGCGTACGGCGAGTCCACGGCAGCAGACCCGGCGCTGGTCGAGAAGGCACTCGGGCCGGTGGGCGAGGTTCCAGACATCGTCCTGGCGTCCATAGCCCGAGCGAGTCAGGATCTCGATCAGGCCACCATCGACAAAGCCATGGAGTGCTTCACCAACGCTGTGGAATGCGACACGGGCACCGGTGGCGAGGTCATCATGGGTTACGCCGACGGTGGCGGGCTCAACGTGTGGCGTCAGGTGACACGCATGGAGGCAATCCTCCAAGCCCTCACCTATCCGGAGATCGGAACCATGGTGTTCCGTGATGCGCAGTGGTCAACCGACCCGGCGGTACCGATCGGCGACATCAACTACATGGTGGAGCGGGGAGTCACATTCATCATCGGGTATCCCGACTGGGGTGTGGCGCTCGGTGACGCCATCAAGGCCGCCGAGGCGGCGGGCATCCCGTATGTCCCCTACTCGGCGGGTTGGGTCGGTCTCCCCGGCCAGGACGGGGCACTCACCCCCGGCACCGACTATCTCTCCATCGTGGGAGAGGAGCTGTGCGCACTGGGCGAGAGCTTTGCAGGCATCATCAACGAAGGAGTTGGCGAAGGACAGATCGGCGTCCTCGGCGGCACGCCGGGCAATGCCCTATCGCTCGGATGGCAGCAGTGCCACATCCCGGCGCTGGCTCCTGGAGTCGAAGTGATCAATCCGCCGGCGGACCCGAACTCGACCACCGGTGACACGTACTGGGCCAATGACATCGCGCGCGACGTCGTGAGCGGTTTCTTGTCGACCAATCCCGACATCGCCGGGTTCAGCTATGAGTACGCCGACGGGCTCTACACGGCATTGGAAGGCGTCGAGATCGACGAAATGACGCTGGCGATCCGGACCGATGAGCAGACACTGTTCTGCGACTGGGCCGAGCGCAACAACCCGAACTACCACATCTGGTACTCGGCTGGCGGCAACTTCCAGTCAAGGACCGCAGTCACGGCTCAGATGATGAATCTCCAGGGGGCCGAGGTCCCCGCGGAGATCGTCGTCCCCCACGTCATGCGTGAGGTCACGGCGGCGGACTGCAACCCTGACCGCGTAACCCCGACCGTGTCCAACACATCGTTGGTCCCGGACTCGGTTCTCGCGCTGATGTATCCGGAAGGATGAGCAGCGGCGGTCCCGGAGGAGGGTCGACCGCGGAAACCGTTCTCGAGCTGGCGGGTGTCTCCCGCCAGTTCGGGGCGGTCCGGGCGCTGACTGACGTCAGCTTCGACTGTCGCGCCGGCGAGGTTCATGCCCTCGTCGGCGAGAACGGCTCCGGGAAGTCGACTCTCCTCGGGATTGCCAGTGGGTTCGTAGAGCAAGATCGGGGCACGGTGCATATCGCCGGGAAGCGACTGCGCACCGACTCCCCGGCGCTCGCCCGGAAGATGGGTTTGGCTATGGCCTATCAGGACACATCTCTGGTCCTGGCCCAGCCGGTGAAGAACAACCTCTACATGGCGGCGCCGCCCGATGAGAGGCCCGCTTTCTGGCGGCGGAAGAAATGGGCGCGCCGGCTGTTGGGCGAGTTCGACCTCGACATGGAGCTCTTCCCCGATTCTCCGGCCGGCTTTCTCACACTTGCAGAACGCCAGATGTTCGAGGTAGCCAAAGCGTTGGTCTCCGATCCAAAAGTGCTTCTGCTCGACGAGCCCACGACGGCTCTGGGACCGGACGAGGTGGAGGCCCTGCATCGCACCGTCGCCGCCTGTCGGCGGCGAGGCGTCGGGGTGGTGTATGTCAGCCATCGACTCCCCGAAGTACTGGAGATCGCCGACCGAATAACCGTGCTGCGCGACGGCAAGATCCGCGGCAGCTTCGATGCGAACGAGACCACCGAGCACGAGCTGGTCGAGTTGATCGTGGGCCGTCCATTCGAGAGCGCCTTTCCAGCTGCGGCCGAGACCTCAGGCGGGCGTCGTGAGGTGTTGGTCGTCGACGGGTTTCAGGGCCAGTCGTTCGGTCCGGTCAGTTTCACCCTGGAAGCTGGCGAGGTGGTGGGAATCGCGGGGGCCGAGGGGAACGGCCAGCCCCAGCTCTTTGACACGCTCTCTGGGCGAACTCCTCCGAGGGCAGGACGTGTGGTTTGCGACGGCAAAGAGCTGACGCTGATCTCGACCCATGAGGCCATTCGATCCGGGATCATGTTGTTGCCGGGCGACCGAAAGCGCGAGGCATTAGCCCCTGTGCTCGGAGTCCGGGCCAATTCCACGATCCAATCCCTGCGTCGTTTCAGTTTTCTCGGGTTCCTTAGGCGGCGCGCCGAGCGCAAGGCGGTCAAGGATCTCGTCGCCGAGCTCGAGATCCGCACGCCATCTCTCGAGCAGCCCGTTGAGTTTCTCTCGGGCGGCAACCAACAGAAGGTGTCCGTGTCGCGGACGTTTCTCCGTGAGCCTTCGGTCATCCTTGCCTACGAGCCCACCCAGGGTGTGGACGTCGGCTCCCGCTTCGACATATACCGGGCGCTGAGGGCGCGGACCGATTCCGGGGCCGCTCTCCTCGTCAAGTCCAGCGACCCCATCGAGCTGTCCGGCCTCTGTGACAGGGTTCTGGTCATGTCCCGCGGAACCATCGTCGAGGAGATACCGGGCGATGAGCTCGACGAGCTCCGGATCGTCGAGGCGATCGTCCGAGGTCCCGGGGTATCCCGTTCCGGGCGTTCGCCGTTCGGTGTGGCCATGCCCAAGGCCCCGACCACTGAGCCCACTTCGTGAGCAGACTCCTCGAGCGGTCCAGGCAGGAGGTCCGCAAGGTACTCCGCAACGCCCGGGACAAGAACAAGTGGCGCAAAGTGATCAAGGTCAGACTCTGGATGCCTGTCGTGCTCCAGATCCTGCTGATCCTCGGAGTGGTCTGGTTCACCGACTCCCGATTCGAGGGATTCATCAACAGGACCAACACCGTGAACATCCTGCTCATCGCAATCCCCCTGGCCATTGCGACCATGGGTCAGATCCACGCTCTCCTCGTGGGCTATCTCGACCTGTCGATCGGGGCGATGATCGGCCTCTCCGTCGTCATCGCCTCGTTCATGATCCAGCCCGAGTCGTCTCCGGCGGAGCTTCTCGTCGGACTGGGCACGATCTTTCTGACCGCCATTGCCGTCGGCCTGGTGAACGCCGGACTCGTGCGGGGGGTGAAGATTCCCTCCATCATCGCCACGCTGGCCACGTTGAGCATCCTCGACGGGATCTCCCTTACTCTCCGGCCCACTCCGGGAGGGACCATCGACCCGGCGTTCACATCACTGCTCCGCGGTGGGATCGGGGCGATCCCGATCGCATTCATCCTGGTGGTGGTCGGTGCGGGCCTACTGGACCTATGGCTTCACGCCAGCGGATCCGGGCTGAAGGTGAGCGCAGTGGGATTCGACGAGCGCTCGGCGAAGCGGAGCGGGGTCAGGACCAACTGGGTCAGGGTCAGGGCACTGTTGCTCTCCGCCCTATTCGCCGCAGTAGCCGCGTTGTTCGTGATGACCCGCTCCGGGGTCGGTAATGCGCAGATCGGGGCCAGTTACACCTTGAACAGCATCACGGCTGCCGTGCTCGGTGGCGCAGCCCTCGCCGGGGGGCGTGCCACCTTCTTCGGTGGGGTGGTCTCCTCCGTCCTGCTCGCAGTGATCATCACCGTGCTCCCGTTCCACGGTCTTCCCCCTGACGTCGGGCCCGTGGTGATCGGTGTTCTGGTATTGATCGGGATCATCTTGTTCCAGGTGGGGGACATCAAGGAGTTGGTGAAGCGCAACTACCGCCGGGCGCGAAGGATCGTCGTCGGGAGCAGACCGCCAAAAGCAGCCGAGCTGCCGGCTCTCTACCCATCGGGGACCGACTTCAGCGTGATCCCGACGGGTCGCAAGTTGATCAAGGGTGGGATGGTTCTCAGCCTCGACCCGGCGGTCGGTGACTTCGGCCGAGGAGACGTCCTCATCGAGGGCAGTCAGATCGTGAAAATTGGACCGAACCTGTCCAATGGTGACATCGAGACCATCGATGCCTCGGGGATGATCGTCATGCCTGGGTTCGTCGACAGCCATCGTCATATCTGGGAGGGGATCCTCCGGAACATCGGTACCGATGTACCCCTGGAGGGAAGGGTCAGCTACATCTCGTTCGTCCTGCGCACTCTGGCCCCCGCGTTCCGACCTGAGGATGCCTACGCGGGCAACCTCGTCTCCTCACTCGGCGCGATCGACGCCGGGATCACGACTCTTCTCGACTGGTCCCACATCCAGGCATCACCCGCCCATACCGACGCGGTGGTCCAAGCCCTCGAAGACTCTGGTCTCCGGGCCGTATTTGCCTATGGGTTCCCGTGGTGGGGGAAGTGGGAAGAACGACAGCCGAGCTGGTTCGTTCGGGCCGCCACCGAGCACTTCTCCTCGAAGGAGCAGATGTTGACTCTGGCATTGGCGGCACCAGGCCCCGAGTTCACCGACTTCGAGGTCGCTCGAGATCACTGGAAGTTGGCCCGGGAAACCGGGGCGCGGATCACCGCCCATGTCGGTGTCGGCACCTACGGTCAAGATGCCAAAGTCCAGGAGATGGGGGAGGCCGGGTTGCTCGGACCGGACACGACCTACATCCACTGCACGACCCTCAACGACACCGAGATCCAAATGATCGTGGACACCGGCGGGACGGTCTCGCTCGCATCCCCGGTGGAGATGATGATGGGTCATGGCATGCCCCCGATTCAGAAGTTCCTCGACCGTGGTCTCCGTCCGAGCCTCAGCATCGACGTCGAGACCAACGTCCCCGCCGACATGTTCAACCAGATGCGATCCGTGCTGGCACTACAGCGCGCCCTGGCGTCCGCCGAAGGCAAGAGCCCGGTGTCGATGCGGGAAGTGCTCGAGTACGCCACCATCGAGGGAGCCCGTGCCAACGGGCTGGAGGACAAAGTCGGGACCCTCACCCCGGGCAAGCAAGCCGATGTCATCCTGCTCCGCACCGACCGGATGAATGTCACCCCGCTCAACGACCCGGCGACTGCTGTCGTGACCGGGATGGACACCGGCAATGTCGACACGGTTCTGATCGCCGGGCGATTGATGAAGCAGAACGGCAAGCTCCTCCACGTCGACTGGGAAGCGGTGAAGCGAATGACCCTCGAATCCCGCGACTACGTAGTCGAGAAGTCCGGGTTCAAGCTGCCGGGGATCTGATACCCCTCAGCTAATCAGCCAGCGGAAGAAGCCAAACAGATGAGCCCGATGCCTCCTCGTCGAGCGACTCGACGAGCAACGCGGGCCCTGAGGCGGTTCGCACGAGAGCGTAGGAGTGAACACCACCACTGGCGGGCAGGTCCTCGACGCTCAGGGTGACCTCGGCCCCGGCACAGGAGGGGTGCATCGGGTCCTGGCCCGCTGCCACGTGGATCGGGGGTTTCTCGTCAGCGCCGTTGATGGCGAAGAACGCCAGCAACCAATCTTCCTCGATGGCGAGCATTCGTGGCATGCGGATCGAGGTCACGTCCTCACAATCACCCGGCGAGACGGACGGTGACGCCGGCCGTTCCCAGGTGATCCCGTCAGACGAAGCCGCCACTCCTAGGTGAGAGGAGTCCGGCTCTGCGTTGGAGGCCCCTTCGTACAACATCGAGACGCCTCCCTCCGCCACGAACACATTGGGAAAGTCGATCCATGCCGCGTCCCAGGCACCAGGACCACCGACCTGATAGACAATGGCGGGGTCACCCCATGGCCCGGTCGGCGAGTCTGAGAGCGCACGCCAGAAGACCGGTTTTGCCCCCGGCGTCGCCGGAACGCCGAATCCGTACATCACCCACGTCCCATCCCGTTGCTGGGTCACGCTGGTTGGCATCGGCCCGGGGTGATCGAGGTTCAGAGCCACATCGAGCCCGTCGACGCCCGGGTCGGTCTGGCTGATCTCGCCGCCCTCACTCCAGCTCATCACCATCACCCGACTCTCGTTCCGACTGAAGCCGACGATGTAGGCGTGGACCGCGTCCTCCAGCGACACGGCGGCCGAAACGAACAGATAGTCGGATCCCTCAACCGACCCCTGGGCCAGCAGCGGGGCATCGGGGATGACGGCATGCAGCTGGTCTGCAGCGGCCGGAAGGCTGCTTACCTCGTTGGTCTCGACAGTAGAGGTCGAAGTCACCTGTCCTGGTCCGGCGCACGCCAGGAAAAGAGCCAACCAGACGAGGACACCAACTCGCACCTGCACGGGGTCCATATCAGCAGCAAATGGGCATGACCGTTTACGGTAAGTATTGACTTACGGTAAGCCTCTGCTTACGATGTGCGAATGGTCGATGCCCAATTGGACGCCCTGGCGGTGGAGACGCGGAGGGTCATCTACACGATGCTCCTCGAGAAGCCCCGTTCGGTGGGCGACCTCGCCGACCGACTCCCGGTGAGCCGTCCGGCGGTGTCCCAACATCTCCGCGTTCTGCTCGACGCCGAGCTTGCCCGGGTCACCAGCGTCGGTAACCGACGGGTCTACTCGGCCGACCCGACCGGGATGGCGGCGCTGAGGGACTGGGTCGATCAGATGTGGGACATGGCGATGGGGAGCTTTGCCGGCTTCGCCCAGAGAGAGATGGAGCGAGAGATGACCAAGTTGGAGGCAGTGGTGAAGATGGTCACAGTGCCTGGAGAGCCAGGTGTCGTGTTCGAATTGTTCACTCAGAGAATGGGGGAGTGGTGGCCTCTCGATTCTCACTCCGTCGGCGGTGAGGATGCGGTCGACGCACGGGTGGATCCCGGTGTTGGCGGACGGGTCTACGAGGTGACCCGGGAAGGTGTCGAGCACGATTGGGCGCGGATAACCGGTTGGGAGCCGGGGGAGCGAATCGTTCTCGATTGGCATGCGGGTGTGCCCTTGTCGCAGGCGACCCACGTCGAGATCACATTCCGTCAAACTCCTGGCGGGACCGAGCTGACGCTGGTCCACGACGGCTGGGAGGCTCGCGGGGCGGATGCGCCGGCGATGCGGGAGAGTTACGAGACCGGATGGGACCTGGTGTTGGGCCGGATGCCGGGATCGGTGCCGGTCGGGGCGGCGGCGAAACAAACGTAATGAGCCCGCCCATTATCTGGGTCTAGTTATCCGGTGATTCTGAACGAGTCGGCCGCGACGACGGCCCCGTTCACGACGACCTCCAATTGGTGAATCCCTGGGTGATGGGTGCGGGTGGTGTGCTGGGCGACCGAGATGATCTTCGACAGTTTGACGTTTTCCTCGGGTGTCAGCGTGACCGAGCGCACCTTGAATACCTTCGAGCTCGTCGATCCGGTGGCCTTGACGAAGTGGACCTTCAAGTCAACGTTGTATTTCCCTGAGGTAGGGCTGGCGTTGATCAGGGTGAAGGACACACGCACCTGGCCGCCGATGGCCACTACGTCGGGTTCGACCGCCATGTTGGCGACAGCCACATCTGACGCAGACCCGTACCCGAGGATGTCCAAGGCTTCACGGTCACCTCGTTTCACTGCACCCCGCAGGGCGTGTCGGATCATCGCCTCCCGTTCCGGTGTGCCCCCATCCATCCAGCGACGACAGACCTCCGTCAGGACCCCGGGGTGGTCTTTGCCGATGTCGTTGAGGTTGTTGGCGACACTTCGCCGGACCATGCTGCTGGGGTCGTCCTTGAGCAGGTCGAGCAGCTCGACGACTGGTCGGGGGTCTGCGACGAACCTGCGCAATCGTGGTGCCCACGGAAGACGCGGTCGCGTCCCTTCGGAGACGAGACGCCTGACGTGTGGGTTGTCATCGGCGGCCCACTCGCGCAGCCGGGCCATCGTCCGCTCCTCGTCGCTTTCGATGAAGACGCGAATCGAGTACTCGCATGACATCCGTTGGGTGAGCTCGTGTTGGAACGACATTGCGGCAGCCCAGTGACCGGCGCCGTGCTCGGCGACGTAATAGACGTATGGCAAGTACACGAACGAGCGCATTCCTTGCCCAATCAACTCGTCACCGGCGATCGGCGGTCCCAACGATGCCGTCAGGATGCGGGCAGCATCCCCAAAGGCGGCAGGTAGATGGGAGCCCAGGCACTGTGAGATCTGGCGCGCCCTCGGAGTCAGCTCCAGGTCCTCGTAGCCAACCAGACACTCGCCAACGAACGTCTCGGTGTCGAACCCGGGATACACAGGCTCGATCATCGCTGCCACTTTCAGCGGAATGTCCGGCCCGTAGAAGTTCTTCAGTGGCTCGGCCATCGGCCGATTCTGCCCCTGCCAAGACTGGCGGCGATCAAGCCGCGCAGTGCGTCACGTAAACATGACGTCCCTGCCCCGACGTGTTGGGTCCTTTCGCGGAGACGTAACCAATTTCCTTCGTCGACCGATTACCTCTGTGGCGACTCCCACAAGTCGGAGGTATCACATGCGAACTCACAGACGGTTTGGTGTCATTGTCCTCGTCCTTATTGCGATGTTGGCCGGTTCCGGCGTGGCTTGGGCGCAGACTGACGAAGACGACGTGATCGAGATCGAGGCTGCCGAAGACGTCACGGACACCCTTTTCAACCTCGGATATGACCCCTTCAACCGTCTGCTCCTCTGGAACCTGTCGGCACTCGATGGAATCTATGACTGCACCCTCGAAAACGGCCCGCTGACCGCCACCTATGGCGAGACATCGGAGACGGGCGTGGTGCTGGTCGACATCCTGGAGGGTGATGCCGGTGTCGTTCAGTTCCCGAATCGCCCTGCCGACCAAGTGGCTGAGAACCTCGAGCCCGCTGATTCCCCCGTGTCGTACACGGGAGCCGAGGGTTTCTGTGGACTGAGTGGCGGCGAGGTGAGCGGGCCCAACGGACAGGTCAATCACGGGATGTTCATGAAGCTGTTCAACAGCCTCTACGAGGGGCGAGGTCGAGGATGCGTCGTCCGTCATCTTGCGCAATCCGATTTCGGGAAGGGTGACCAGCAGGTTCAGGCGAACGACACGACACCTTTCGAGTCGGTCGAGGCAGGAGACACCGGCACCGTCGACTTCACCACCACCGAAGCCGACTGCGAGCATGGCCGCAAGGCGAATGAGCAGGGCGCCGAGCTCGGAACACGTGGCGGCAATGGTCCCAATGGCAAGCCGGACCACGCCGGAAAGCCCGAGGACACGGGCAGTGCCGGCTCATCGGGGAATTCCGGCTCAGCTCCCGGCCACAACAAATAGAAACGCGGTTCTCCCGCGGGCCAAACCCGCTATTCCGGCCGCCTTCGTAACCTGGCCCCGTGATCGCTGATCGCTACCAGCCGATCGAGCAGATCGGCACCGGTGGGATGGCAACGGTGTGGAAGGCCCGGGACACGCTCCTGGGCAGGTTCGTGGCGGTCAAACGCCTCCTGCCGCACCTCGCCGGTGATCCCGAGGCGGCCGAGCGATTCAAAAGGGAGGCTCACGCGGCTGCACAGCTGAGCCATCCGGGGATCGTCACAGTGTTCGACACCGGCGAGGACGCCGATGGGCCGTTCATCGTCCAGGAACTGGTGGACGGAACCACCCTGGCCGCGCACCTTGCCCACACCGGTCCCCTGGGCCCTCAGACGATGACCGACATCGTCTCCCAGGTGTCAGCAGCGCTCGATCACGCGCACTCGGTTGGCGTCATCCACAGGGACATCAAGCCGGCAAATCTGATCATGGAACAAGACGGGCGAGTCCGGATTGCCGACTTCGGCATCGCACATACCGTCGATGACCCGGCAACGATCACCTCCTCGGGTGAGTTCGTCGGGACGATCACCTACCTGGCTCCGGAGATCCTCGCCGGGCAACCCGCGACGCCGGCATCGGACATCTACTCGCTCGGTGCCGTCACCTACGAGCTCTTGGCCGGTCAGCCCCCATATCAGGCGCCCACCCCCGTCGCGCTCCTCGAAGCAGTTCGCATCGGTGATGTCCCAGATCTCCGTGGCTTCGCCCCTGACCAGATGGCCCTTGCAGTCGCCGGAGCCATGGCCAGGGATCCTATTTCGAGGCCCGAGTCTGCCGGCGCCTTTGCGGCCACGCTGATGGGCTCGGCCACGATGGTCATGGCCCCCACGGTCGTGGCCGCTGCTCCGGCCTCCCCTCCGGTCCCTCGGGGATCCGAGGAGCCCACGGTGGTCACCGACCGGAAACCGTCTCCGTCTCCGACGGCCGCAGTTCCGTCCGGAGCGGGTGGCGCCGCCCGGTGGCCGCTCGTATTGCTCCTGCTGGCGGTGGTGGCAGTGGCGGCGGCTGCGATGACCGATGACCCGGGCGATGGTGGGGGAACGCTGGCGGCGTCCACCACCGATGCTCAGGTGACCACGACCCTTGCGCCTCCCCCGCCCACGACTACCACTGTGCCGACCACGACGACGATTCCAACCACGACCACGACGGTGGTCACGGCGGAGTCGGTGGCGGCGGAAATCGGTGGTCTTCTCGCTGTGCTCGGACCTCCTGAGTTCCACCCAAGAGACATTTCTAAGGTGGAGGAACGCCTGGAGCAAGTTCTGAAGGCGTGGGAGGAGGACAAGCGCGATGAATTGATCCGCGAGCTCGAGCGCGCCTTCGAAGAAGTGGGAGATCTCGAAGAATCACCCGAGCGGGACGAGCTGACTGCCCGCCTGATCCAACTTTCGGAGCTCATGGGCTTCCGCGTCGATCAGATCGGGCAGGGCGACGGCGAGGACGACGACGACGGCTGAGGACAGTCCTCCTCCGGAGCTCGAGGTGAGCATCGATGTCCAACGGGGATTGAGTCTCGCGGCCAACCGGACCGTCCCGCACGGGAGGTCACGCGGGATGGTGGTCTTTGCCCACGGCAGCGGGAGCAGTCGGCACAGCCCACGCAACCGACAGGTCGCCGCCACCCTCCATGCCTCAGGGCTCGGGACTCTGCTCCTCGACCTGCTCACCCCGGATGAGGAAGCGGTCGACATGCGCACAGGTGAGCATCGATTCGACGTTCGTATGCTCGGGGATCGTGTCGTTGCCGCCATCGACTGGCTCCGCAAGGGCGACGACTCACCGATCGGGCTGTTCGGCGCTTCAACCGGGGCGGCCGCTGCTCTGATTGCCGCAGCAGAACGACCCGAGGATGTGTTTGCTGTCGTCGCTCGAGGCGGGCGCCCGGATCTGGCCGGCGACGATTTGCCGGCGGTCCGCGCCCCGACCCTGCTCATCGTGGGCAGTCGTGATATGGAGGTCCTCGCGATGAACGAGAGTGCGCGGGCGCGCCTGGAAGTGGAGACCGCGCTCGAGGTGATACCCGGAGCCACCCATCTCTTCGAGGAGCCAGGAGCCCTGGATGTGGTGGCTCAACTCGCGCTCACCTGGTTCGAGCGCCACCTCCCTCAGGAGCGGGTTCGCGCCAGGGCGGGGTCGTAGACCTCGGTGGTGTAGTCGCGGACCATGCGGGCGGCGGTTACTCGGGGGCCGAGCGTCCGCCAGGCATGGCGAATGCGCCCGTGAAACGAGGGTCGATCGCCGTGGTACATCTCGAGGATGGAACCGAGGGTGTCGAAGACGGAAGTGGCTTCGGCTTCATCACGTAGCTCCTGGTCGTCCTCGTCGCTGCTGCTGATCGCCCAGCCATTGGCCCCGTCGTACATCTCGGCCCACCACCCGTCGAGGATCGAGCAGTTGAGCCCACCGTTGAGCGCCGCCTTTTCTCCGCTGGTCCCGGATGCCTCCCTGGGACGGATCGGGTTGTTCAGCCAGATGTCGGCTCCGGCCACCAGGACCCCGGCCGACTCCATGTCATACCCGGGGAGGAAGGTGAATCGTTCGTTCGCCGCTGGTGACCAGGAGAACCCGACCACCTCGGCGATCAGGGCCTTCCCCATGTCGTCCTGAGGATGGGCCTTGCCGGCGAATACGAAATGAACCGGGCGGGTCGTGTCATCGAGGAGATGGCGGAGCCGGTCCGGGTCCCGGAGCAGCAGCGTCGCTCTCTTGTACGGTGCGAAACGACGGGCGAAGCCGATGACCAGGGCATCGGGGTCGAGGGCCCGGCCGGTGCGAGCTGAGATCAATTCGCCGAGACGCGCCGAGGCTCCGTACCGGATGGCGGCGAGCCGGTCGTCTTCGATCTTTGACACCCGGTCCCACGCTGCTGGATCGCCATCGGCCCACTCCGGACCCAGAGCATCGTCGAAGACGCTCTGTATCTGGGGCAGGACCCAAGTGCGTGCATGCACCCCGTTGGTGATCGACGTGACCTGGTCCCCGATCCCCATCCCGGCGAAGAGGCCACGGCTTACCTCGCCGTGAAGCTTGGAGACCCCGTTGGCGTGACTCGCCAGACGAAGGGCGAGCGCGGCCATGTTGAAATGGCTGTCGTCGCCCGGGTCATGTCCCAGGGCCGAGAGTTTCTCCACCGGGGCCGCCCACCGCTCAGCCCAGGGCTCGAGATAGGGGATCATCAAATCGCGGTGGAAGCAATCGATACCGGCGGGCACCGGGGTGTGGGTCGTGAACACGAGACCGGGGCGGATCTGTTCGATGGCGGCATCGAGATCGCCTCCCTCGATCACCCGATCGATCAACTCGAGCGCGATGAATCCGGCGTGGCCCTCGTTCAGATGATGCACCGGGGTCAGCCACCCCAGCGAGGCCAGAGCCCGCGCGCCACCGACCCCCAGCACCATCTCCTGATCGAGACGATGATGGCGGTCACCACCGTAGAGGCGGTCGGTAATCCCACGGTCGTGCTCACTGTTCGCCTCGAGATTCGTGTCCAGGAGGAGAAGGGGGATCCTGCCCACATCGATGCGCCACACCCGTGCGTCAACGTCTCGACCGGGGAGCGGGACGCTCACCACCACGCCTGTGTCGATGGCCCCTAGCTGGACAGGGTCAACGGTCGGGTAGTGCTCCGCCTGACCACCGTCGGCGATCACCTGATCGAAGTATCCGTGTCGATAGAAAAGCCCGACACCAGCCAACGGGAGTCTTCTATCGCTGGCCGCCTTGAGATGATCACCGGCGAGGACCCCGAGGCCACCTGCATACTGGGGAACAAGCGCATCGATGCCGAATTCGGGAGAGCAGTAAGCGATTTCTGGAGTCACCGGATCGGCCAAGACGGCGTCTAGGTCGGAGATCTCCACGGAAACGCTCTCTACGAAGGCACCGTCACCGAGGAGGTCGTCGAGCTGTTCGGAGGTGAGATCCGATACGACGGAGACCGGGTGCCGCGTCGGAGCTGCTCCGGGCAGCGAGAAGAGAAGCTGTCGACACGACGGCGCCCAAGTCCAGCGATGATTGGCGGCGAGGCGGTGCAATGCCTCATGGAGCGCCGGCGAATCCAAGTTGTCCCTCCTCATGAACAGCCACGGCCCTCGAAAGCCCGCGAGGCCAGATCGTTCAGTGTAAATCCCCTTACGCCGGATCCTTAGTCGTCTTCCATCGCCTCGATCTGGTCGAGCACCTGGAGTGACTCCGTCGCGGTTGCCCCTACGGGGCCGGTTTCGCCGGAGAGCTGGGTGAGGAGGGCGCGGGCCCGGGGACCGCCGATGTCGGCGAGCAGACGCACGACATTCGGTGTTAGCCGGCCCGTCTTCCCAGCCTTCTCGATCAGATCGACCGAGCGCTCGCCCGCCTTGACCAAAGAGATGCCGGCGAGCATCTTCTCTTGTTCGTCGTCGCCGGAGAATGCATCGAGCAGTCTGTATCCGGCGCCCTCAGTGCCTGCCGAGCGGAAGGCGAGACCCGCCCCGATCACCTTCAGTGATCCCCCGAGGCTCACGCGGCTTCGCTATCTGTCAGATCGTGACCCACAGGCCGTGCTCATCCCAATACGGCGGCTCATGGGGCGCGGGATGGTCGAACCACCCGTTCCGATGCTCCTCCACCTTGGGATGGCCGGGGAAGCGCTGTCCACCCCGGTCCAGCGTGATCACCAAATCGAGTCTCACCCTGATGTCGATGATCCGATCGACCTTGGAGAAGTCGGGGAGCCACTGCGTGTGGACCGGCCATGCGAGCAGCACCAGATTCTTGAACTCCACGCCTTGTTTCGTCGCCAGATTGGCAACCGTGCCCCCATGGCTGTGGGCGAAGAAGTCGGGGGTGTCGAGCCCTTGGTCACCGATCCACTGCTTCAAAGCGAGGGCCGCCGCCCGGCGTCCGGCATCCGTGTAGGACCCTGTCCACTTGAAGCTCTTGTCGTGGACGTGGAGGGCGGGCTTCTTCCGCTTCAGCGCTTCGTAGAAATCACCCCGAGGCTGGTACCAGAATTGTTCGCTGGCCCAGGTGCCGTGGGTGAGAGCTGCAGTCTTCGACTTGCGGCTCCGCTTCTTCGACGGTGGCTGAGGTTTCACCGCCGCCTGCACGTTGGGATCTTTCGGATCGATCTGACGCAGAGCCTCGAGAGCGAGACGCGAGACGAGGGGGTCTTCGTCGACGGCTCCTTCTTCGAGGATGAGCCGGATCTGGGGTCGAAGTCTCGTCGTCTCCCTGGCGCCAGCCGCCGCGGCGACTCGGACCAGGGGATGGGGGCTTTGCATGCCGGCCTCGAACAGAGCCGCTGCGTCCTCGAAAGACGGGCTCCGATACAAGTCGTCGACTGTCCGAGCCATCTGCTCCTGCACCGCGGGCGCCGACTCGGTCCTGAGCTCGGTCTGCGACATGCTGAGCGGGCGTGTTGCCTCCGCCACTGGGATGCGGTGCGATCTCTCCAACGGCCTCAGTTCGGGAAGATCGAAGTTGGGCTCCTCCGCCACCTCCCGCTCCAGTTCCTCGATCTCGTCTTCCTGACCGAGGACGCCGGCCCGAGCTGCCAGGAGAAGAGCCGCCTGCGAGGCGGCAGTGGATCGGGTCTCGACAGCTTCGGGCCCAGGGGTGACTCCGAACGCCTCTCGGGGGTCTATCGGCTCGAGTGATTGGTATTCGGGCATGACTCCCTAGGTATACCCCG
The DNA here is from genome assembly GCA_029240695.1 of Acidimicrobiia bacterium. GTDB lineage: Bacteria > Actinomycetota > Acidimicrobiia > Spongiisociales > ZC4RG35 > JARDZU01. Next base: position 86 of record JARDZU010000011.1, on the reverse strand, counting down.
GGGGTGACACGTCAGTCGGCCCGGTTGATCCGGTCCAGGGCGGCCTGATCGATCAGGTCCTGGTAATCGGGGTGACGTGCGAGCCA
>JARDZU010000115.1 GCA_029240695.1 Acidimicrobiia bacterium | reverse complement strand
GGCGAGGGTGTGCCCGACGACCAGTTGGAGAGGCTCTTCGACACCTTCATCCACAACGGCGCAGCAACCCTCATGACTGGGACGCTCGGTCTGGGTCTCGGGGTGGCCTCGCGCCTGATGGAGTTACTCGGCGGAAAACTCGTCTACCAGCGCTTCGCCCAGAAGAGCTACTTCATCGTGTCCCTTCCCCTTGTCGCCGACGCGGTTGACGCTCCGAAGTCCGACGACACGACCGTGGCCCATCTGATTCGGGCGATGTCGGCTTGAGGCGTCTGACCGCAGCCCTGGTGGCGATCGCTCTGATGGGCCTGGCGGTCACCGCCTCGGCGCATGAGACGGAGGAATACAAGGACAAGTTCACTTCGATCAGCTGGCATGGCTCCGACGGATCGTTGCCCTGGCCTGGGCCGTGGAGCGAGATTGGGGATGACGGGGACGAGAAGAAAGGCAACGTGCGGGTCGTGTCGTCGGGGACTGCATGCGGATGAGCGCTCTCACGACCCTGCTCGGCCCGATCGGTGCGGTGCGGTCTGCCGATACCAGCCTTTTCGAGGAGGCAACACTCAGCTTCGACGTCAGAAGCACGTCGTCGCTCCTCGCCTCCACCCTGGAGGTGCAGGTCAACGGTGGAGGCGGCTGGGTCGATGTCGCCGAATATCAACTGTCATCCGGCATCAACGAGAACGCCAGCATCGACGTGAGCGACTTCAGCTCCGAGAACTTCCGGGTTCGCTTCCGCTTCTCAGGTCTCCTCCTCAGCAGCGAGGTGTTCGTCGACACCGTTGAGATCCTCGGCACGTACGCCGAGTCGACGACCACCACGACAACGACTCTGCCTCCCACCACCACAACGACAGTTCCCACCACGACAACTACCCAGCCCACTACCACCACTACGACCGCCAGCACTACCACCACCATTTCGAGACCCCACGGCACGACGTCCATGACGATCCCCGGCTCAGGCTCACCGGCGCCGACCACGACTTCAGAGCCTGGAAGCGACACATCGACCACGACGACCGTCCCGGGTGGTGGAGACGAGAGCACGACTTCGACGGCACCCGACTCGTCGACGACCACCACGCTCATTGCCGGGGGTCCCGGCGGGCCGGGCCAGGGCGGCGGGCCCGATGGGGGTGGCCCAGATGACGACGGGACGGGCAGCGATGGTTCGATCCAGGCCTTCGCCCCGGGCGGGAGCGGGATCCGAGCTGCCGCCCGTGGGCTCCAAGCCAACTTCCAGGGCGACATCTATGGAGACGTGCGGTCGGTTTCGGCACTAAACGGGATCGATTTTCAGGCCGACTTCAACCTGGCAGTGGAGGTGATCGAGGCTTCGTGGGCCTGGATCGTGTTGCTCGGGCTGATCATCGCCTACTCGATCATCTCCGGGCTCGACCGACGACGGCCCATCCTCGACCGCTAGGTCACGGTCCGTAGTTATCGTCCTCGTCGTGCCCGGCTCTTGCGACCGAACGCCAAAGCAACGCAGCATGGGGATGGGTGTTGCCCTGTCCAATGCGATGGCCGAGCTCGAGGTCTTGCTCAGCCCTGCCGCCGAGCACCGGATCGAAGAGGAGCGCAAGGCTGAGGTCCTCCGGGATCAAGTCGGAGTGGTCCTCGACGAGACCAGTGGCAAGGTGATCGTCCTCGAGCCGGGAGAGATCTCCCAGGCGGCCCGCTAGGCGCGTTCTACCGTGGCGGGCGTGCAGCTCGCTCTCGATCTGTTCCTGATATTCACGCTGCGCCTTCTCGACGTGGGCATGGCCACGGTGCGCATCGTCCTGATCAGCCGAGGCCGGCGCGGTCCTGCCGCTCTGCTCGGGTTCTTCGAAGCCCTGGTCTGGGTCATCGCCATCTCCAGAGTCCTGGCTGGTCTCGACGACCCGGCACGAATGATCGCGTTCGCTCTCGGCTTCGCCGCCGGCACCTACGCCGGCTCGATGGTCGAGGAGTGGCTCGCCTTGGGCCAATCCCTCATCCGCGTAGTGGCGCCGGTCCACACCGACCCGGTTGCGCCGTTGCTCCGGGAACAGGGTTACGGTGCGACGGTGCTCAATGGTGACGGTCGGTCTGGCGAGGTGCGGGTCACCTTCTGCGTCGTCCCGAGGAAAGAGGTGTGGTCAGTGACCCATCTGATTCACGAGGCGAACCCTGAGGCTTTCGTCACCGTCGAGCAGACCTCTACCGTCGATCTGGCTGCGAAACATGGGGGCGACGTCCAGCGATAACCGCGTTAGCGGTCCTATCGAGCGCTTCTTCGAGGATCTGCGATCACGCGTCGTGTCCTCGGCAACTGCACCCTTTCGCCACGCCCCCTACCCGCTGGCCCGCAGTCTCTTCTATCGCGGCGATCCGGGTCTGTTCGGTCCCGAATCGGTGTCCTGGCGTGTGATCGGCGATGCCGCCTCCTTTGTCGGTGGTGTTCGCGCCCTCCTCATCCAGGCGGCCCATCCCGAGGTCGTAGCCGGTGTCGGCGACCACTCCCGCTATCGGGAGGACCCGCTCGGCCGGCTGTCACGGACCTCCGCCTATGTGACAGCCACCACATATGGCGCCATGCCCGAGGTCGAGCAGGCTGTGGCCCAGGTTCGTCGCATCCATCGGGTGGTGTCGGGGACCTCCAGCCGTGGCATCGCTTATGACGCCGATGACCCGGGGTTCTCTGCCTGGGTCCACAACGCCCTCACGGATTCCTTCCTCGTTGCCAACCAGAATTTCGGGACCGATCGGCTCAGCCCGGAGAACGCTGACCGGTTCGTCCTGGAGCAGACACGTGTGGGCGCCCTACTCGGCGCCGACCCGATGCCGACGACTGCCGCCGAGCTGTCCCGATGGATCGAGTGGAATCCGGGGGTGGCGCCCTCACCCGAAATGGATGATGCGGTGGACTTCCTCACCGACCCACCCCTGGAGCCTGGTCTCATGATCGGTTACAAACTCCTGATGGAGGCAGCGGTCGCCACGCTCCCCGGTCGTCTGCGGGACGTGCTCGGACTGACAAAGACGCCTGGGGCAGTGCGGGTGGGGAAGGGGGTCGTGGCCGGGTTGCGATGGGCCCTCGGTTCGTCTCCGTCGTGGCAGCTGGCGCTGGTGCGGACGGGAACACCAATACCGGAAGGCCGGTTCAAGCAGCCGTTGCCTGTTCCAACGCCGGTCAGTCAGGGTTGAGGTAGCTCCGCAGCACCTCGAGCTCCCTCTGCAATCCATCCGCCCGCTCCGTCTGGCCGATCCGCCGGTATTCCGCAACGGATCTCTCGAACTCGTCGATCTCTCGGACGATGATCTCGACGACGTCGTTATCGGTCAACGACTGACGCTGTACGTCGCTGTAGCCAACGACGCCCTCGACGGAGGCGACACCTTCGACGGCCTCTGCGTTCTGGATGGCCGAAATCGTGGTACGGAGGACCTTGACCCTGGCCATGTCGCGATCCCTCATCGCAGCAGCCAAATCGTCCCGAATGCGGGATTGGAGGGAGGTCATGCTTCGACGATAAGCGAGCCGGTCATCGATGGGTGGTCACCCTCCTGGTCAGTGCCCAGCCGCACCGTCTCGACGTCCGCTGGGCACCGTCGAACGTCTCCATCTGGACCTCGTGTGGTTCGCTCGAATCACCCTAGGCAGGGCATCGAGTGAAGTCAGCGAGCCGACAGCTCGCGGTCCAGCGGGGAAGCAAAGCGCGCGATGACTCTCTTGCCACTGAGCCAGGTCTCCACTTCCGCCGCCTGACGCTCGACCTCGGCGAGGCTCTCGCGGCCGACGTCCTCGAGTAGCTCCCACACCACCTCACCAGACACCCGTTGTCCCCAGGCACCGACGGTCTTCCCATCCACCCAAATCGTCTGCCCGGCGTTCCCGTTGCTGTCGAACAGTCGGGGGGCGTGAGGTCCCAAGTACCACTCCCGTTCCTTCCAACCCATCGTGGTGGGGTCCAGTGAGGGGAGCAGCGCAACCCACGGCTCGACCGGTGGTACCCGATCCAGGTCATCGGGTAGGAGATATCCCGTACCCGGTTCCAGGTCGACCTCGACGGCGCCGATCGTCGCCAGGGCCGCACGCACCTGGGTAACCGGCCATCCCGTCCACCATTTCATGTCGATCTCGGTCCCGGGGCCGAATGTTGTCAGCCACTTCCGTAGGACTCCAACCTGCGCTTCGGGTTTCGAGACTTCGGGAATCGGCCCCCCGAGCCACTCGTCCATTGGTGCCCAGCGGTACATGCCACTGACCCACGTACCCTTTGGTCGTACCCGGATCACCTTCCCTTCGGTGGCGAGGAGGAAGAGGATTCGGGTCGTCATCCCCACGGTGTTCTGGACCGAGCCATCGGCCTTGTAGAACGTGATCTTCTCGTTTAGCTCGGGGACTTCTTTGCTGAGCTCGACGGCCACGGCCTCGCCCCGTCTCCGCAGTGCCCCCACTGTTTTCTTGGAGACGGTTTCGATCCACCTCGCTCCGTCTTTGGCGATGCCGGAACTCTCCAACATTCCCGCCAGTCGTTTCCGCTCCGGGCCGATCAGGGCCACTGTCGAGGAGTTGTGGAGCATCGAGACCATCTCGACCGGCACAACGAACAGTGTGCGTCTCATGGCATGGATCCGCGCCAGCGACTTCTCCTCATAGAGGGCGTGCTCCAGATCGCCCTGCTTGAACCCTTGCACCCGGGCGCGGGCAGACAGGAAAACCGTGACGGGGTCTGACGAGTGGAGGCATGCCATCGAATCGGCGGCCTCGACGACATCCTCTGCCGGCGTGGCGAGGCGATGTCTGGTGGCAAGACGCCAGCGTCGTTCGTCGTTGGACACTGTTCGCACAGGGCCCACGCTAGGGGTGTCTCAATCCAGCAAGATCACGATGCCCAGGGCGAGGATCACGACGTTTCCGACGATTGTCACCGCTCTCCGAGATCGCGCCGAGAGTCGGTGACCTGCGAACGCGCCAACGGCGGCGATGAAGACTTGCCAGGAGAGACTGGCGAGGAACGCGCCGGTGACGAACAAGGCTCCGTCGGCCGCCGTCATCCCCCTGGCAACTCCCAGTCCGATCACCACGGCGGCGAAGTAGACGATGGTGGTCGGGTTGATGATCGTGAGACCGACAAACCGCCCATACGTCCGGGCAAGATCACCGGCGCGGGGCTCCATGGCCTCGGTATCGACCGGCGGCCGGGTCTGTGCCAGGCCGATCACGCCGATGACCAGGAGGACGAGGCCGCTGATGACTCGCAGCGGATCTCCGATCGCTTCCACCGTCGAGGCGAGGGTCGCGCCTCCGACCACAGCCAGCGCCGCATACAGGAGGTCCGCCGTGGCTGCCCCGGCTCCAGCGGACACGGCAGGGACAAACCCGCGTCTGATCCCTTCGTCCATGATGAGAATGGCGATCGCCCCGACCGGGATGGCGATTCCGTATCCGGCCGCCACGCCGGTCATGAACGCGTCCATCTCGATGGAAATCTAGAGAGGGGCAAGCCAGGCCCCGGGTACCGTCAATCGTCATGTGGGCAGATCGTGATGTCAGACGGGTTGTCCTGGCTCGGTTCATCTCCCGCAGCGGGGGAGAAGCGGCCTTCTTCGTCGGCATCTGGGGCAAGGCGGCGTTTGAGTTGGACGCTACGGCTGCGGGCGTGGCTGCCGTCATGGCCGCCCTCGGCGTCGCCTCCCTGATCGGATCGGCGGTGGCCGGGGTGTTGGTCGATCGTTTCGACCCACGCCGTGTCCTCATTGCTGCCGAGATCGTGTTCATCCCGGTGGCGTTGGGGATGGTTTTCGCCGACACACTTCCCGCATTGGTGGTGGCGACCTTCCTTCTCGGTCTCGTCGGCACGCCGGTGTTCACCGCCATCTCTTCCTTCGGGCCGTTCCTGACCGACGATCCCGATCGCCTGGCCCGTATCAACGGGTACATCGAGGGTGCGGCCTGGGCCGCCTTCGTCGTGGGCCCCGCCCTCGGAGCGATCATCGCCAGCACTGTCGGACTCGACGGCATCTTCGTCCTCGATGCAATCACCTCGGCGATCGCGGCGCTGATCGTGATTCCGGTCTCGGTACGAAAGATGGCCAGGGAGGAAAGGGAGAAAGAGGGTCTGCGCGAGCTACGCGAGGGATTCTCCTATGCCTACAGCCGGCACCGACTCCGGTTCTACATCTGGATCGGTTCCTCGGTGTGGGTCCTGTTCGGGACTTTCAGCGCGTTGGAGCCTCTCTTCTACCGGGATATCCTCCAGGTAGAGCCAGCGACGTTGGGCTGGGTGAACTCGATTTTCGGCATTGGTCTCATCACCGGCACCTGGATCGCATCCCGTCTCCCGGCGCGATACCGCACTGCCCGTTCGCTGGTCTTGATCGTCGCCCTCAACTCCGTTGGGGTGCTTGCCTACGTCGGGACCGATCAGCTTCGGGTGGTGGTGGTGGCCGGTGTGTTCTGGGGTCTGATCATCGGGGTCATGGCGCCGCTGCTCCGAACCCTCATCCAGCTCAACAGCCCTGAATCCCTGATGGGACGGATCACCGGGGTCACCCAGGTCCATTCCGAGGTGGGCCATCTGCTGCCCCTTGCCATCGCTCCGGTCCTGGCCGGGATGTTTGGCGTCCAACGAACCCTCATATACGCCGGCCTCGCCCTGGCCGTCTTCGCCCTCTTGTTCATCCCTACGGCGAACCGGCTCGATCGCACTCGTGACGTCGAGGTCCCGCGTACCGGGCTTCCCGACCCCAACGATGAGCCTCGCTCGGTGGGGCACTGACAGGAGGGCAAGACGGCGGTCCCTCGTTAGAGTCTCGCCGCCATGGGAGGAGCGAATCGACGGGTTGCCCGGGCCGGTATCTCGATCCTCGCGGTCATCGTCGTGTTTGTCCTGCTCTGGGAGGGCTACAAACTGATTTGGACCGCGATGGGCTGGGAGAACCCGGTGCGCCCCGACGATCGCACCATGCCCCACACATGGGATATCTTCCTGGCTCTCTTCCAGCCGGCACAACGAAACGGGCCGCCTTTCATCCTCGTCGAGCTCAGGGCAGCTCTGATGACGCTGCGTGAGGCATTCGTCGGATTTCTCATCGGCGGTGCCGTTGGATTTGGGCTCGGCGTGCTGTTCGTCAGATCGACCATTTCGGAACGCGCGTTCATGCCCTATGTCGTGGCCTCCCAGACCGTTCCCATCATCGCCATCGCCCCGATGGTGGTGGTTTGGGGCGGACGCGCAAACCTTCCCCAATGGTTGAGTGTCTCGCTCATTGCCGCCTATCTCACCTTCTTCCCGGTTGCCATCAACACCCTGCGTGGGTTGCGCTCGCCACACCCGACCTCCATGGAGTTGATGAGGTCATATGCCAGCACTCCCAGCGAAGTCCTCTGGAAGCTCCAGGTCCCGGCAGCGATGCCATACATTTTCACCGCCCTCAAGGTCTCGGCAGCAGCCAGCGTCATCGGGGCCATCGTCGGTGAGCTCCCCGCCGGGCTGCGCGGCGGGCTTGGGCGAGACCTGCTCCAGTTCTCCCAACAATTCACCGCGGCGCCCGAGAAGCTGTTTGCCGCTGTCTTGATTGCCGGGCTAGCCGGAATCGCCTTCGTCGGCCTCATCACCGCCCTCGAGCATCGTTGGATCGGTGCCAATCGGAGGTTGGCCGCGTGAGCGCGCCGGTGGTTGAAGCGCGTGGCCTGGGCAAGGTCTTCGGCACCGGTGAGGCGGAAACCGAGGCTCTTCGGGGCATCGACCTCGAGATCGCGGAGGGCGACTTTGTCTCCTTGATCGGTCCCTCGGGTTGTGGCAAGTCCACCCTCCTCCGGCTGATCGGCGACCTGGTCAGCCCGACCACCGGGACCCTCGTGGTGAACGGGAAAGAGCCGAGACAGTCCCGTCTCGATCGGGATTACGGCATCGTGTTCCAGTCGGCGACATTGCTCGACTGGCGCAGTGTCCAAAAGAACGTCGAGCTACCTCTCGAGATCATGGACTTCCCCGACGCCGAGCGGCCGACCCGGGCCCGGGAGATGCTCGACCTGGTCCAACTCGCGGGGTTCGCCGACCACCACCCCTGGCAACTGTCCGGGGGTATGCAGCAAAGAGTGGCGATCGCCAGGGCCCTGGCCTTCCGGCCGGCTCTGCTCCTGATGGACGAGCCCTTCGGCGCCCTCGACGAGATGACCCGGGAAGCGATGCAGCAAGAGGTGCTCCGGGTGTGGGGTGAGACCGGGACCAGTGTCGTCTTCGTCACGCACTCCATCCCCGAAGCGGTGTTCCTCTCGACGAGGGTCGTGGTGATGTCACCCCGGCCGGGCAGGATCAGCGACGAGATCATGGTCGACCTCCCTCCGAAGCGTGACCTGGACACCCGGGAGGACCCGAGATACTTCGAGCTGGTGATCGAGGTGAGAGAAGCTCTGCGCCGCGGCGAATCGGGGAGCAGCGGATCATGACCGAGCGTGACGACCAGATCCAGGAGACATCGATCACAGATGTATTCGCCTCGTTCGAAGGCGATGTACCGGCAAGCGGCCGGCGGTCGTCTCCGGCGCGGTTGGTTCGGCGCTATCTGCCGGCCGTCTTCGCCTTTCTCGCCGTGCTCCTCGTATGGGAAGGGCTCACGAGGCTGTTTGGAGTGGAGTCATTCGTCCTCTCCAAGCCAAGCGAGATCCTGAACAGCTTCTCCGAGACATCCGGTTTGATCTGGGGTGCCGGGATGAGGACCCTGTTCGAGGCGGCGGGTGGCTTCGTAATCGGCACCAGCCTGGCTGTCGCCACCTCACTGGCTGCGGCCCATTGGGTCGGGTTCCGGCAAGGCGTGCTCCCTCTTGCCATCGTCCTCAACGCTACCCCGATCGCGGCTCTGGCTCCGATCTTCAACAACTGGTTTGGGCTGACCAACCCGTTCTCCAAGATGGCGGTCGTGGCGGTGGTCGTCTATTTCCCCGTGATGATCAACACCACCCGAGGGCTTCTCGAGGTCGACCCCGCCGAGCTCGAGTTGATGCGATCGCTGGCGGCGAGCCCTTCGGAGGTGACTCGCAGGATCCGCATACCCAGGGCCCTGCCCTATTTCTTCTCATCCCTCAAGGTGGCCAGCGTGCTGTCGCTGATCGCCGCAATCATCGCCGAGTACTTCGGCGGCCCCCAGGACGTGCTCGGTCAGTACATCGTCAACCGGGCCCAACTGTTTCAGTTCCCTGATGCGTGGGCGGCGATCCTCGTGGCCTCGATCCTTGGTGTCGTCTTCTATCTGCTGATTCTGGCCGCGGAGCGGTGGCTGATGCCCTGGCACGTCTCGTTCCGCACCAGCGAGTAGCGCAACCGATTGGCTGAGCGCGGGTATCGGCCAGGCCGGATAACGTGCGCAGACATGAGAGATGGAGGAATTCGATGAATACGAGTAGATGGCGCCGCCATGTCCTGTGGCTGTCCGCTCTGGCGATCCTGCTGGCCGCGTGTGGTGACGGCGGCGAGACAGGTGGCGGGGGGGATGGGACGACTGTTCCGGCCGAGGAATGCACCGAACCCGATCCTGTCAAGCTGCAACTGCAATGGTTCGCCCAGTCGCAGTTCGCCGGCTATTACGTCGCGCTCGACAATGGCTTTTACGAGGCGCAGTGCTTGGAAGTCGAAATCTTGGAGGGGGCGGTAGAGATCGTTCCCCAGCAGGTCATCGCCACCGGTGGCGCCGAGTTCGGCATCGCCTGGGTTCCCAAGGCCCTGGTCTCCCGCGAAGGTGGCGCCGATATCGTCAACATCGCCCAGGTCTTCGAGCGGTCGGGCACGCTCCAGGTCTCCTGGGCCGACTCGGGCATCGAGGCGCCGGAAGACTGGGCGGGAAAGAAGGTGGGCAACTGGGGCTTCGGCAACGAGTTCGAGGTGCTAGCCGCCATCGAGAAGTTCCAGGTCCCCGATGTCGAGCTCGTGGCGCAGGACTTCACAATGAACGCCCTGCTCAACAA
>JARDZU010000114.1 GCA_029240695.1 Acidimicrobiia bacterium | reverse complement strand
CTACGCATCCTGGCCGGAGTCGAGACTTCAGACTTGGGCGAGGTCTCTCTGGGGCACAACGCCAGCGTCGGGTACTACGCCCAGGAGCACGAGCAGATCGAAGCCGGGCGCTCGGTCCTCGACCACATGCGCCAGGACGGGAGTCTGACCGACCAGACACTCCGGTCGCTGCTCGGTCATTTCCTTCTCTCCGACAAGGTCGACCAGGACGCCTCCACCCTCTCCGGTGGTGAGAAGACCAAGCTGGCTCTGGCCATGTTGGTTGCAGGACGACCCAACGTCCTGCTTCTCGACGAGCCGACCAACAACCTCGACCCTCAGGCGAAAGAGGCTCTGCTCGACGCCCTCACCATCTATGACGGGACCGTGGTGCTTGTCAGCCACGACACCGACTTCGTGGCCCAGCTCATGCCCGACCGAGCGGTGTTGATGCCGGAAGGCGAGATGCGGTTCTTCGATGAGGAACTGCTCGACCTCGTCTCGCTGGCGTAGCGGGACGGCGGGAACCGTTTGCCTGGACGGGACATCCAAGAGCCATGAGTAGACAACTCGTGATCCTCGCCCTCGCCGCGATCATCGCTGCTTGCGGCTCACCGAACGTGATAGGCGGCGGGGGTGATCCGGCGCCGACGACGTCCATCGACCCCGATCAGCCGGTTGATTCCGGTGGCGACGAGCCGATCGTGGAGCCCGGTGAGGTCGGGTCGATCCCTGAGCCACGGCCACCAATCGACGGGAGTGTCGACGGAGAAGTCTGGGTGACCGGCGCCGACGTGCGGATCATGGAGAGCTTCCCGGTTCAGATCATGCTCGACGTCACCGGCGAGAAGCCGACGCCATGTCATGAGATCTTTTGGACGGTGGAAGATGACGGTGAGGTCATCGCCATCGAGATGCTCTCCCAGGTCGCCGCCGAGCAGAGCTGTGCCCAGGTGATCGAGCCATTCACGATCGCGGTGCCGCTGGGCAGTTGGACCGAAGAGAGCCGGGAGATCGAACTGAACGGCGAGATCGTCGGATCCTTCGAAACCTGAGTGCGAAACGGTGAAGGGAGGGCCTCCCTGTGGTGAGACCCCCCCTTCGGGTGATTTCAGGGACCGATACCGGGCACATTTCGACCTGCAAGCCAAATGCCGAAGGGGGTGAGCCCCGCCGATCCCCGTTTCCGTCGCGCTCTCTCCCAGCGCTCTCGACAATTTCATCCGGAATCTCCCCCCAACTCCAGAGCCCTTTCCGATTCACCCACGGTGACTAGTCCTTTTGGGCACTACCAAACGAACGTTCGTTTGGTAGAGTGGACCCATGACTTTAGAGGAACGCTTCGACGTCATCCTCGCCGCCGAGGACAAGATCGAGCCGGCCGACTGGATGCCCGATGACTATCGCAAGACCCTGATTCGTCAGATCGCCCAGCATGCCCACTCGGAGATAATCGGGATGCAGCCGGAGGGGAACTGGATCTCTCGGGCCCCGACCCTGCATCGCAAGGCCATCCTCATGGCCAAGGTGCAGGACGAGGCGGGGCATGGCCTGTATCTGTACTCGGCCGCCGAGACCCTCGGCGTTGATCGCGACCAAATGCAGACCCTGCTCCACCAGGGGAAGCACAAGTACTCGTCGATCTTCAACTACCCCACACTGAGCTGGGCGGACATGGGCACCATCGGCTGGCTGGTCGACGGGGCGGCGATCACCAATCAGGTGATGCTGACTCGCTGCTCATACGGTCCGTATGCGCGGGCGATGGTCCGAATCTGCAAGGAGGAGTCATTCCACCAACGGCAGGGCTATGAGAGCCTGATCCGGCTCTGTTCGGGCTCCCCGGAGCAGAAGGCCATGGCACAAGACGCCTTGAACCGGTGGTGGTGGCCGTCACTGATGATGTTCGGTCCCCACGACACCGATTCCACCCACACCGAGCAATCGATGGAATGGAAGATCAAGCGGGTGTCCAACGACGATCTGCGCCAGCAATTCGTCGACATGACCGTTCCCCAGGCTGACTATCTGGGCCTCGTGGTGCCTGACCGCGATCTCAGGTGGAACGAGGAGCGGGGCCACTACGACTTCGGCGAGATCGACTGGGAGGAGTTCTGGGCGGTGGTGAAGGGCAATGGGCCGATGAACCGCGATCGCATCGAGCACAAGGTCCGGGCGTGGGACGAGGGCGCCTGGGTCCGGGAGGCCGCCCTGGCGCATGCGGCGAAGAAGGAGGGGGCAATCACATGACGTACGAAGTTCCGGTGGCGCCCGGTGAGAGCGCCGAGCTGGAGGAGACTGCTGATCTCGCCACCGAGGTGTGGCCGATGTGGGAGGTCTTCGTCCGGGCGCGGCGTGGGATCTCCCATGTACACATCGGGAGCCTTCACGCCGCCGACGCGGAGGCCGCTCTTCAGAATGCCCGCGACGTCTACACCCGACGTGGAGAGGGCGCCAGCCTCTGGGTGGTACGCAGCAGCGAGATCAACGCCTTCGAGCCCGACGACATCTCCGATTACGTCGATGCAAACGAGAAGCCTTACCGGCTGGCCACGACCTATGAGATTCCTGATGAAGTAGGTCACATGTGAGTGAGCCAGTCATCTCCACTGCTCCCCAGGGTGCACCCGCTTCTGACTCCTCTGACCCGGTGCGTGCCCTGGTCGCTCACGCGGATGACAACCTGGTCCTGGCCCAGCGTCTCGGTGACTGGATATCGCGGGCGCCTGAGCTCGAAGAGGACATAGCCCTGGGCAACATCGCTCTGGATCATCTCGGAGTGGCCCGTGCCCTCTACTCACACGCCGGGCACCTCGAGGGGAAAGGGCGCACGGAGGACGACTTCGCCATGCAGCGGCCCGAGCGGGAATTCCTCAACGCCCTTCTCGTGGAGCAACCCAACGGTGACTTCGCCCACACCATGGTCCGTGGCCTCCTCTTCGACGCGTATCAGGTCGAGCTCTGGACAGATCTATCTGGAGCGGACGATTCGACGTTGGCCGGCATCGCAGGCCTTGCGCTCAAGGAGGCCCGCTATCACCTCCTCCACACATCGTCTTGGGTGATACGGCTCGGCGACGGCACGGAGGAATCGCATCGACGTGCGCAAGCCGCGGTCGATGCCCTGTGGCGGTACACCGCCGAGTTGTTCGAAGGTGCGGCTTCGGAGTACCACGACATCTGGCGGAAGGTCGTCGGCGAGGTCCTGGACGAGGCTCGCCTTCAGATTCCCGACGATCCATATCAGCGCAGCGGGGGGCGGCGTGGCTTCCATTCCGAGCACCTCGGTCCGCTCCTGGCAGAGATGCAATGGATGCAGCGCAGTCATCCGGGGCTGGAATGGTGATGGCCACCGCCGTCCTGGACCTCGAACGGGCCCGCGCCGTCGCTTCGCGGGTGGTGGACCCCGAGATCCCGGTGCTCACAATCGCAGACCTCGGGATCCTGCGCGGCGTCCGCATCGACGGGCATCGGGTGGTAGCGACCATTACCCCGACATATTCGGGATGCCCGGCGATGCTCCAGATCGCAGACGATTTGCGCTTCGCTCTCGATGGGGCCGGTTTCGACGACGTGGACGTCGCGATCGCTCACGACCCTCCGTGGAGCAGCGACTGGATCACACAGGAGGGCTTGGAGAAGCTATCAGGCTTCGGGATTGCACCGCCCGGCGGGGAGATCGTCTGCCCGCAATGCCGGTCGGGATCCGCTCGGGTCGTTTCGAGGTTCGGCTCCACCGCCTGTAAGGCTCTGATGGCCTGCACCTCATGTGGAGAGCCCTTCGATCATTTCAAGGACTTCTGAGATGAGTGTCGACTTCCATCCCCTTCGGGTCCTCGAGGTGTCACCGCTAACGGAAGACTCGGTTGCGGTCACCTTCGACGTACCTGAGCATCTCGCGGAGGTGTTCTCCTTCATCCCGGGCCAGCACGTGACCATGCGGGCGATGATCGATGGCGAGGATGTCCGGCGGTCGTACTCGATCTGCTCCAACGCAGCGGGGGGCAAACTGCGGGTGGGGATCAAGCGTCTGCCGGGAGGTGTTTTCTCCGCGTGGGCCATAGAGGAGTTGAAGGCCGGAGATGTCGTCGAGGCGATGCCTCCTGTGGGCGAGTTCACCATCGATCCCGACCCGAGCCTGTCGGGGCATCGTGTCGCCATCGCCGCCGGCTCGGGCATCACTCCGGTGCTGTCGCTGATCGCCACGACCCTGGAGATGGAGCCGGGCTCGTCCTGGACGCTCCTCTACGGGAACAGGACGGCCAACAGTGTCATGTTCCTCGAAGAGCTGGAGGGGTTGAAGGACCGGTACCCGAGCCGTTTCCAGCTGTTCCATCTCCTCAGCCGGGAAGGATCCGATCTGCCATTTCTCTCCGGAAGAATCGACGACGAGAAGATCCGTGTCGTTCACGAACGGCTGCTCGGCGGAAAAGACGTCGCCGGGTGGTATTTGTGTGGCCCCTATGACATGGTGATGGCCGCCCGGCGCACCCTCGCTGATCTGGGAGTCGACGAAGCCCGTGTTCATGACGAGCTCTTCTTCGCCGGGCCTCTCGACCTCGAGTCATTGCCTCCGGAGCCGCCGCCGGGGGAGGGGTCGGTCGACCTCACGGTCATCCTCGACGGAAGGGCGGTCGAGACGAGGATGACACCCGAGACATCGATCCTCGATGCAGCCCTTCGGGTCCGCTCCGAGCTCCCCTTCTCTTGCAAGGGCGGGATGTGCGCGTCGTGCAAAGGCCGAATCGAGGAGGGCGAGGTGCGGATGGACAAGAACTACGCACTGGTCGACTCCGAGCTGGCGGCGGGGTACGTGCTCACCTGCCAGTCGCATCCGATCTCGGACCGGGTCGTCGTGCGGTACGACCACCGCTGATGGTCACCACCCGCAACAGCCGTGCCGACGTGGTGGCCGCCGCCGGAAGGCTCTTCGCCGAGCGCGGCTATCACGGCACGTCTATGCGCGACCTCGGTGGCGAGCTCGGCCTTCTCGGGTCCTCTCTCTACGCCCATGTCGAGTCGAAACAGGACCTCCTCGTCGAAGTCGTGGAAGAGGGGGCGCGTCTCTTCCAGGATTCGGCGGATCGAGCTCTAGCCGCCGGCGGGACCGCCGCCGACCGGCTGCGCGGCCTTGTCGCGGGACATATCGACGTGGTGCTCGATAACAGGGACGTGGTTCGGACGTTCCTGAACGAGGCGCGAATGCTCGACGAGGAGCATCGTGGCCGGGTCATCGCCGCCCGTGACGCCTACGAGGCGGCTTTCCGGTCTGTGATCGCCGAGGGTGCGGCGGATGGGACGTTCCGGCCGGGCACGGACCCCAAGATGGCCTCGATACTCATTCTTTCCATCCTCAATGCGGTGGATCGCTGGTATCGCCCGGACGGGACGCTGGATCGCGAAGGTCTGGTCGATGCCATCTTCACCTCGGCAATGCGGGGAATCGCTCCTGGATGACTCGCTTCAAATTCAGGCTGAGCCTTCGGAGAGGTTCAGCCCCCGTTGGATGACGGGTCTTTGACCGTCCAGGTGCCCTGGCTGGCGATGAGACGGGCCAGGTCGCCCTCGCCGTTCTTCTCTTTGGCGGCGTCGATCTGGGCGTGCATCTGGCCCTCGTAGGTGGGTCGGCTCACATCTCGGAAGATGCCGAGCGGGGTAGGCCCATAAGGCCCGTGGGAGAGCCGGCTCAGAGCAAAGGCGATCGCAGGGTCGGGCCGGGTGGGGTCGTGTACCAGGATCGCTTTAGGGTCGACTGTCGACGAGTCAACGACGGTGGCCTGGCCATCCCTCATCACCACGGCTTTGGCCCCGCCGTCGAAGACGATCGGCTTGCCCATCTCGAGGTCGATCCGGTTGTGGACCCGCTCCTCCTTGCCGGTGAGCTGGATGAAGGCCTTGTCGTTGAAGACGTTGCAATTCTGATAGATCTCGATGAAGGCCGAGCCCTCGTGCTCGTAGGCCGCTTGCAGCAGCCCCTGGGTGTGATTGCGGTCCATGTCGAGGGTGCGGGCTACGAAAGTCGCCTCGGCGCCGAGGGCCAGTGACACCGGGTTGAACGGGTAATCGATCGAGCCGTATGGCGATGACTTGGTGGTCTTGCCCGCCTCCGACGTCGGCGAGTACTGCCCCTTGGTCAAGCCGTAGATCTGGTTGTTGAAGAGCAGGATCTTCATGTCGACGTTGCGGCGGAGCGCATGGATCAGGTGGTTGCCGCCGATAGAGAGCGCGTCACCGTCACCGGTTATCACCCAGACCGAGAGATCGGGGCGGCTGGCGACGATTCCCGAGGCGATCGCCGGTGCGCGTCCATGAATGGAATGCATCCCGAACGTGTTCATGTAATAGGGGAACCTGGCGGCACACCCGATGCCCGAGACGAAGACGAACTCCTCTCGGGGCCGGCCGAGACCTGCGAGGAACTGTTGGACCGAGGCGAGAATGGTGTAGTCGCCGCACCCAGGGCACCAGCGAACTTCCTGGTCGGTCTGGAAGTCGGCACGCGTATAGGACGGGGCGGTCACTTGGTCATCTCCTCGATCTTCTCAGTTATCTCCGAGATCTTGAAAGGCTCACCGGCGACTTTGTTGAGGCCCTTGGCGTCGACCAGGAACTCGGCCCTGATCACCTTGCGCAATTGGCCTGTGTTCAACTCCGGTATCAGGATCTTTTCGTAGCGGTGCAGGATCTCCCCGAGGTTCTGCGGCATCGGGTTGAGATGACGCAGGTGGAGAGTCGCCACCTTTCCGCCCGCCAGCCGAACCCTGCGGGCGGCGGCACGGATGGATCCAAAGGTCGATCCCCATCCGAGGACCAGGAGCTCGGCATCCTCATCGCCGGCCACCTCGAGGTCGGGAATGTCGTTGACGATGTTGGCGACCTTCCATGCTCTCGAGTCCGTCATGAGCTGGTGGTTGGCCGGGTCGTAAGAGACGTTTCCGGTGATCGCCTCCTTCTCCAGACCGCCGATGCGGTGCTCCAGTCCTGCGGTGCCGGGCACGGCCCAGGGGCGGGCGAAGGTGTCAATGTCTCTCATATACGGGAGGAAGGTGCCATTGGGCCCGTTGGGGTGCTCAGCGAACTGAACATCGATCGATTCCAGGGCATTCACGTCGGGCAGCATCCACGGCTCTGATCCGTTGGCGACCTGGTTGTCGCTTAGGAGGAGGACCGGGGTCATGTACTTGATCGCGATCCGGGCCGCCTCGATTGTCAGCTCGAAGGCATCGGATGGCGAGGCTATGGCGAGCACCGGGATCGGTGATTCGCCGTGACGCCCGTAGAGGGAGAACAACAGGTCGGATTGCTCGGGCTTGGTGGGCAGCCCGGTCGACGGACCGCCGCGCTGGACATTGATGACGATGAGAGGCAACTCCATCGTGAAGGCCAGGGAGATGGCCTCGCTCTTCAGCGCGATGCCAGGCCCGGAGGAGCCCGTCACGGCCAGGCTTCCGGCGAAGGCGGCGCCGATAGCGCTACCGACCCCGGCGATCTCGTCTTCGGCCTGGAAGGTGCGCACCCCGAAGTTCTTGTGACGGGCCAGCTCGTGGAGGATGTCCGATGCCGGGGTGATCGGATAGGTCCCGTAGAAGAGGGGGAGACCGGACAGCTTGGAGGCGGCGATCAGCCCCCAGGCCAGGGCGGTGTTGCCGTTGACGTTTGTGTAGGTCCCGGGGCGCAGCGCCGCAGGCTTGATCTCGAAAGTGATCTTCGCTGCCTCGGTGGCCTCGCCGAATGTGTACCCGGCCTGAAAGGCGGCGACGTTGGCCGCAGCCACTTCGGGAGTGCGGGCGAATTTCTTCTGGGCCCAATCGATCGTCGGCTGCGTCGGGCGGTGGAACAGCCAGGCGAGCAGGCCGAGGGCGAAGAAGTTCTTGGAGCGAAGCACACTTCGCCCCGACACGCCGGTGTCCTTGACGGCTTCCTTGGTGAGGTCGTCCATGGGGACCTTGATCACCCTGTATCCGTCGAGGGTGCCGTCCTCGAGAGGATCGGTCTCGTATCCGGCCTTGGCCAGGTTGCGCTCGTCGAAGGCGTCGGTATTCAACACCAGAGTCCCGCCCTGTTGGAGGTCCTTCAGGTTCTTCTTCAACGCTGCCGGGTTCATTGCCACCAGACAATCCGGCGAGTCACCGGCGGTCAGGATGTCGAAGTCGGCGATCTGGACCTGGAAGCTCGACACCCCGGGGAGAGTCCCCGCCGGAGCGCGGATCTCGGCCGGGAAGGAGGGAAGAGTCGCCAGGTCGTTCCCGAAGAGCGCACTGGCGTCGGTGAACCGTGATCCGGCTACCTGCATCCCGTCGCCGGAATCTCCGGCGAATCGGATCACTACTTTGTCGAGAGTCTCGGTGTTGGTCGTGGTTGAGGGTTCAGCTGTGGCGATCTCGTCGGCCACTTGGGTCACATCCTTGGGTTGTCATCAGCACGCGTCTCGCCAGAGCCCTGAATCGAGGTTCTGGTGAGAAAGACCGCATCCCGGTTGCCGCGTCATTCCAGTTTATCGGCGTCATGTGGTACCCGTAGCCATTGGGGCCGGGATGAATCCGACCAGACCGGACTCCTCGAGAGTTCTACCGAAATCGATGAGAGATGTCTCTGAGCCGAGCGGCCCAATGGCCTGCAGGGACACAGGTGGGCCACCGGTGCCGGCGAGCGGGAGAGCTATGGCCGGATGCAACGCGTGATTGACCAGGGCGGTGAACCAGGAGAGGACTGCGCGGTAATGCCGGTCACCGATCATGTCCTCGCCGATGATCTTGCGCATGACCGGGGTGGTGGGAGTGATGATCAGATCGACGTCCCCGAACGCATCGGCGAACCGGCGTCGGATCATCGCCTGCCATGCCCTGCCCGCATCTATCCGCTCCGGGTCGGTATCGAGACAGTCGTCCACCCTCTTAGCCACGTCCTCACCATAAGGGAGGCCGTCTTCCCGGAATTGGCGATGCACATCGGCGACCTCGCCGGCGATGGAATCGATCAGCTCGGGTGCCGGGAGCACGCCGGGCATCTCTATGTCGGTCACGCGATGACCCAGCCCCTCGAGCACCCGGACCGTCTCCTCGAATACGCCCGCCACGTCACTGTCCATTGGGGCCGCACTTACCCACGGCTCGGGCACACCGAAACGGAGTGTCTCCCGGCGTGGCTCGTCGGCGGTGTCGCCGGACATGACCCGGTAAGCGCTGTCGATGGCCTCGATCGAATCGGCAAGCGGCCCGACGGTGTCGACGGAGGTCGCCAGGGGGAAGACACCGTCGATGGGGATGCGGCCATGGGTCACCTTGAGCCCGAAGCAACCGCACAGCGCGGCCGGCACCCGCACCGAGCCACCGGTGTCTGTGCCGATGGCGACCGGGGTGATGCCTGCGGCCACGGCCGCGGCCGATCCACCCGATGATCCTCCAGGCGAGGCGTCGGGGTCCCACGGATTTCGCACCGGGCCGAAATGGGGGTTCTCCGATGAGAAGCCGAACGCAAATTCATGAAGACCGGTCCGACCGATCACCACCGCCCCGGCCGCCTCGAGCCGGCTCACAACCGGAGAGGAGCGATCGGCCTCTT
>JARDZU010000113.1 GCA_029240695.1 Acidimicrobiia bacterium | reverse complement strand
GAGGGCGGCGGCGTAGCCGCCCGGCCCGCCGCCGACTATGACGATGTCGTGCAACCTGTGCCTTTCGGTGGAACTGCTGGTCCGAGACTAGTTGTACGCGTGGTTACGCTCCCTGAACCCATGCAGACCCGTTGGCTCCTCATCGCGACGGCTGTTCTCGGCTTCGTGATCGTTGGGGCTGCCGCGATCTGGCTGCTGGTGGCCTTCACATGATCGATCGCATCCAACTGAACACGACGGACGGGGAGACGCTCGAAGCACGTTGGGACCACACCGAGCGCCCGGTTGGAGCGGTGGTGTTCTGCCATCCCCATCCTCAGCAGGGTGGGACGATGATGGCGCCCTTGATGGTCGCCGTCACCACGAGACTCGTCGAACGAGGCTTCTCGGTGTTGCGTTTCAACTTCCGTGGGATCGGTGCATCGACCGGGAAACACGACCATGGGAAGGCGGAAGTGATCGACGTCGCCGCGGCGGTCAAATCCGCCCACGAGACCGGGCTCGCCATCCATCTCTCCGGATGGTCCTTCGGGGCGGGCACGGCGCTGCGATGGCTCAGCGGTCAGCAGGATCCGATCCCGTATGCCGGGATCGCCCCATCGCCGGAGGATCTTCCCGATGACCTGCCTCCAGGGCCAAAGCGGATCGTGGTGGGGACACGCGATCAGGTGGTGGACGTCGAACAAATCCGGGCCTATGCCGAACGACTTTCCATCGATCTGCTCCTCACCCCCGGCGACCACTTCTTCCACGGTCGGGGGAAGAAGATCGGAGAACTGGTGGCGCAGGGTTTCGAGCTTCCCTCAAACCCGGTCTGAGACTGCGATCGGCCGGTATCCCCGGTTCATTGCCTCCACCGGTGTGTCCGGAGCGAACACCTGAACCATGTCCCTCCCGACCAAGCCCTCCTCGTCGACCCGACGGGAGAGCTCAGCGAACTGGTCCTCGTCGTCGCAGTCAAAGAACCGCATCGTGTCCCTGACTCCGACAAATCGGTAGGAGTCGAAACGGGAGAGACGGCTCACTCCTCCTCCGAGGATCCTGCGCCGGTCCTCACCTCGGCCCCACAATTGGGGCAGGTGGCGACGACGATGTCACCCACGATGAAAGTGAATTCGCATTCGGGGCACTGGATGCGGGGAAGGGGTGCCGGGGGCGGCGGGGGCGGCGGCGGCTGGCCGGAGCCGGCACTGGGGGCAGCACCGGGGGCGGTGGGATACCCGCCCATCTCCGACGGCGCGCCGCCCGCCGCGTCGCGCACCACATTCACGGACCCGCAATTTGGACAGGCAAAACGCCCTGGTCCAGGGACCTCGAACTGGGTCCGGCAGGCACCGCAACGCACCATCATTCGTCCTCACCTCCATCGGGGTCCACCATCTCGCCTACGGCGCCAATGCGATACAGGTAATCGGCTTCTAGACGGAGGACATCTTCAACGTCGTCGTGAGAGTAGGACACACCGTGCTTGGTGGCGATCTGCTCGGAGATGTACTCGATCGACGCCTCGTGGCCGCCCGCGATCGTCTCCACCGGGTTCTTCCGATCATCCTGAGCAAGGCCCTGGAGGTAGAACACCTCCCATTCCAGGATCCTCCGAACATCGGCCCGGCTCAGCCGGTCGTTACCTTCTGACTGGAGGCCGGCCTCGACATGCTTCACGGCATCCTCGACGACGTACTCCAGCGGCTCGTAGCTGGGTCGTCGGCGAGCCTCCTGCCAGACGACGAGTGCCAGGATCACGAGAAATACACCTGCGAGAAGGGCCACGAGGGCCAACACCGATGCTGACACGGTGAGGAAGGTACCCGGGTCGGGTTAGAAGGCCTCCACCGGAAGGCTCATCACGGACCCGTCCTCTGTCTCGGCAGCGGAGCGCCGTGCCGCGATCTCCGGTGCCGCAAGATCGAGGAACCATCGAGCCGAAGCGACCTTGCCTCGGTAGAAGGGATCGGCCTCGACCTTCGGATAAGCGATCTCGGCATGTCGCAGCAACTGCCATGCGATGACCAGCTCGGCCGTGGAGGCAAGCAGCGCATTGGTGTGCAGACCCACCTTGTAGATCTCGTCCGACCTGCCGGCGAGCGACGCCATCAGGTGCTCGACCATCGCCCCAAGATGACCCTGTAGGTCGTCGAGCATCGTGCCGAGACGTTCCCGCTCGGCCGCGAATGGATCGCCATCGGCCCCGCCCTTGACGAACTCGGTGATCTCGGCGGCAAGTGCGGCAATCGTGGAGCCTTGATCCCGGGCGATCTTGCGGAAGAAGAAATCGAGTGACTGGATTCCCGTGGTCCCCTCATAGATCGTGTCGATCTTGGTGTCCCGGATGTATTGCTCCAAGGGATAGTCCTGGGTGAACCCGGAGCCTCCGAACACCTGGAGGGCGTCGGCGAGCTGCTCGTAGGCCTTCTCCGATGAGTAGCCCTTGACCAGCGGAAGCAACAAGTCGGACCGGCGCTCCCAGTGGTCGTCGTCGGGGTGCAATCGAGCCTGATCCTGGACCCACGCCGTGTACATGACCAGGGCGCGTAGGCCCTCGGAGTAAGCCTTCAAGTTCATCAGCATGCGTCGCACGTCGGGATGATCGATGATCGGGACCCGTGGCGATGTCTTGTCGGTAGCGAGGGTCAGGTCCGCGCCCTGGCGGCGCTCCTTGGCGTACTCCAGGGCATTGAGATAGCCGGTGCTCAACGTCCCCATAGACTTGGCGCCAATCATCATCCGGGCACCCTCGATGACACGGAACATCTGCCTGATCCCATCGTGCTTATCGCCGACCAGCCATCCGATCGCCGGCTCGTCGGCTCCGAAGGTCATCTCGCATGTGGTCGACCCCTTCAGACCCATCTTCTTCTCGATGTTGGTGGCGACGACGCCGTTGCGGGGACCGAGCGATCCGTCCTCGTTGACCAAGAACTTCGGCACCACGAAAAGAGAAAGGCCCTTCGTCCCGGGCACCGATCCCTCGGGGCGGGCGAGGACGAGATGGATTATGTTTTCGGAGGCATCGTGCTCACCGCCGGTGATGAACCTCTTTACGCCCTCGATGTGCCAGGTGCCGTCGCCCATGTCGATGGCCCTGGTGGAGGCCGAGCCCACGTCCGATCCAGCGTCCGGCTCGGTGAGGATCATCGACCCGGACCACTGCTTGTCGAGCCAGAGACGGGCCAGGTTCTTCTGCTCGTCGTTGCCCTCCTCGAAGAGAACAGTGGCGAATAGGGCGCCACCGGAGTACCAGGACACGGTCGTGTTGGCGGCCAGCTGCATCTCTTGGGTGGCCCAGGCGAGACTGGGCGGGACCGGCATGCCGCCCATGTCGGCGGGGACGGCAAAACGATCCCAGCCGCCCTCCTTGTAGGCACGTACTCCGGCCTTGACCGAATCGGGCAGGCGCACCTCGCCGTTCTCGAGCACGAGTGGGATGCGGTCCTGGTCTACGTACGAGGCGGCGAAATCCTCCCGGGCGAGCCGTTCGATCTCGACGAGGATGTCACGTGCCGTTGCCTCGTCGATGTCGGGCCATGGCCCCTTGCCCAGATATTCCTGTATCCGGTTGACCTCGAAGAGATTGAATTCGAGGTCCCGGAGATTCGACCTGTAATGGCTCCTCATTTCCCCTTCCTGATCTTTGAGTGTTGACTCTAATTTGAATCAACGCTCAAATAAAGGGGGCAAGTTCCGCCCAGGCCGCCTCGATCAGAGGAGAAGGGCCGCGATGAGGGTCCCGATCATTGCGATCAGCCCGGCCGATTGAGTGATGAAGAAGCGGTCGAGTCTCTGATTCACCGAATTCATGCCTCCATCGAGGCGCCCCTCGAGCTGGTCGAATCGCTGCTCGAGATGGTCCAGACGGCTTTCCAGCCGCCGGATGTCGTCCTTGGTGGCAACCTCGATCGCCTCGTATGCCGGTAGATAAGCCATGAGGGTGTCCGCCCGCTCGGTGCCGAGCAGTTCGTCCAGCACATTGTAGAGATCGCGGCGACGGCCCTCCGAGACGGCCATGTCCCGAGCATGCCTGCCCGACGGTCGAAGAACAAGGAGGTCGCATGCCGGGTCAGCGGTCTACCGTTTCCGTATGCGATACAAGGCAGGGTTGGAGACGCGGGAGAGGATCCTCGACGCGACCCGATCGCTGGTTGCCGAGAACGGGTTGGACGGGACCACCATCAAGGCCATCTGTGAACAGGCCGGCGTCCTACCCGGCTCTTTCTATAACCTCTTCGCCTCGAAGGAACAGGCCATCGTCACAGTCGTCCGCGAGGCAATCGACGCCGTCGACCCAGATCCCGCACATCAGGGCACCGACACACTGGACGACTTGGTAAGCGCGTATGTCCGGTTTCTCGAGGAATCGCCAGAGCTTTCCCGGGTCTATATCCGCATCGGCGTCTCCGGAGCCGGTTCCAACCCCGAATTGAGCGGGCGGATGGTGCGCCACCACGAGGCACGAGTCGCTCGCTTCGCCGCAGCCATGAAACGCCAGGGTCCCGAACTGTCCGAGACTTTGGCCGAAAGACGATCCGAGACGCTGGTCCTGGCCCTCAATGGCATCGCTCTCCATCGGATCATCGACCCGGACTTCGACGTCGCGTGGCATGCCAGGGCACTACTCGAGGACGCGGCTGCGGTTTCCTGACCTGCGGGCGGCGTCGATAGGCTCAGAAGATGGACCTCGCCGTTCAAACCCGTGGCGACTGGGAGCTGATCCTGGATGTGGCTCGCTGGGCGGAGGATCGTGGGCTCGTCGCCATCGCTCTGCCCGATCACTACCTGGAGCGGGGCGATGAGACCGAGCGGCCCGCCTACGACCACCTGGTCCACCTGGCAGCCCTGGCCCGGGAGACGACCAAGATCGAACTGGTCTCACTCCTCTCCCCCGTCACGTTCCGCCATCCGGCGGTGTATTACAAGATGGGCGTGACCCTCGATGAAGTCTCGGCGGGCCGTTTCACCATGGGTATCGGGACAGGGTGGCTGGACGAGGAGTTCACATTGTTCGGACTCCCCTACCCGGACCAAGGCACCCGTTTCGAGCTGCTCGATGAATGTCTGGCCTACCTCACGACCGCTCTCTCCACGGACACTGCAGGGTTCGAGGGTGAGCACTATCAGTTGTCCGAGTTCGACCCACAGCCTCGTCCCCGAAACCTGAGGCTCCTGGTGGGAGGAGGTGGGAGCAAGACGACGCCGACCCTGGCCGGGCGGTACGCCGACGAGTTCAACATCTATGCCTGCACGCCGGAGCAATACGCCGGCAGACGGGACCTGGCCGAGAAGACCGCAGCCGAGGCGGGGCGTGATCCCGGCTCGATCTTGTTCTCGACAGCGTGTCCCGCCGTGGCAGCCCGGAAGGAATCCGATTACCGGCGAGTGTTGGCGATGCTCGCCGAGCGGACGAGGTCGACGCCGGAGCACATCGAGCAGGTCTACGAGAAGCGGGGCTACCCCCATGGCTCGGGCTCGAAGGCGGCCGAGATGCTGGATCGCCTCGAGGAGGCCGGCTGCCAGCGCTTCTACCCCCAAATGTTTCTTCGAAATCCTGAGGATTTCGACATCATCCTCGACGCCTACCGTCCCTGATCGTGCCCAACGTCGCCATCCTTGGAACCGGGCTCATCGGTGCATCCGTTGGACTCGCCCTCAGGGAGCAGGGTTGGGGATCGGTCGGCTGGGATCCCTCGCCGGTGGCCCTGGCATTGTCGTCGGCGCGGCACGCCACCGACATCGCAGGCTCGGTCGCCGACGCCGTTCACGGAGCCGACCTGGTCGTCCTCGCCGGACCACTTCACGCCAACCTCGAGACCCTCGCCAGCCTCGTGACCGGAGCGCTGGTCACCGATGTCACCAGCGTCAAGGTGCCCATGCTGGGTGCTGCCCGCAACGGGGTCCGCTTCGTAGGAGGTCATCCCATGGCGGGACGCGAGCATGCCGGGCCCGAGGCGGCGTCGGCGGCGCTGTTCCGCGGCGCACCGTGGGTCATCTGTGACGACGGCGCTTCTGTCGAGGACATCGAACGGATGACCACGATCGTTGGATCTACCGGAGCCAATCCGATCGTGATGTCGGCGCGGCGGCACGATGAAATTGTCGCCTCGGTCTCGCACCTCCCCTATCTGCTGGCAGTGACGCTGGTGAACACGATCTCGCGCAAGCCCGATGCCGTAGATCTTGTGTCGGGCAGCTTTCGCGACCTGACCCGGGTGGCCTCAGCCGAATCGTCGTGGTGGCCGGAGGTCCTCACCTCGAACTCCGAATCGGTGACCTCGGCCATCGACGATCTCGTGGCCAGTCTCGAGGACCTCAGGTCGCGGGTCGTCTCCGGCGATATGGATGGTCTGGCCTCGCAGCTCGACGATGCCCGAGCGCGCCGCGGAGCCATGGCTCCACCGGTGGCGATGGTCCAGGTGATCCTGCAGGACCGACCGGGTGAGATCGCAGCCGTCGGCCACGCCCTTCAGACCAGCAAGGTCGATGTGCGGGACCTTCAGCTCAGACATGCCGTCCACGGTGGTGGCGGCGTCCTCAGCCTCTCGGTCCGGCCCGGGGAGGCCGAGACCCTGAAGGCGGCCCTGGCCAAGGAGGGATTCACCATCGAGATCGAGGATTAGCGGTGCTCTTCTCCATCATGACCGAGCCCCAGATGGGTGGCACGTACGACGAGTTGTTGCGGGTGGCGCGACTCGCCGAATCCGAGGGCCTCTACTCCTTCGCCCGTTCCGATCATCTCGCTTGGAGTCCCGAGCCCGCACCGGAGGCGACCGACGCGTTCGCCACCATGGGCGGTCTGGCCCGGGACACCGACACGGTGCGGCTCGCCGTGCTGGTCACACCGATCACGTTCCGTCACCCGGCCATCATCGCCAAGAACGCGGCCACCATCGACCAGATGTCGGGCGGTCGGTTCGATCTGGGCGTTGGCACCGGCTGGAACGACTTCGAGCACGACGCCCTGGGAATCCCCTTTCCCGAGGACTCGGAGAGATGGGCCCGCTTCGAAGACGCCATTGGCTATCTGGAGGCAGCGTTTGGCGGCGGGCGCGGCACACACAGCGGCCCGTTCTACAGCCTCGATCTCGACGTGCGGCCCAAGCCGACGGGCATACGTTTGATCATCGGTGGCAGCGGCCCAAAACGCACCCCGACCCTCGCCGGAACCAGAGCCGACGAGTACAACGTCTTCATATGCCCGGTCGACGAGGCAAAGGCAAAGATCTCGGTGATGCGTGAGGCTGCGGGTGACCGCCTGGTCGAGGCCACAATGATGGGACCGGTCACAGTGGCCGCCACCGACGCCGAGTTGGCCGGCCTGATCGCGGCGGCCGCCGGGCGGCGAAATATCACCAGCGACGAGATGATCGTTCGATGGAACAAGGCGGGACAGCTGTTCGGCACGCCGTCCCAGTTGAGGGAGAAGCTCGCAGCGCTCGAAGAGGCCGGAGTCGAGCGGTTGTATCTCCAATGGCTTGACCTCACCGACTACGACGGTGTGGCCCGGATGGTCGAGTTGGTGCGAGGTTGAGCGAACTCCCCGAGGCGAGCCGTCGCCTCGCCTCTTCGATCGCCGATTTCGAGATGGAGACCCGCGTGTTCCCGGAGGGTACGAAGACCGCCGAGGATGCGGCGAGAGCCATCGGCTGCCCGGTCTCGGCCATCGTCAAGTCATTGGTGTTCGTCTTGATAGGTCCCGATGCCTCCGAAGAACCCGTGGTGGCCTTGGTCCCGGGTGACCTGCGTCTCGACACAGTGAAACTGGCGGATGCGGCTGGCGTCACCGGTTCGAGACGGGCAACACTCGACGAAGTCCGCACCGCGACCGGCTATGCCGCGGGTGGAACTCCCCCGTTTGGGCACGCCACGTCTCTTCGCGTCTTCGCCGACAATCGACTCCGCCGCAACGACCCGGTGTGGGCGGCCGCCGGAACGCCCACCACCGTCTTCCCGATCTCGATCACCGATCTCGACCGTCTCGCCAAGCCCGACTGGGGGGATCTCAGCGAGTGAGCATTGCATTTCCCCTATGGGAATAGTGCAAATACCATTGTGGGTGTGAGCGAGACCACTCCCCTCCTTCAGATCGAGGGATTGCGCGCCGGGGTCGGTGATATCGAGATCCTCAAAGGGGTGGACCTAACCGTCGATGAGGGCGAGATTCACGCACTCATGGGCCCCAACGGGTCGGGGAAGTCGACCCTTGCCAATGTCCTCATGGGACACCCCGTCTACCGGGTCACAGCCGGGCGAATCCTCTACAAGGGTGAGGACGTGACCGCGGTCAGTGCCAGTCGAAGGGGCGCCGCCGGGATGTTCCTTGCTTTCCAACACCCCGAGTCCATTCCCGGGGTCTCGGTGATCCAGTTCCTCCGACAGGCCCTGTCCAACCGCACCGGTGTCGACCTGACTGTCCTCGAGCTGCGTCTGAAGGTGATGGACGCCATGAAAGAGCTCGGCATGGAGAGCTCATTCGCCGATCGCTACCTCAATGAGGGATTCTCCGGTGGTGAGCGAAAGCGCAACGAAGTCCTCCAGATGGCGGTCCTGAAGCCCGACCTTGCCATCATGGACGAAACCGACTCCGGGCTCGACATCGACGCCCTGCGCACCGTCGCCGACGGGGTCAACAAGCTCACCGGCCCCGACCGCGGGTTTCTGATCATCACCCACTATCAGCGCCTGCTCGACTACGTGACTCCTGACCGGGTCCACATCTTCATGGACGGCCGGGTACTGGAGAGCGGCGGTCCTGAGCTTGCAGGCCGCCTCGAACAAGAGGGATACGATTCGTTCCGGACGGTGTTGACTTAGACGTGACAGACCTCTCGCATCTGAAAGCCGACTTCCCGGTGCTCGCCGATGGGCTCCATTTCCTCGACTCAGGTGCGTCGTCGCAGAAGCCGATTCCCGTGTTGGAAGCAATGGACCGCTTCGCCCGGACGTCCTATGCGAATGTCCATCGTGGCGCTTACAAGCTCTCCGTGGCCTCGACGGACGCCTATGAGGCGGCCCGGGAGCGCGTCGCCGGCTTTATAGGCGCTACCGACCCGAGAGAGGTCGTGTTCACCCGGGGAACAACCACAGCGCTCAACACCGTCGCCTTCGGGTGGGGACTGGAGCATCTCGGGCCAGGCGATCGAATCCTCAGCACCGAGATCGAACACCACGCCAATCTCGTGCCCTGGCAAATGGTGGCCAAACGGACCGGTGCCACCCTGGACCACATCCCCATGACCGAGGATTTCAGGCTGGATCTCGCCGCCTACGAGGAAAAGCTCGGGCCCGATGTGAAGATCGTGGCCGTGACCGGGATGTCGAACGTCCTTGGGATCATGCCCCCGATCCGGGTCATCTCCGACCTGGCCCATCGTCACGGGGCTCGCGTTGTGGTCGACGCCGCTCAACTAGTCCCTCACACATCGGTCGGTGTCGAAGCTCTCGGCGCCGACTTCATCGCGTTTTCCTCCCACAAGATGCTGGGTCCCACCGGGATCGGCGTCCTCTGGGGCAGGATGGAGGCACTCGAGGAGACCGAGCCGTTCGAAGGCGGCGGCGAGATGATCTC